>JAUXFT010000085.1 GCA_030622755.1 Aestuariirhabdus sp. | reverse complement strand
AGGCACAGCGGTTTCTGCGTGCTCATGCATCGGTCCATAATCTATTCAATCCTGGTAGGCGCTTGGTGTCCGCTAATCATTATCGGAATCTCAGGGTAAGTGCGTTCAATGATTGGAGGGTAGTGGTTTCCTGAGAGTTTATGCCCGACTAAACGTATCCGAAAAAGTTAACTTGTCAGTACTTCTCACTGAGATATTGAAGTATAAAATTTGAAGGTTAATACACGGGGGGTGGGATAAAACGAGTAACGATTAGATCAAGTCTGAGCTATTGGAAATGAGTTAAAGTAACGGTGGTAGTTTAACCCCCGATATACAAGAAGACCCTTGATGGCGGGTTGGCCCGCTACTAAATCAATCTTCGTTTCCGGCATTGTTCGAGTGCTTTTGATCTTGAACCGACACCCAGTTTTTCGTAAGCGCGCCGTAAGTGCCATTTAACCGTATTGACTGAAAGAAAAAGCTGTTCTGCGATCATATCGTTTTTAAGCCCGGTGCCGATGAGCTGCAAAATTTCCAACTCCCGGTCTGATAATGATTCTGCTAGCGGTGAGAATTGGTCGCTGGTTGATTGATTTTCTGCCCCTGCAGCATTGAGCAGCAGATCCAGGTAATTCAGCCGTTCCTTATTGAGCTCGGTAGGTTGGGCGCGCCATTCGTTGGACAGAGCTTGTATCTGTTCGATAATCGTTGTGCCTTCTTCAATTAACGAACGGATGGCGCCAAATTCGCGGCCTTGGTCGAGCGCCTGGGTCAGTGCACGTCTGGCGTCACGAATTTGGTTAAGCTTCAGATGAGCCAGCGTTTTGACGCCGAGCAATTTCAGTTTGCGGATGGGGCGCCGGGATGATTCGATGATCAGTTTATCCAGCTGATCCAGTGCTTGTTGAGATTCACCGGAACTTATCATCAAGCGTAGCGGCGTCAAGTCACTAGCGGTGATGGCGTCTACCGTATGGAAGAAGGCATCGGGGGATTCAATCGACGGCAGGACAGGGATCTTGGCGGCAAATGTGGTCGCCGCTTGCTGCTGGCCGCGCAGTAGCGCAAACCTGACTCGCTCCCAACGCATGGCATTGACGAGTCGCGGTAGCGGCCAACGCAAGCCTGTCACTTCGCCTTCGTCCAGGCGTGAGTAAGCTGTTTCGAAATGACCCCGAGCAAACGCGATCCTGGCATTGACAATATGACCGACGATCACCTGATCAGGAGTGGTGTTATCTATCGCGATGGGAAAGTACTGATTCAACAGTGCTTCGGCGTCATCCAACTGATCGAGTTCGTAGAGCAGTTCAGCTTCGATGCCACAGGATACGGCCCGGGCAATGCCTGAATCGTTCCCTGCGCGATAATCTGACCCTTCGCCAATTTTTGCATAGTGATCACGCGCTGTTGTCAGTTTGCCAGCAACATGATCGGCCATTGAGCTGATCAGGTCGGAGTAGGCTAAACCGTAGGTGCTACCCGATTGCAGATGGCAGGCGCGGGCCAGCAGCTGCAGCTGCTGTGATTCTTCGAATTCATCAAATCCCTGTTTAACATACGCTGCGATATTGGCGAGCACTCCACGCTGGAATTTATCCTCTTCATTCAGTATTGGTAAGTTGGCTAGAGCCAGGGCTGCCGCTTGTGGTGCCTGGTCACGGTATACCAACAGCATGGGCTCCATGGTCAGTAGTTTGGCTTGTAATGGCGAACCCTCGGGATGCGATTTCGCTAGTAACTTTAACCGTAGCAATTGTTTGTCGGCGCGCTCAATGTCGTGAATAAAGATATACGACCAACACAATCCCGTCATCAGTTCAGGGCTTTGCTGCAGCATCTCTTCAGGTAGTCGATCGGCCAGATCGTTCAGTGTTTGCAGTTCCCCTTGCTGTACCAGATAGTTGACATTGGACTCCAGCAATTGACAAGCGAACAGAGTCTGGTCGGCTTCTATCGCCAGGTGAAGCGCTTCCAATACATCACCCTGAGCGGCCAGCCATTGCGCCGAAAGTCCCTGTACCATCTGCAACTGTTGTGGGAATTCCTGCTGTAGTCGCTTGTGCAAAAATTCCCGAACCAATCCGTGCAGACGATACCAATGGCGCCGTTCATCCAACGGTTGCAAAAACAAGCCTTTCTCACAAAAGCTATCGAGTAGTGTTTGGGAATCGGCGTTATAGGTAATTGCTTCGCACAGTGGTGCGCAGACTCGGTTGGGCACCGAAATTTTCAGCAAAAACTGTTGTTGCTCTGTTGAAAGGTGTTGATAGACCTCTTCGGTCAGAAAATCGGTGATCTCACTCATGGCACCGCTGATCTTTTCAATCCAGTGTTCCGGGTTGTCACGGCCCGCGAAACAAAGTAGCGCCAGGCGAACTCCCGCAATCCAACCTTCGGTTTTTTCGATCAGTTTTTGTGCCAACGGTTCATCAAGGTTTGCGGCGCTCTTGAGTGTCCGCAATGCATCGGCTTCTTCGATCCTGAAGCGAAGTTCATGGTCACTCAGCTCCAGTAGGGAACCCTTTAATTTTAGCTTGGACAACGGCCAGCCGGGCTTTAGCCGTGAGGCGATCACCAGTTGTCGGCCGACTGGCATCTGTTGTTGTAACAGCTGCAGCAGACGTTGAGCCTCGGGATTAGTCAATGCTTCAAATTCGTCGATAAACAGTACTTGCGGTGATTCGGGCTTTTCCAATAACTGTGCTAACAGTGCCCCATGAGCCTTGTTGACTCGACGCAGATTATCCAGCGATGTCGTAGCTGAATCCTCATATTGGTCGTTCGTTTTAAGTGCCAGCTGCAAATAGTTGTACAAGCGTCCGGGATCATTGTCATCTTCATCCAGTGTCAGCCAGGCAACAGGAATCCGTTCTCTCTCGAGGTTACGGTACCACTGAGCCATCAGCGTGGATTTACCGTAACCCGCTGAGGCTGTTAGTAAAATTAGTTGCTTGTCCCGGCTCTGTTGAAATAGTAATTCCAGAGCAGGGCGGGGAAGCAGGTCCGATTCCGCTACGAAAGGACAATTGAGTTTAGTGGTCAGCACCAGCGAGGCTGGATTGGCGAAATGAGAGGTTGTCATTGAATCCGTAGCCTGTAGCCCGTTTTGAATAAATCAAAGGAGGGATCGTTAACTTTTCTCAAGTCTAGGGCATTACCTCTGAACAATTTGGAATTTACTCAGCCGAGCCCGAAAACTGGCTACTTAGCCCTGCGCTGGATACTATCTGGCCGTATAACCACCATCAACTACCAGCTCGGAACCGGTTATGTAGCTAGCGTCTTCAGAGGCCAGGAAGGCAATGACGCCTGCGATCTCTTTGGGTTCCGACATCCTTCCCATCGGGATATTACTTAGAGCTTTTTGCTGGTATTCCTTGGCTTGATCTTCGGGCAGTGAAGCGATGGCATCGGCAACCAGTTTAGTCATCACGTAACCTGGGTGAACCGAATTGGCACGAATGTTATAGCCTTGATTAGCGCAATGTAGAGCGACAGATTTGGTAAAGATTCTTACCGCGCCTTTGCTGGCATTGTAGGCTGGCAAATTCGGTTCCCCAATGATCCCTTCCATAGAGGAGATGTTGATAATTGAGCCGCCGCTGTTCACCTTCATCACTTTAATGGCTGCCTGTGTTCCCAGGAAAACAGCATCGCTATTGATCGATTGGGTGCGTTGCCAGTCTTCCAATGTGCACTCTTCAATGTTTCCTGGAATGACAATGCCGGCATTATTGACCAGGATATCCAGTCTACCGAACTTTTCCAACGTGCTCTCTATTGCGCTTTGCCATTGCTGTGGCTGGGTTACATCGAGGGTAACGAACAGGGCACTTTCGCCGAGACGCTCGGCCAACGCCTGACCCTGTGTTTGATTGATGTCAGCAATGACGACACGGGCGCCATCGTTGATAAAACGGATACAGGTGGCTTCACCGATCCCGGCGGCACCACCGGTAATCAGGGCAACTTTATTGTCTAAACGCATGGGTACTTACCTCATAATCGAAGTGGAGTGAATCAATCGTTTTCTTTACTGGGCTGTCACGCCGCCATCGACAACGAATTCAGCTCCAGTGATATAGCTTGCGGCATTGGAAGCCAGAAATAACACGGTTTGGGCAACCTCTTCTGCGGTGCCCAATCGGCCCAGCGGCGTTAGCTGCTCCACGTAAGCCTTGGCTGCAGCTATATCCGGAGCTAGCCCCATATCAACAAAATCCTGGAACGCCTGGTCACCCATTGCGGTATCGATCAATCCCGGATGAACCGAGTTGACCCGAATGCCGTAGCCAAGTTTGGCGAATTCGACCGCCGCATGTTTGCTGTAAAGACGAACAGCACCTTTGCTGGCGCCATAGGCGGTATGTCCGGGAACGCCGACCAAGCCTGCCATGGAGGAGAGGTTGATGATGGTGCCCCCGTTACCTGCGATACCGCCAGGTTTCATTGCCGCTACCGGGTACTTCATTCCCAGGAAAACCGACTCGATGTTAATCTGGTTGATCTTGCGGACTTGCTTCAAGCTGTTTTCCATTAACAATCCACCCAGGAAAATTCCGGCGTTGTTAACGACGATATCCAGCCCCCCGAAATGACTCAGGCAAGTGCTGACCGCACGATCCCAATCGTCTGGTTCGGACGCATCATGTTGGCAAGAAGTTGCCTGTAGCCCTTGCTCCGTCAACTGGCGTGCTGTTTGGCCGACTTTGTCTTCCTGCAGGTCGGTTAAGACCACTTTGGCACCAGCCTGGGCCAGTAGTGTTGCGCAAGCAGCGCCAATACCCTGGGCGGCGCCGGTAACGAGTGCAACTTTATTGGTGACCTTAAAGTTGTCTAAAGGATTTGTGTTAGATGACATGCTTTGAACCCTCTGTTATTTGTTCAATATTGTTGCTTTTCGCCGAGTTGTTCGTAGCCGGTCCGGCAGGTGCTGCTTGTTGTCGTTGGTACCGCAGGCACTCTATAAATAGCAGGCTGTAAATAAGATCCACGGCGGCCAGTGACAGCAATTTCCAGTCGATCAGCTCGCCAAGCCAGTAGCCAAAAACCATAAAAAAGATGGCGGCTTTCGCAAGCGCACCCTGTTTGATCAAATCAGGGTGGCGCTTGCAGTCGCGGCTAATTTGCAAGTAAGAGATACCAAAACAGATCACCACGACTGCGAACAGGTGCAGAAATAGCGTGTGTTGCGGCAGGGTTTCCGGAGCTAATACGCCCAATACCGGACGGTATAGGAAGATGAACCCGAACCCTACCAGCCAGTTAAAAATGGCTGCGGACAGAAACAATTGACGGTGATAGTCTGCTCTGGTCATAACTGCTTTCCTCAAGAGGTCCGAGTTTTTTCTGTCGTTGACTCCTGACTGCGAAACAGTTCAGTCAGTGCCTTACCATTAATTAACTGCCAGGGAATAAGTAAGCCACTCTGGGCCTGGTACTCAGCCCAGCCGGGGTAGCGAGAGATGGAGGCATCCTTGGCCAGCATGTTGGGAATAAATACGCTGAAGGTGGCGTAGCACACGACCAGCCAACCCAACCAGTGATCGGCCATTACAGCGAACGAGGAGTAGATCATCACCTCGCCCAGATAGTTGGGGTTACGGGTGTACTTGAACAGACCACCGGTCATCAGTCCTTTACGATATTTGAGGGTGAAATGACGCTGGCAATCGGCGGCGACGGTCAGTACCACACCCAGGGTGTGCAGGGCGACCGCGAAGAACAGGGTAAAGTTGCTGGGCATTACTGTATTGGCGAAGAACAGGTAAGGTAACAACCAATACCAGCCCACCAGAATCAGATAGAGATTGACGGCCCCGAAGATGCTGGTCCTGGTTTCCCAGCGGTGGTCGCGAAAACTGAAATCCTTCATCAGCCAGCAGTAGCCGTAAATGCCATGAATCGCCAGGTAGATCCAGGCGCCGGTGGTGAAGTTATCAAAATGGAACATCATCCCCAGAATGATGAACAGGGTAATGATTTTGTGCAGATTAATGGTCCAGGCCATCTTGATGGTTTTTGCTCCCGGAAAGTCCCACACCAGGATGCGCTGCATTTCGCTTAAAGCGCGAGCCCAGGTTGGAACCTTTGGGCGTGGCGCACTATCTATCCCTGAACTGTTCATAATTAGCCTCAAAAACTGGCCGCTCGGGCCGTAGTTATAGTTGTCGATAGTTGTCGGTGCGTTAAAGGCAGCCGAATTGCTTAATCGTTAAGGTATCAAACTGATCAGCAACCGCCGCCACCCGAAAAGGATGGAAATAAGACGCTGCTGGTTGGTTGGTCAGTAGCGAACTACAGAATATTTGTTGAGAGCAGGCACGAACCCTGGGAGTTTGTGCCTGCTTGGAGTTACCACGATTAGGCAGGAAGGCTGCAGAATCCTCGCTCATGAAACACGTCGAGCAATTCGCGGTGACCAAAGGCCTTGGCGGCAGACTGGAAGCCTGTTTGCTTCAACTGACCGTTGGTCAGGCGCTCGGCCGCTTCGGCGCAGATGTCACCCGTCCAGGTGTAGGGCGCAGATAGGTTCATCACCAGCTGTTTGGTGATTTGGCGACCCTGGCCATTGACCACGATGACGCTGCGCTGAACATCGACATGATCCTTTGGCGGTTCCCCAGTATCCATTTGTGAGCCCATTTGGTTGGTGAACGCCTCGCGTTCGTCTGCGGGTAGGTGGGCGGCATGCTCATTGAACGCCTGAATGGCCTGTACTACGCCTTGCACCATATGTTCACCGATAGCGGTGACCACTTTGCAATTACGCACCCGATCATCGTCCTTAAACCAGATCGGTTCACAGGCGCCGCCCCAGGGGTGTGCGCTAAGGGTGGCGCCACGATGGGGTACAACGGCGTTAATAATCTGATCGTTGGGCCACGCCTTGAATTCATTTAACTCGAGGTAATACTGGGAGACGTCGTTGCAGACCATGCGCAGGAACGACTTGGTCGATGCTTCAGATGGCAGGCCGTGGTCGATCTGGTAGACAATATCTAGACTATCGACACCTTCAGTTTCGAGCATCACCTCGGACGCAAGCGCACCGGCGGTCCACATGTAAGAGCAAGCAGGGCAGAGCAATAAACCTTTGTCAGCAAACGCCTGGCCATATTTCTCTTTTATCGCATTGGTCCAGTCCTGCTCGCCGGTGGTGTCCAGATAGTGGCATCCAGCTGCCAGCGCGGTTTCGACGATGGGCCAACCGATCTGCATGAAGGGGCCAGACACGTTGATAACAACCTCAACTTTTTCAAACAGCGGCATCAACTCTTCCGGGCTGTTGCTGGCGGTGACGATTTCGGCGTCGACAGGCGCGCCGTGGCGCTCCTCTACCACTTTCAAGGCATCCTCGAGTCGCGAGCGAGTTCGGCCAGCAAAATAGAAGGGGATGTTGCGCTGGGCCAGAGACTCGGCGACCAGTTTTCCGGTGTAACCACTGGCGCCGTATATCAGAATTTTGCGATCGTTATTCATAATAGAATCCTTAAGTAAGCTGTCTAAGTTGTTGTTTTGTTTAATAAATTTCTTGCTAAATTGTTTGATAGCCTTGTTAATAAATTATTAACGGACTCAGCTATAGATCACAGCACCATCAGCGTTGAACATCTCCAACAGGAAACGCTCCTGCGGTTTTTCCGATGCGGTCTTGGGAATATCCTCGACCAACTGCAGGTAACTGGGTACGAAGTTGGGTTCCAGTTCCTGGCGGCACACTCTAAACAGCCGGTCTGGATCAAAGTTTTCATCGGCGGAAACGATCGCCGCAACCACATCTTTTTCACCGGGTGCACCTGACTGTGCAGGGACGCCATAGACGAACACATCTGAAATATCAGGTTGCCCAGCGATCAACTTCTCGACAAATGACGGGTTGACGAAGTCGCCATTACGGCGGATGCCGCCACCGTCGCGATAGTGGAAAAACAACCAGCCAGCATCATCCATATGGCCGACATCACCCATCCGCAGCCAGCCGCCGTTGGTTTTTTTGCTGGAAGCTTCAGGATTCTTAAAATATTTAACCACGGGGGAGGAGCCATCGGCGTTACAGAAACAGATCTCGCCGGCTGTGCCGCGGGGGCATTCGTTATCGTCGCCATCCAGTACCTTTACTTCCATCGTCGGAGGAGCCATGCCGATACTGCCAACCGGTCCACGTCCCATCGGATTGAGGGTCAGCCCGCCTTCGGCGGCTCCGTAAAACTCGAAGATCTCGACGTTGAAACGTTGCTTGAAATCGCTCCAGATTGCTTTGGGCATGCCGGCGCTGATGACGTAGCGCACTGGATTGTCACTGTCGTTAGCCTTGGCGGCTTCACTGTAGATGGCTGTTGTCATGCCGCCGAGCAGGTTGAATACAGTGCACCCATATTGACGGGTTACATCCCATAGGCGGCTCTTGGTGAATTTGCGGCTGATAACGCAGCGCAAACCTGCTTTGAGTGAGCATCCGAGGGTGACCAGTTGTGCGTTGGCGTGGGTAAGAGACAGGCCAGTATAGGGGCGGTCACCCTCCTGTAGACCGAGGAACGCGCCCAGCGAAATCGCTTCACCGAAGCGGCGGTGGCTGGACAGGATCGCTTTGGGATCGCCAGTGGTACCCGAGGTGAACAGCATCTGCATCGGTGCGTCAGGATCTTTGGAGACGATTGGCAGATCGGGTGCGGTCTTGCTCATGATCTGATTGAGGCTTTTAACACCCTTTGGGTATTCTGTCGCGCTGGTAGTGCCGAGTTGTATCACCCAGTCCAGTTTGGACAGTTGCCCTTTAACGGCCTCCAGATTGGCGAGCGCGTAGTCGGCCAGAATTACACCGTAACACTCTGAGAACTCCAGCATGTACTGCAATTTGCCGCCCTGAACCCGTGGATCGATGGGTACGAAGATGGTCCCGGTAATGGAAGCAGCGATCATCGCCTCAACAAATTCAGGGTGGTTTTGCATTACCAGGGCGAAACTTTGGCCTGGCTGCATGCCCTGATTAATCAGCTCGGCGGCGATGATCTGCGCATTATCCCAGAGCTGGTGATAGCTACGTGTTTCATCACGGATGACATTGTGCTCATCAATATAGACGCAGGTCAGCACATCCAGATCGGGTTGAGTTTCGACCCGGTTTTTGATCAGGTTGGCGAGAATCAATTCATCTCGTCCCTTAGTCTGTGTGGTTTTCGTGGTGACTGTCATAAATCCTCCCTATTTGCTCAGAATGGTGACAACCAATGCCGCGGCATCTTCGCCGATCATGCCACCACCGTTTTCGGCCATGGCAACCCGGGCGCCTTCGACCTGACGCTTGCCGGATCGGCCCTGCAGCTGTTCAGTGAGTTCAACAATCTGGGCGACACCGGTGGCGCCGATCGGATGGCCTTTTCGCAACAGGCCGCCCGATGTGTTAACGGGAATACGACCGCCCAGTTTAGTCTCGCCTTCTTCTATAAGACGACCGCCTTCACCTTTGTCGCACAGGCCAAGGTGCTCGTAGTAGATCAACTCGGATGGAGCCGAGGCGTCGTGTAGTTCGATGCAGTCAAGATCCTGAGGACCCAGACCCGCTTCTTCGTAGGCTTCATAAGCGCAGGTTTCAGCCAGATGACGTTCTTCGTCAGGGCTATAATCCCAGCCGGTGCGTAACACAGAGCTGACCACTTTGACCGGATCTTTGAGACCCAGTTGTCTGGCCTTGCGCTCGCTCACCAGAATCACCGCCGCGGCGCCATCACCAATCGGCGAGCACATCGGTAAGGTCAGCGGGTAGACGATCTCCGGTGCAGAGAGAACTTCCTCAATTGAAATAGCATCCTGGTATTGGGCGCGCGGATTAAGGCTGCCATGGAAAGCATTTTTGGCAGAAACAGCGGCAAACTGTGCTTGAGTCGTGCCGTAGGTGTTCATGTGTTCCAGCGCCGTAGCAGCGTAGATATCCATAAACAATGAGCGCTTATCGGCATTCTCCTGATCCAGTTTTACACCTGCAGCTTTTGCCTGAGAGAGGATCTGTTGCTTGACTCCGGCCAGATTTTCGACATCAACGGCGCCGGTAAATACCGAGAAAGGCTTACGTTTGTCTTGGTGGAACAGTTTTTCGGAGCCGGTGACCAGCACCACATCATAGAGACCGGCGCTGACCATTACCGCGGCCTGATTGAAAGCGGTCGAACCCGAAGCGCAGGCATTTTCGATATTGATGACCGGGATGAAACCGATACCCATAGCCCGCAGTGCGACTTCACCAGGTATACACACCTGACCTACGATGATGCCGGCTGCGGCGTTACCCATATAGGCCGCCTCGAGTTCTTTAGAATCGATCGCTGCATCTTTCAGGGCCATCTCCACCGCTTCGACGGTTAGAGACTTCAGTCCGCGATCGAGATGTTTGCCGAAGCGGGTCATTCCGACACCGGCGATATAAGCATTTTGTTTCATGATATTGTCCTCTGAAGCGCCATCAATGGATGGCTATGTCGCTTGCAATGATTCGGTTTAAAGTAGCTCTGGATCGATCAGCTGGCTGCCGCCCTTGATCGACAACATCTCGTTGCAACCATCAGCGATCAAGCCTGCACGCGCATCGCGTAACAGCTTCTCCATCGGGTATTCCTTGGTCAGACCGTTGCCGCCGAAAATTTGCAGGGCATCACTTGCTACCTCGAAGGCGGTCTGGGTTCCGGTGATCTTGGCCGCAATGGAACCCTGTAAAGCAGGGATAGGAGCCGTAGCGTTAAACTCAATGGTGCGGCGTACCAGAGCTCGCGCTGCTTCAACCTTGCGGAACATATGGAACAAACGTTGGCGAACGCTTTGGTGCTGGATGATGGCGATGCCACCCTGTTTACGCTCATGGGCATAGGCAAGTGCATGCTCGTAGGCGGCGCGGGCGAGCCCGACGCAGACATTGCCGACGTGGGCATTGGCTTCGGTTAGTGTGTGGTGGACCAAAGTTTTGTAATCATCCGGTCCGGCCAGTAAATGACTGATAGGGACTTCAACATTATCGAAATAGAGTTCGCCCTGATTGAGGGCGCGCATCCCCAGTTTGTCGAGGGGTTTGCCGCGGGTAACGCCATCAGCGTCCAACGGTACGATCAATGAGATGCCAGGACGGGTAACGCCATC
Organism: Aestuariirhabdus sp.; assembly: GCA_030622755.1. GTDB lineage: Bacteria > Pseudomonadota > Gammaproteobacteria > Pseudomonadales > Aestuariirhabdaceae > Aestuariirhabdus. The sequence goes on along the minus strand of JAUXFT010000085.1, from coordinate 2,401 downwards.
CTCTTCTATATGGCAATAAAGTGCGCAAACCTGAGCGGTGAGGGCACCGGAAACCCAGGCGGATTTTTGTCCGTTGACGATAATTTTGTCACCCTCGATCCGAGCAACGCAGTTGGGCCGTCCGTAAGCGACACCTGCAGGACGCAGCGAACCGTCAGCATCGAGCATATCGCTACCATGATCGGGTTCCGTGATACCCCAGCAACCTAGCTTGCCTTCACAATAAGCAGCCATCTCGGTGTTGCCTGCCAGTAATGAATACAATCCTGGCATTTGATTCACCAGGATGGCGCCGGCCAAGCCGACATCGCCCCAGGCCATCTCTTCGGTTGCGATCGCCATTATTCGAGCGCGCTCGCGAGCGGGCAATTCCGCCATATTCATGACGCTGAGTCCCAGCTCACTGGCCTGGCGCAGTACCGTCCATAATTTTGAATCTGGAGCGATGACTTGTTCCGGAGTGAGTGTGTCGAGTTCTGCACCAATTGGGCGCAGCACCTCTTCGGCAAAGCGGTGACAAGCTTGTTGGATCGCCAGTTCTTCCTCGGACAAGTCTGAATCGAGGCCGGCAAGACCTAATATTGGTTTCAATGCTGCGGCTGAATGGGTCATTGTGTGTCTCCCGTTGGAATCGTTAGGGGGGACACGTTGCCGGTCTGCCCCTGGTTTTTGATGGGTTCACGATAGCAATGTTGCGGGGAGGGGGAACCACCCGAAAAGGATAGTTTTGGGGGGGTGTTAAGGATAAGGCTGGTAATATAGATTATGCTTTTGGCTCAAATTTCCGAGGTGAATTCTTTGCCAAAGAGTAGTATTTCAGGGCTTTGAGGTTGGGCGTGTGACTGTCTGTCACTTTAAAAAATATTTTGTTCTGGGGAGCTCCAATACGATTTCTGCCGTTTTAGATGTGCTGGTATAGGGGTTGTATCAGGCAGTAAACGAGGAGGGCGGCAATGTTGAAGGGGGCTGGTTTATTCATTAGAAGTGAGGTCTCCCTGGGGTATTCGGGAGACCTCTTTTGCCTTTAGTGACAGTGACAGTGATATTGCCTGTAATAGTGCCCGTAAAGACACCGCTATCAGGGATTAATCCATCTTGATGATATCGTCCGGCTTCCAGCTTTTGTCGAAATAGGCTTCGAGTGGGCCATAAAGCCTGAACAGGATCTGCCAGCCTTCACCGGGCAGAGTCTTGATCCAGTTTTTTTCGTGGCCCTCCGGAGCAGTGGGGCCGAACCAGATATCGATCGATCCGTCAGGGTTAACCTCCGGCTTGTCGTAGGAGCTGATGCTGGGTTTGGCGGTACCGTTTTGCAGCAGCGACCGCGTATCCGGATGGTAGGCGGTTACCGACCAGAAGTGCTTTGCCGGAATGCCTTTGGGTAAGCGCAGGCGATAGCTGTTATCACCCATCAAGAAGTTGTTGTCGGAGTCCCGGTAGGCTGACAGGTACTGCGAGCCCTTGCCAACGATCTTGGCGGTCATGGCCGGGGTAACGACTATGGCTTCGTAGTGGAACAGGGTGCGGGCATCGAGCCACAACGCATCGCCAGACATGAAATCATGCCGGCCACCCATGAACAGATATTCATACTTACGATCCGGGTAGCGGCGTACTCCTTCGAGTCGGTTGGCGTAGGCGTTCGCTTTGGCTATCGTGTCGCCGATGGTAATACCTTCGCTCAGCAGCCTGCGCATGCGTTCATCCGGTGCAAAAGCCTTGTCTTTTTCGATACCCAGCGCCTTCAGTAGGCCCAGTTCGTAGGCGGTGAAGGCAGAGGATGGTTCATATTGAACGATCTGGCTCAGCAATTCGAAGTAACCCAAATCACGAGGATGGGTGGTGTTGCCCTTTTGAAAGGATAGGCTGGTGTATTTGGCATCTTCGCGGGGGCCTGTCGACAGCGGATAAATCTTGAAGTTCTCTCGATAATACGCCAATGCCGCATCGCCGGTTCCGGTATCCTGGACAAAGCCGCGCACCATCACCCAGTTACGGTAGGTTGGGCAGCGTACGACAAAATAACCGTCCGGGATCTCACCCTCGTAGCCAGGAGGTAACAGCAGATATTTACCACCCTTGCCCTTGTCGGGGCCGATGTTGCCTAGATCGGTGAGCCAGCGCTGCCAGCCATCATCGACAATTCCCAGCACGTTGGGTGGGGTTTCCACCACGGTAGGGCCATCGGCTTTTAGGTCGGTATGGGCGGAGGCGTAGATGCTTTCGGTGTTGTAGGTCAGACCGATAGCGCCAAGCTTACCAGCGCCGGGTTCGACATAGACCTGTATATCGCTCGATTTCTGCCAGCTGTAATCTCGAATGTGCGCCTCAAAGATTGAATTAACCGAAACCATCGGCATGAATTCTAGGTAGGCCTGGGTTGCGCGCTGTACATCGAGCT
>JAUXFT010000095.1 GCA_030622755.1 Aestuariirhabdus sp. | reverse complement strand
GAGGCAGTTTTTAGACTCTTTTGAGGCGAATAGTCACTCTATTCAACAAGAAAGAGCATAGAAAATGACCAAACCCGGCTTTTTCGCAGTAGGGCAACCCTGAGTCCGACAGACTCCCAGGCAAGAAACACAACATCAGGGCCAGCAGGATTGTCAGCGTGACCATAACCAACGCCGAATACGTAAATTTTTTCCGCCACTCTTCGCCCTATATCAATGCGCATCGAGGGGCCACCTTTGTGCTCACCCTGAGCGGCGACACCTTGGCGGACAGTAATTTTGACAACATCATCCACGATATCGCCTTGCTTAACAGCCTGGGGGTTCGTCTGGTATTGGTGTTCGGGGCACGCCCTCAGATAGAACAACGTGTTTCCGATCGTGGCATCTCTTGTCAATTTCACAATGGCTTACGACTCACCAGCAAGGAAGTGCTGGACTCGGTCAAGGATGCGGTGGGCAATTTACGGATTCGTGTCGAATCACTGTTATCGATGGGGCTTGCCAACTCACCAATGCACGGCGCGCGCATTCGTGTGGTGTCTGGAAATTTTGTGACAGCAAAACCTCTGGGTGTCGTTGATGGCATCGATTTTCAACAAACCGGGGAAGTTCGGCGTATCGACCATGAGGCGATCTCCCAATTGCTCGATGATGGCTATGTGGTACTGCTCTCCTGCCTGGGATCTTCTCCTACCGGTGAGGTATTCAACTTGCCCGTAGAGCAGGTTTCTACACAAACTGCGATCTCGCTGAAAGCTGAAAAATTAATGTTATTCAGCCCCAACGAGGGACTCTGCAACCCACAAGGCGAACTCCAGCGCCAGATGCGAATTCCCCAGGCTCAAACATTACAGGAAACGCTTACAGGCTCCGAGCAACGTCTACTGCAAGCGGCAATAAACGCCTGCAGTCATGGAGTCACTCGCAGCCATATTATCAGCCACCGTAGTGATGGTGCCTTGTTGCAAGAGCTGTTTACCCGGGATGGTGCTGGCACTCTGGTCACCAAAGAAGGCTACGAAGCGACACGCCAGGCAACGATTCATGACGTTGTTGGCATATTGGAACTGATTCTGCCCTTAGAGGAACAGGGCGTGCTGGTAAGGCGCTCACGCAAACAGCTGGAGAATGAAATTGACCTGTTCACCGTGGTAGAACGTGATGGCATGATTATCGGATGCGCCTCGCTGCATCCGTTTACCGACGCTCGTTGCGCAGAACTGGCGTGTGTCGCCATTCACCCGGAATATCGCAAGGACAATCGGGGAGATCTACTGCTCGAAAATGCCGAGGAGTTTGCCCGCAACCAGGGCATTGAACGCTTGTTTGTTCTCACCACCCGAACCGCGCACTGGTTTGTCGAGCGCGGGTTTCGTGAAACCAGCGTCGAGCAACTGCCCGAATCAAAACAGGAGTTCTACAATCTGCAACGTGGATCAAAAGTGTTCGAAAAGCATCTTTGATTCCTGGCGGTCGGAGCGTTCGAACACTTACTCCAGAATTCTTTCCTGAAGGGTTCTCTGGAGTTCCTTAAGAAGCTCCCTGCGATGATTTGCCTGGCAGGACCCTTCACGGAGAATCATCTGTAAATAGTATCAGGCTTGCCCTTCTCGCAGGGCATCCCGAAACGCCTGCAACTCTTTCGGTAAACAGCGATCCAGCTGCCGCGCATAGAGCGCGCGCAGCTGCTTCAATAGCTGTTGACGACCCGTTATTGATAATGTTCTGGCCAATTCTGGCCATGAGCACTGTTGAAGCACTTTGCCCAGCAGCAAGATACGCTCTTCATTACTTCGAAGCTCAATTTCATCATTGTGTAGCCAGGACAAAAGCGCTGTTCGCAACACCGGAGTACAGGTTTCATAGACTCGATATCCATCTGCGAAACTGATCAGATCGAGCCAATCCTGCCGCTGCAACGCAGAAGTCCCATGGACAATTTTCCTGGGTTTCACTGGATCCTCTTTACTTTCCGCGCCAGCCGGATCCGCATCGTAACCTTGCCGCGAGTACTCCAGCAATCGACTCAACAAAGAGGTATCCAGATGAGGATAAACCTCTGCCAGTTGTTGTGGAAAATGCTGTGCGAAACGCTCCTTGATACAAGTGCTAAGTTCTTCACCCGAGCTCGAGATAGCTTTCAACACCATGGCTGAATAACTGCCACTGCTTGCTTCACGGCTCACCCCCAGCCGCACCGGTAACCACCCCGCTCGATGCCAGAACTTTAACAACGATGATGTTGCGCCGAAGCTGGCACCCACGCTATCAAAACCCTGCTCGCCCGCATTCCGTTCCACTTCACTGACTAGTTGCAAACCATAACCCCGGCCTTGCACCTGTGGATGCACAGCAATGCGCATAACCCGCAGACACCGCTGTTGCGGTGCTTCAAGAAAACCAGCGTGCGCCGCCAGGGACTGGGGTAACAGATGTCCCCTTGGACGCCGCTTACCTAGCCAGACCGACTGACTCAAAACAGGATCAAAGCCCCCTTCTGCAGCCGCTAACACAACGCCCAGCAACTGCTGCTGGCGCATTAACAGCAAGATGCTCAAATTCGGTCCATCGAAAAGATGGCGGAGATCGGCTGGGCTGGTGCGATAATGCGCTATCACCAACAACCCAAACAGCTGGGATAACAATTGAGGCTGTTCCAAAAGCTCATGCTGCTGCATCCACAGCAATCGGGTATCTTGCAACTCCTTCGCTAACCCGGCCTCTTCAGGGCTATCCAGTAACGAACACTCGGCATCCAACAGCAGGGTATTGAAACACCAACGCTCTAACGGGTCGCCAGCAGCCCAGCGAATCGGTTCATTGAGTTGCAACTGCCGCCACTGCGGCGTGATTTGCTGCAACACTGATTTAAAGCGCAGCGTAAAACCACGGCCCGATCCCTCATAACCATGGATAGTAGTGGCATATACAATGCGCGCGTAACGGGTCAGCATGCTTTCCAATAGAGGAGCGGGGATTGCGGCCGCCTCATCCACCAGCAACAGATCACATTCCGGGCTCAGCTTTAATAATTCATCCGGCGCAATAAATTCAATACTTCCGGCTCCCAGCGACACGCACCCCCGACCAATGTCAGCATCCTTTAGGAGTCGGCCAGCTTGCTGAAATAGTGCTTCCGTTGCATTCAGGTTAGGAGCCGTCACCAGAATTCGCTGCGCTCCTTCCCGTAACAAACTCGCCGCAGCGATGCCCAGTGCCGAGGATTTACCACGCCCCCTGTCGGCGGTTAACACCAGAGGTCGACGTCGATGACCTAGCGCAACGTGCCGAACAGCTTCCATCGCAACCTGTTGATCTTCGGTTAGGCAATCGCCCGTATGGGGCGGAATTTGTTCGCTTTCCCTGGGTTCAAACCTGGCACCCTCGAGCACAGGTAGCGCTGCCGATTCTTCAATTAATACCAGATTTTCGTTATCGCGAATTTGACGCGTCATCCAGTGAAGAAAATTTCCCCTCATCTGTGAGGCATCAGTTGGCCACACCGCCAGACGCTCATATTCCGGATCGGCATACGCGGCCCACTGATCCAGTGGCGGAATCAAGAGCACCATCAAACCGCCACCCACCACCACGCCACTGGCGGCACCAAGCGCATCGGCGTTCATGCCACTGCAGGCATCGAATATCAGTAACTGGAATTCACTACCCAGTAGCGCCTGGTGCTTATTAACCGGGATGACCCGCTCCGATGGCCAGCCCGCTCCCTTATCCGATACCCAGCATGGCGCCAGTAAGGGTTCACGTTCCATCATCAGTTGTTGCAGTATGGCTACCTGCTGCCGCCCCCATTGACGATCACCCGCCAGCACAAGTAAGCGTCGCTGGCGACAGCTTTTCGCTTCATCCAGCAACTGGCCACACAAAGATTCAAATCTGTATTCCAACGTAAATCCTCTGTCAAAACCGCTACCGGGCAATACTCTGTTCAGAACAGGCTATCAAATAAGAACCGTAGACCATCCAGTCACTCGCATACTTACTGTTCAAGTCCAACGTGCTCTCCATGAAAGACTCAAGCGATAAACCCAAACAACTGAGTATCGATTCTATCCTATTGCCTAAGCCACACTCTAAAAAATCACCTGATCCATTGAATGGCTTGCGTGAAGATTATTCATCGAGCTACGGCTTGAGTTTTCCACTCACGCTCATCCTGCTATTCTAGGCGCCCAAAACATAATATCCACGTAACCCATTTCCTGTGCAGGAGTCACCATGCCGGATTACCGTTCCAAGACATCCACCCACGGTCGCAATATGGCTGGTGCTCGTGCACTCTGGCGCGCCACCGGCGTAAAGAGCGAAGACTTCGGTAAGCCGATCATCGCTGTGGTTAACTCCTTCACCCAGTTTGTTCCCGGCCACGTCCACCTGAAAGATCTCGGACAGCTGGTTGCCCGGGAAATAGAGCAGGCTGGAGGTATTGCTAAAGAGTTCAATACTATCGCCGTTGATGACGGTATCGCCATGGGCCACGACGGTATGCTGTACTCATTGCCGTCACGTGAACTGATTGCAGATTCCGTGGAATATATGGCAAATGCCCACTGCGCGGATGCTCTGGTATGTATCTCCAACTGCGACAAGATCACCCCGGGAATGCTGATGGCTTCCTTGCGCCTGAACATCCCAACCATTTTTGTTTCTGGCGGGCCGATGGAAGCGGGCAAAACCAAACTGGGGGGCGAGATCGTCAAGCTGGATCTGGTCGATGCCATGGTCGCAGCGGTAGATCCCAATGTAACGGATGAAGAAGCTGAGGAATATGAACGCAGCGCTTGCCCAACCTGTGGATCTTGCTCCGGAATGTTTACCGCCAACTCCATGAATTGCCTGACGGAGGCGCTGGGGCTATCACTCCCTGGAAACGGAAGCATGCTGGCCACCCACGCCGATCGCGAGCAGCTTTTCCTTGAGGCGGGCCGTCGTATCGTCGATATCACCAAACGTTACTACGAAGATGACGACGCCAGCGTTTTGCCGCGTAATGTCGCCAGTTACAAGGCGTTCGAGAATGCCATGACACTGGATATCGCCATGGGCGGCTCCACCAACACCATTCTGCATCTCTTGGCTGCTGCGCAGGAAGCGGAAATCGATTTCGGCCTTGCGGAGATCGATGCGCTATCACGCAAGATTCCACAGCTGTGTAAAGTTGCCCCCAATACGCCGCTCTACCACATGGAAGACGTACATCGTGCCGGTGGCATCATGGCCATTCTGGGCGAACTCGATCGGGCGGGATTGCTCAATACCGAGCTCCCCACCGTACACAGCGCTTCCATGAAAGACGCGCTGGACCAGTGGGATATTATTCGCACCAATGATCCGGCCACCCACAAATGGTTCAGCGCCGGGCCTGCTGGTATCCCGACCCAACAAGCCTTCAGCCAGGATTGTCGGTGGGATTCCCTCGACAGTGATCGCGTCAACGGCTGCATCCGAAACCTCGAAAATGCCTATTCGCTCGAAGGCGGTCTAGCCGTGCTGCACGGCAACATCGCCGAAGATGGCTGCGTAGTAAAAACCGCAGGTGTTGATGAAAGCATCCTGGTTTTCGAAGGTCGTGCGCGTATTTTTGAAAGTCAGGACGCTGCGGTAAAAGGTATTCTTGCTGATAAGGTCGTTGCCAGTGATGTGGTCATCATTCGCTATGAAGGGCCAAAAGGCGGACCGGGCATGCAAGAGATGCTGTACCCGACCAGCTACCTGAAGTCCAAAGGCCTGGGTAAGGTCTGCGCCTTACTGACCGATGGTCGTTTTTCCGGCGGCACCTCCGGCCTTTCTATTGGTCACGTCTCTCCTGAAGCGGCTTCTGGCGGCGCCATCGGATTGGTGGAAGAGGGAGATAGCATCCTGATCGATATTCCTGCCCGTAGCATTAACTTGCAGATCAGCGCTGAGGCCTTGGCTGCACGTCGCGCGGCAATGGATGCAAAAGGCAAGGCAGGCTGGAAACCGGTGCAACCACGCGAACGTAAAGTCAGTACGGCTCTCAAGGCCTATGCTGCGATGGCCAGCAGTGCTGATCGTGGTGGCGTCCGGGATCTTTCCCAGCTGGATTAAACCGGTTACCGAAGTGCTGTACTGACCATGTTAGTACAGCATCAGGCGACCGCTTTGCTGCGCCCGGGCCAAGTCCGTAAAACCACAAAATAGACGCGCTTACCGCAGCTGGATCCATGAGGCTCTTGCCACTGCAGTTACCCTCGACGATCGAGAATAAGATAACTAAAGCGTAGCGGCGGTTCATCTTCGCTGACCAGATCCTCGCGCCAGGTTTGCTGCCATTGTTCTGTCTCTATTTCGGGAAACCAGGCGTCTCCTGCAAAACTCTGGTGCACCTCGGTCAGGTAGAGACGATCGGTAAATTCCAGTGCCTGGCGATAGATCTGCTCGCCACCGATGATCATCATCTCATCAATACCGTTTACCAATCCGACGCTTTCTGCAAGTTCTACCGCATCCTTCAATGAGTGCACAACCCGCACCCCTTCCGGCTGATAATCAGGATCACGAGTAATGACTATATTGGTACGACCCGGCAATGGCTTACGCAGGGAATCGAAAGTTTTTCGCCCCATGATGACGGGCTTACCCATGGTCACCGTTTTGAAATAACGCAGGTCTCCCGGCAAGTACCAGGGCAATTTATTATTGATTCCTATCGCCCGATTTTCTGCTACCGCCGCAATCATCGCTACTCGCATAAAATTCCTCAACAACGCCATCAAAATGTGCTCGGCAGCATACCCAGCGAAAAATATTCACGCAACTGGAACCGTATTTTCTATCTCTCACGTGGAGATATTTGGTCTAGACTTTAAGTGGAAAGATTCAACACAAACAGAAAGGATTCATCTTATGTCTCTACTTCGATCTCTGCGGACATTTCTGTCCGTAGTTCTTGTGATTTCGGTTACCGGTTGCGCAACTGATGGCCCCTGGTACGACGACTGGAGAAACTGTGCCATGGCCGGTGCGGTTGCCGGTGCGGGTATGGGCTCTGTTAACGATTCTGATGCCGCCCTGGTAGGCGGCGCTGTGGGAGCCCTGGTCGGCAGTCTGATGTGCGCAGCCATCGACCCACCGGATAGCGATGGTGACGGCGTTCCAGACGATAAAGATCAGTGCCCTGGCACACCACTGGGTGCCACCGTTGACGAGTTCGGTTGTGAACTCGATAGCGACGGCGACGGCGTTGTTGATCGCCTTGACCAGTGTCCTGACACACCAATGGGAACCAAAGTTGACCAATACGGTTGTCCTCTCATTATCGATACCGACGGCGATGGCGTTCCGGATGATCGCGACTTCTGTCCTGGTACCGAACCCGGCGTTACCGTCAATGAGATTGGTTGTGATTCCACCAAGCCAACCCTGCTGAAAGGCGTTACCTTTGCTCATGATTCCACCGAACTGATTGGTAATTCTTCAGCGATACTGGATGATGCGGCAGCGCGATTGGTGTTGTATCCCGAGGTTAAGATCGAAATAGTCGGTCACACCGACAGTCAAGGCGCTGCGGAGTACAACAAAGATTTGTCCCAGCGTCGTGCGCAATCTGTTCATGACTACCTGGTTAGCCAAGGCGTGAAAGATGAAAACATCAGCGCCCTGGGAATGGGTGAAGATGATCCTATCGCTGACAATGCTACCGCCGAGGGGCGTACGCAGAACAGGCGTGTTCAGATCAAAGTTATCCAGTAAATATTGGAGCATTGTTCAACGGCACCTTCGGGTGCCGTTTTTTTTGCAGCCACTCATCCCTAATAAAAAACCTGATATATAACCTAATCAAAGTCCTGACATTTATCCTCATATATTGCCTGATATAAGGTCATTGCTCCGCTACAATGGCAACATAATCATCCAGCCTAACTGGCTACTTCATTGCTTAGATAACGGCATAGATAATTGCCTGTATTGTTATTTATACAGTTAATCCAGATAGCTACCTAGAAAGACCTCTTTAAAAGCTGTCTACAATCAACGCTCAGGGTTTGCTCTTGAAAAAACGCATCTACATCGCTTATACCGGCGGCACCATTGGCATGCAGCGCTCACCAAATGGCTACGTGATGATGGAGGGTTTCGCACAGCTGATCGAAGAAAAAATCCCACCACGAATCTCAGGCGAGATGCCGGAATACGACCTGCACGAATATCCCACCCAGATTGACAGCAGCAACATATTACCCGCTGACTGGTTAACCATCGCTCAGGACATTAGCGCCCGTTATGACGACTACGATGGTTTCGTTGTTCTACACGGTACCGACACCATGTCGTACACCACATCCGCCTTAAGCTTTATGCTAAAGGGGATCGGCAAACCGGTGATTATCACCGGCTCACAAATTCCGCTCAGCGAAATTCGCAATGATGCCCAGGACAATCTGGTCACTGCCATCGAACTTGCCTGTGACTTTAATATCCCGGAAGTGTGCCTCTATTTTAATGGCCGATTACTGCGTGGAAACCGAAGCCTCAAAGTGAAAGCCACAGGATTCGATGCATTCGATAGCCCCAACTATCCATGGCTGGCGCAGATCGGCATTCATATCGAACTTAACCAACGAGCCCTTCTGGATACGAGCCCCTCCACCGCTTTCGAATTACCCCACAACTACAATGCCCGGCATGTCGTTCCTCTTCGCCTGTTCCCGGGAATATCATCTCAACTCATTGATGCAGTCCTGACATTACCCTATCGAGGCATCATTCTGCGAACCTATGGGGTCGGCAATGCGCCAGACAATGACCCGGAACTGCTCCGCGCATTCGAGCGGGCTTCCGCTCAGGGCAAAGTCGTCCTTAACCTCAGCCAATGCCTGCAGGGCGGAGTTCACCAGGGCAGCTACGCAACAGGCTCAGCGCTTACCAATGCCGGTGTCATCAGTGGTGGAGATATGACCATAGAAGCCGCCTTCACCAAACTTCACCATCTATTTTCATGCGGACACTCCGCCGAGCAAATTCGTACGGAAGTGCAACGAAATATTTGTGGCGAAATAAGCGAAACTCAGTAATTCGCAAACAGGCTCCGGGTGCTCAATACGCTGACTTTTATTTTTTGGGTAGAGGTGTATTTTTAGGAACAGGCAGGTGCAATGACAGTTTATGGATGGCATCCATGCTTTTCGGCCGTTTCAAACGCCAGGTCCCTCGATAGAAAACATCCTCTACGCAAATCTGGCTAACGCACAAACAATCTGAAAGTTTACGCCTCTGATTCACTGAGAAACCGACGGACCAACGTACAGAACAGCTCGGGCTTCTCCGCATGTAGCCAATGGCCAGTGCCATTAATCACTTTAATACTGCCATTTGGAAACAACGCCGATACCTGCTCTCGATACCTGGGCAGGATGTACTCGGAATCTCCCCCTTTAATAAATAATGTCGGGGCGTTAAAGGGGTGCCCATGCTGGCCTTGCATAATGTTTCGATATTGCTTGTGCAAAACCGGCATATTGACTCGCCATGAAAAACCGCCCGCCACATTTTTCAGCAGATTTTTCAGCAAAAAAGAGCGTACTGCCATTTCGGGAACATGGGGAGCCAACAAACGATCTGCTTCTCTGCGAGAATGTATGTTGGCAGGATCAAAACTCAACAAGCCTTTAAAAATATCCCGGTGATGATCCCCATACTGCACCGGCACGATATCCGCTACCACCAATCGGCTGACTCGCTCCGGATGCGATAATGCCAGCTGCATTGCAACCTTTCCGCCCATGGAATGACCCAGCAGATGTACTCGTGATAATTGCTGGTCGTCCAGAAACCGGACAACATCGAGCACCATCTCGTCATAGCTCATCATGCTGTGGTGTGGCGATTTTCCATGATTGCGCATATCCAGAGAATACACTCTGAACTGATCGCATAACCTGCGCGCGACTGATCCAAGGTTTTCCAGCGAACCGAACAAACCGTGCATTAACACCAACGGCTCTCCACTTCCATCCACGCGAAAATGCAGCTTCATTGCAAACCTTTATATAAAAAAATTGTGAACGTTATTTATAACCGCTTACTGATAAAAAGAGCCATAACAGTATACCCGGCAGACATCGCAATACTGCGTACAAATATAAACTGATATTGTTGATCAATATTCCGGCAGCACTACCCGGCTGGTTACCGGACGGCCCAGATCTAATTTTAGCGCACCTTCGATCAGGTTGATCCTGGATATATTGTAACGACTCAGTTTTGTCAGCCAGCCTTCGACACCCAACATTCGATCACTGATTTCACGAGGAGTTAACCCCTTATCACGCAACGCCTGCACTTCAACACTGAGTTCCAGCAGGTTATCAAACTTGGCCTGTAGCGAGGCTTTACCATCTTCCACGATGCCGCGATGCGGGCAAAATAAAACATCGAAATCCAGCGCCAACACCTTACCGATACTATCCATTAACATCGGAAAATCTTCATCGATACGTAGTAGCTTGAGCATTTTAGAGATGTACAGATCTCCACTAAAAAACCATTTTTGCTGTGGCAGAAAAAAACAGGTCAGGTCTTTAGCGTGTCCCGGGGTGTGGACCGGTATCAGGGGAGAGCCATCGGACAGCTTCACGCTGGCAGGTAATGGCCGGGTTTCCACTGGGCGAGGGCTTCCCCATACCAGTCGCTGCACCAGAGGTGTCACATAGCCACTGGCCAACTTGGCTTGCGCCAGTTTGGGAGCGAAAGGAATCAAGCCGTACTCACGTGATATCACCGCACCATTACCGCTGTGATCCTCATGATGATGCGTAATCAGCAACTGCTCTACAGGTTGCTCAGCCAGAAACCGGCGTACCGACCTCCATTGATTAGCAGGCCCGGTGTCGATGACCGTCGAGCCGATGCGATACACAATAAAGGTGGTGTTTATGCCGGCATTAAAGCGCCCGAAACGAGCACCTTCTACCGAATCGTATTGGTATCGTTGGCGTAACGGCATGGTATGGGTGTCAGGTTATTAATGGGCTGTTTATACTGCCCCGCGCCGGCCATCCTGGCAATGACATGAATGCTGGATTGCATTGTCCGATTCTCTCAATCTGTTCCCTCTTTCCTGATTAAACATACCTGACAACACGTACCTGACAACACACAACTGAAAATACTCTCCTAAAATACCCTCTTAAAATACTGAGCCTTTCGTCAAACATTACCCAGTCACATTAAATTTTATGAGCCGCCGAAAAGGAAGCATTCCTGCAAATGCTTGACCGAACTGCCGGGCATCATTACCGTCTAGTCAGTTTCACTAAAAAACAAGCCCATACAAAACCAAAAAGTTTAGCTGGAGAGCGTATGAAGATTTTTGAGACACACACTGCCCCTAACGCACGACGGGTACGAATGTTTCTTGCCGAAAAAAAGATTGATATCGAATACGTGCACGTTGATATCACCGAGGGAGAAAACCTGTCTGCAGAATTTCGCAACAAAAACCCATGGGGAAAGATTCCGGTGCTGGAACTGGATGATGGTACCTGTATTTCTGAATCGATAGCTATCTGTCGCTACTTTGAAGAGACCACGCCTGAACCAGCACTAATGGGTACAACTCCACTGGAAAAAGCACAGATCGAACAGTGGCAACGACGCATGGAGTTTTTCCTGATGATGCCGGTTGGTATGGGATTTCAACACCTCTCAGGTTTTTTCAAAGACCGCATGACGCCCATCAAAGAGTGGGGAGAGATCAACCAGAAGGCGGCCAAAAAAATGTTGGCGATGCTCGACAAACACCTGGCTGACTACACATTTATCGCAGGCGATCAATTCAGCGTCGCCGATATTACTGCGCTCTGCGCCATCGATTTTGCTCGAGTCATCGATATCAGGCCGCAACCGGAACAGCAAAACCTGACCCGCTGGCACCAGCAGGTTTCCAGCCGCCCCAGCGCACAAGCCTGACACCAAGCCTTATTACCAAGGAATAAAATATGATTGACCTGTATACCGCCGCAACCCCCAATGGCTACAAAGCCACTATCGCTCTCGAAGAGATGCAGCTACCCTATAATTTGATCCAGCTGAATTTAATGGAAGGCGATCAGAAACAACCCGAGTTTCTTAAAATTTGTCCGAACGGTCGGATCCCTGCCATCGTCGATCGAGACAATGATGACTTCGCTGTATTCGAGTCCGGCGCGATTCTGATCTATCTGGCCGAAAAATCAGGTCTGTTGCTGCCAACCGAAGCCAAGGCTCGCTCTCAGGTACTGCAATGGCTTATGTTCCAGATGAGCGGCATCGGCCCAATGATGGGGCAGGCCAACGTCTTCTTTCGTTATTTCCCTGAGACCATCCAGCCAGCGATTGATCGTTACCAGCATGAAAGCCGCCGCCTGTTTGAAGTGCTCAATGGTCAATTAGCCGAGCGTGAATTTCTGGTCGACGATTTCAGTATCGCGGATATCGCCAACTGGGCCTGGGTTCGAACTCACGAATGGTCCGGTGTATCAATGGATGGCCTCGAACATTTGCAGCGCTGGAGTGATGTTATCTATCAACGCCCGGCCTGCGCTAAAGGCATCACCCTGCCCCCCCGTGCGGAAGCCAGTGCGGTAACCAAGGCCGGAGAATCAATGATTACCCGCTAATTTTGCCTTTACCCTGAACAAAAAAACCAGATCCTCACAGATCTATACTGTTAACCGGCCATCACAGCTACAACTTCTCCACAGCTGTGATGGCTGGCTATCCTTAGGTGCTACTCAGATTATCCTCTTAATAAACGTCACTCGTTATTCGTTGAACATAAGTGCTTCGTATCTGCGCATTCACTCCACTGTCAAACCCTTCTCAACAGAAACTGCCGCACGG
>JAUXFT010000131.1 GCA_030622755.1 Aestuariirhabdus sp. | reverse complement strand
GCGTTGCTGCACCCGTTGCACGCCTTCACGCCGGATGGCACGCCGCTGGGGACGGTACATGCTCTGACGTGGGTCCGCGTCGCCTAAAAAGCGCCTACTGTTGATGTAATTTTTCGCCAGACCACCAAGCGCGTCGCCTAAAAGCGCCTACTGGTGGTGATTGCGAACCGGCCTGGAAGCCAGAGTTGTAAGCAATTAATAAAAGTGCCCTAAAATAAAGGACTCGCTCTTTCCAGGTAAGCCCGGATAATTCCGAATATCGCGAAGCCGTTAACCTAATCGTCGAGACCACCCATACAGATGTATTTCGTCTCTATGTAATCTTCTACACCGTATTTTGAACCTTCGCGTCCCATACCCGATTCTTTAACGCCACCAAATGGAATCACATCCGAGGTAATAGCGACTTCGTTAACGCCTACCATGCCATATTCAATCGCTTCAGAAACACGCCATACCCGACCGATATCCCGGGTATAAATATAAGACGCCAAACCAAACTCGGTATCGTTAGCCATGGCAATGGCTTCGGCTTCGGTGCTGAATTTAAAAATGGGCGCAACCGGGCCAAAGATCTCTTCGCGGAAAACGCGCATATCGGTGGTGACATCGGTCAACACGGTGGGTTGATAGAAGCACTCGCCCTGATCATCAATGCCGCCACCAGTAATCGCATCGGCACCGGCGTCGAGGGCCTGCTGCACCATAGCGTCAATATCACGGGCCGCTTTGGCGGTCACCACCGGACCGTGGGTGGAATCGGATTCCAGTCCATTACCTATTTTGTAACTCTCTACCTCGGCTTTAAACTTGGCGACGAACGCATCATAGATGGTGTCTTGAACAAGAATACGATTGGTACAGATACAGGTCTGACCCGAATTGCGGTATTTAGACGCCGCAGCTCCCAACACCGCTTTATCAAGGTCCGCATCATCAAAAACAATTAACGGCGCGTTTCCGCCCAGCTCCATCGATACTTTTTTCACTGTGTCCGCGCATTGTTTGAGAAGTAATTTTCCGACCGGTGTAGAACCAGTGAAGGTTAGTTTACGGACCACAGGAGACTGAGTTAGTACAGCGCCGATTTCACGGGATGACCCGGTTACAACGTTTAGCAAACCCGCAGGAAGGCCAGCACGATCGGCTAACTCGGCGAGCGCTAGTGCTGACAAAGGTGTTTCAGAGGCAGGTTTAACGACAATAGCGCAACCGACAGCCAATGCCGGGCCTGCCTTACGGGTAATCATCGCACTTGGGAAGTTCCAGGGAGTGATCGCCGCCACCACACCAACTGGCTGTTTGATGACCACGCCACGACGATCGCTTTGCGGCAGAGCCATGACATCGCCATAAACGCGCCGAGCTTCTTCAGCGAACCATTCAATAAAGGATGCTGCATAGGCTATTTCACCACGGGATTCTGCCAGCACCTTGCCCTGCTCCATCGTCATAATGATGGCGAGATCTTCCTGATTGATCATGATCAGGTTGTACCAGGCACGTAATATATCGGCACGCTCCTTAGCAGGCCGTTTAGCCCATAACGTCTGAGCGACTTCAGCTGCAGCTATCGCTTGCTGAGTCTGTTCAGCACTAACGCTAGCGATCTGAGCCAACAATTGACCGTTCGCAGGATTAGTCACCTTAAGGGTATCGATACCACTTACCCACTGACCGTTGATGTAAGCTTCGGTCTTCAACAAACTCTGATCATTTAATTGCATTAGTGTCTCCTGGAAAATTTTTAGCGGTCTCACTTTCAGTCGTATAAATAAGGATTGAAACAATTCGGAGGCTGTCGCACTCTAAACCGCAAGCCCATAATTCCTACACGTTAATATTTGTTATATGGCGATTAAACAGTGTGTGATTCAAAGAGTGATTCAAAGAGTGATTCAAAAAATACAAAGCAAGATTATGCACCATTAAACAGGTTTTCCTGTCACCAGCATAGGGGGAATGATCCAGTGAGAAATCGTATTCTCTCCGTTACAGCACGGCTCAGCAACTGAGTACCCATCCCCCCAAAAAGGCAGGTACGAAAGGCTAGGTATTTCTATACGAACGTATACAACTGTATGACATCAGCACTCTTTTTCCATCGCCGTAAACTCGTACTGTATATCCGCATCTGGTTCTTTATCCATCGAACTTACCAGGAAAACAGTAAGCGAGCACAAAATGAAACCGGGAACAATTTCATACATATCAAATAATCCACCTGACAGTTGTTTCCACACAATAACCGTCACGGCTCCGACGAGCATGCCTATCAGCGCGCCGTTTCGAGTCATTCGTTTCCAGTAAAGGGATAATATAATTACCGGCCCAAATGCTGCGCCGAATCCAGCCCATGCATAAGACACCAGGCCTAGCACTGTATTGTTGGGATCTAATGCCATCAATATTGCTATGAGAGCAATCCCTCCCACTGTCCCTCTGCCTATCCAAACCAACTCAGCCTCTGAAGCTTCAGGTCTGATCAGAGCTTTATAAAAATCTTCCGTTAATGCACTGGAAGAAACTAAAAGTTGTGAGTCTATAGTGCTCATTATTGCGGACAAAATTGCAGCGAGCAGTATTCCAGCAATCCAGGGATTAAATAAAACCTGTGACAGTGCAATAAAAACAGTCTCTGGTTCTGCCAGCGGGTTACCCGCAAAAAATGCGATACCTGCAAAACCAGCAAATATCGATCCATACAATGATAAAACCATCCAGCTCATTCCTACCAATCTGGCACTGGATATTTCTTTGGATGATCTAACGGCCATAAAGCGCACAATAATGTGCGGTTGACCGAAATACCCTAACCCCCACGCCATTAAAGATATGATTCCAAACAATGTCATTTCGTGGAACATATCAAGCATGGCAGGATCAACGGCCGCTACCTTACCAAGTGTTTCAGTCCATCCGCCGGTATTTGTTATGACTGCAATAGGAACCATAACTAATGCGAGAAACATGAGCAGGCCCTGAAAGAAATCAGTCCAACAAACCGCTTGAAAGCCTCCCATAAAAGTGTACGACACGATGACGATTGCGCCTACCCATAAAGCAGTTGTGTAATCCATCCCGAAGCTCTGCTCGAATAACGTGGCTCCAGCAACCATTCCTGACGAAGTGTAAAAAGTAAAAAATAGTAAGATCACTATCGCAGAAGTAACCCGTAAAATTTTGCTGCGATCATGAAAACGGTTTTCCAGATAGTCAGGCACGGTAATCGAATCGTTGGCGACTTCAGTGTAAACCCGCAAGCGTTTGGCGACAAACTGCCAATTTAGATAGGCTCCTACTGACAACCCAACAGCAATCCATGCCTGATTCATACCAGACACGTACATAGCCCCGGGAAGCCCAAGCAGTAGCCAGCCACTCATATCTGAAGCGCCTGCACTCAGTGCCGCAACCGAACCACTCAGATCACGCCCTCCCAGGACATAATCAGAAAGGTTTTTTGTACGGCTATAGGCTATCAGGCCAATGACCAGCATTCCGACCAGATAAACAATGAAAGTGATAAGTGTGGGGGTGCTGATGTTCATTGTTTTCTACCCCTTTCCTGGAAGTAGCTAACCACTGAGAGAACCACTACAACAGACATCGGAACAACGAGCCAGAACCAGGTAACCGAAGATAATGAAAACTCCATAACATCCTCCAGTGTTTGCATATATAACAACAGGTTAGAAGCTATATCTTACAAACTACTTAATATCTATTAATTGCGTCCCTCACGGATCGCCGAAACACAGCCACCGCCCCCTTCCTTTATACAATTGGACCGTCGGGATCCAACGTCAACAAACTGGTATTACCGCCAGAAGCGGTGGTATCGACACTGACGACCCGCTCGGTAATCAACCTGTAAAGCCCTTCATCAAGGGATATTAACGGCAGGCGTGGGCCAACGGATTCAGCAAGCGCTATACGCCAGTTGCGGACACCCTGATCATCGCCTTGATCCTCTCCTTCGATAGCAACCACTTTAAGGTTTGCAGGGAGACTAAATCCGGCAGGTTCAGGCAGATCTACAATTGCAATAAGTGCGGGGGCCAGCCCCTCTTGCGATAAAGACTGAAGCCACCAAGAGGATAAAGCGTTATTTTTAAGGTAAGCCATTGCGACAGCGTTTCCACATGCCAGCCCGGCTACAGATTGCATCAACAGTGACACCTGAGGAGAATCCCCTCCCCCTAATGCAAACATTAACCCTCTACCATGAACGGATAAGGAGTTACGCTCACCGGTTGGACCAGGTAATGCACTATTACCCTTGGCGATGAGCTCTGCCTGATCAACAAGGTCCAGAGCTAAACTCCTAATTGAATCTGGCAACCTCGCAACCGCGCGCTTTAGTAAATCAAAACGAGAATCGTCCAATGACCAGAATTTTTGGCTTATCATTGCTGCACCAGCAAACTCATTCAGGTCGGCCACCTCAAGCACCTGAAGCTTTTCACTGAATGAAGCCTGTGGCAGCGACTGACTCCGGGGACGACTGAAACCGTCGAGGTAATGCGGACCTCCCGCTTTAGGGCCAGTACCAGACAACCCTTCGCCACCAAACGGCTGGGTTCCAACCACTGCACCTATCTGATTACGATTTACGTAAATATTACCTACGCAGGCATGAGCGCAAACTCGGTCAATGCGCTCTCCTACCCGACTGTGGACGCCCAGCGTCAATCCATAACCGCTTTCATTAATGGCATCAATAACCTTATCCAACTGATTGGCTTCATAGGTTAATACATGAAGAATAGGCCCGAAGATTTCTTGCTCAAGCTCATCAAGAGAATCCAGCCTGAATGCAGCTGGAGGAATAAAAGTTCCCTGCTCAGCCGTTTTTGGCTCCAAAGGATAACGGAACAACAACCGCCCTTTTTGCTCTAGCGCCTGACAGTGATCAAGAATTACTTTATGCGCCTTTGCATCTATGACGGGACCAATATCGGTTGATTCCTTCCAGGGGTTACCGAGGCATAACTCATTAACAGTGCCTTCTAACATTTCCAGTACGGAGTCAGCGACATCTTTTTGAATAAACAATACGCGCAAAGCAGAACAGCGCTGACCAGCACTTTGAAAAGCAGAAGAAACAATATCTCGAACGCAGTGTTCCGGTAACGCGGTCGAGTCAACAATCATAGCGTTGAGCCCGCCGGTTTCTGCAATGAGTGGTGCCCGGGGATTTATGTTTGCAGCCATCTGCCGATCAATAAGCACTGCAGTCGCAGTAGATCCTGTGAAACAAACACCCGCAGTGCGAGAATCAGCCACCAGAGCTGAACCCACAGTAGCGCCACTACCCAGAATAAGCGTCAACACCCTTAT
This sequence comes from Aestuariirhabdus sp., assembly GCA_030622755.1. Lineage (GTDB taxonomy): Bacteria > Pseudomonadota > Gammaproteobacteria > Pseudomonadales > Aestuariirhabdaceae > Aestuariirhabdus. Next base: position 3,979 of record JAUXFT010000131.1, on the reverse strand, counting down.
TGGAACACCCGCCTTATGCATAAGTTGCACCGCAAGAGTAGCGACAAGCGGTGTCTGTTCAGCGGGTTTTGCAACTACGGTGTTACCACACACAAGCGCAGCAACAACCTGACCGGTAAAGATTGCCAGCGGAAAGTTCCACGGAGATATGCAGACAAAGGGTCCTATTCCGAAACGTTCGTGGTTGGCACCCCTATCCTCTGCCTGCGCGACACGTGCCTGGGAAGCACGTGCCTGGGAAGCATAGTAGCGACAAAAATCCACAGCTTCGCGCACTTCAAGCACACCGTCTAGACGCGTTTTTCCAGCCTCGCGAATCAATAGAGCAATTAATTCAGGAGTATTTTCTTCAAACAGATCTGCAATCCGCCTGAGTATACCCGCTCGATCTTTAACAGGCGTAGCACTCCATTTAGCAAAAGCATCTGACGCTACACCAATAGCTTGTTTAGCCTCCCCAATACTGGCTTCTATAACATCTCCAAGCACATCCTGATGGTCGGCAGGGTTTACTACAGACATAACCTGTCCGCTTAAACCGGCATCCGCTATTAAAGAGTTTCCTTGCCAGCGAACATCGCGATATGGACTGAGCTGCTGATCAAAGGCACGGGCTTGCCTTGTGTTGTTTACATTTAAACCTTTAGAGTTCTTGCGTTCCTTACCATAAATATCAGGCGGCAAAGGAATACCCGGGTGAACAATGCAGCCAGCAGACTCTATAAAATTCACCGGATCGCATACCAGAGAGGCAGCTGGAACATCACGATTCTGCAGCTGATTAACAAACGAACTATTAGCACCATTCTCAAGCAATCTGCGAACAAGGTACGCAAGAAGATCCTTATGGACACCAACAGGTGCATAAATTCTGCAGCGTGTACCCGACTCGTTGTGAACAATTTCATGCAACGATTCCCCCATACCGTGAAGCCGCTGAAATTCATATCCTGCGCTCTTTCCTGCCAGATTTAAAATCGTCGCTGTCGTGTGTGCATTATGCGTCGCAAATTGTGGGTAGATAACGCCTCTGTTTTCTAACAGAAAAGCTGCACAGGCCTGATACGAAATATCTGTCGACTGCTTTCGGGTATACACCGGATATACATCAAGACCCAGCACCTGCGCATTCTTAATTTCCATATCCCAATATGCGCCTTTAACCAGGCGAACAGTAATGCGTCGATCCAGGGAAGCAGCCAAATCACGCAACCATTCCAGCACTGGCAAGGCATGCTTTGCGTAGGCTTGAACCACAACACCAAATCCATCCCAACCACTAAGAAGTGGATTCGACAAAACCTCCTCAATGACATCAAGGGAAATATCGAGCCGATCAGCCTCTTCCGCATCGACAGTAAGACCTATCTTCGCAGCCTTGGCTTGCTCGGCTAACGCTAATACCTTTGGAACCAGATCGCGCATCACGCGACCTTGCTGAGTGTACTCGTAGCGGGGATAAAGTGCGGATAGCTTGATAGAAATGCCGGAATTTTCATGGACGTCGTCATGTTTAGAATGATCCGCCAGCGTTTTTATAGCCTGACTGTAGGAGACAAAATATTGCTCGGCATCTTGTGCAGTTTTGGCTGCCTCGCCTAGCATGTCATAGGAATAACTATACCCTTTAGCAACGGTTGGCTGACTGCGTTTGATCGCCTCTCCAATATCTCTACCGCGCACAAACTGTAAACCGAGCACTTTCATGGCCTGAGCGACACCTGTGCGAACGACTGGCTCACCCAGACGTTTTATCAGCAGGCGCAACCGTTCCCGGATCTGTTTGTCTCCACTTTTATCATTGGCGTACAGTCGCCCTGTAAGCATAAGCCCCCAGGTTGACGCATTGATGAGCGATGAGCGACTGCCACGCTGATGTTCTGACCAGCGACCACTGCCAATTTTATCCTGTATCAGAGCATCGAGCGTGACTGAGTCGGGGACCCTGAGGTATGCCTCTGCGAGACACATCAAAGCCACACCTTCATCGGTTGATAAACCATACTCAGCTAGAAAACTCTCCATAAGAGAGGGCTTAGCCTCATCTCGTAAACGTTCGACCCATCGTTGCGCCTTCTGCTCTATCAGTCGTGAGTCGGCACAACTGGATTTACACTCAGCAATAAGACTTTGAACCATTTCGCTCTCAACAACGAAGTATGCGTCCCTGATTTTTTCACGACGTTCCAGCAAGCTTTCCATGATAATTTTCCGAACATATAGAGAGGGAGATTTGAGCAACACATTTCAGTAGCGAAAATGTATAACTAGCTCATTAATGAAGCCAAAAATTATAACGAGACGTAATCAGCTTTAGATCAATACCTTAACCTATAGGGCAGTATGTTCTAAGGGTCAAGCCTTCCGGGAAGGCAGGGTAAAATGTCAATAGAAGCGCTTGCAAAAAGGGGAAAAAACCTTCTCTCTAGAGTGATTTAAGTTCTCATCGTTTACGTTTAAAGAATATATTAATAGTTCTGCGGGGCTCCCAAAAAGGCGCATAAAGTACTGCACATACAACACATCGCATACAACACGTCACGTATACCATAGTCGGACGAATAAAGGCTTAGATATTACGCGCCGACTCACCTGAAACGGCAAACACCACATGGATTTTGGACAGACTCCAAACAGTCTGGGCATACACCACAACGATAACTATCCGGGTTTGTTTTCCAACAGATAATCGATCAAGGTTTTCAAGGCTGGATTCATCAAACGGTTAGCTAAAAAAACCGAAGATGCGGGGGACGTCTAAAACTCTCTAAGAACAGGAATAAAGCCTGCCTGAATCCAGATCCTTCTGAACCAAGAAGGTAGTAATTGGGTGACACCGTGCCCATCTGCAGCAAATCAGAAACCTACGGGGCCCATCCTTCAAAATCATGCAGGAATCCTTCGGCCATTCCCTGCCCCCAGAATTCAACCATTACGCCAATCGCACCAACCCTGAAACTGTTCATAAGAACCGTGATGGGAATACTGGATAGAAAAATAACTGCTTTCTTCCACCATGCACCCTGGAAAAAATATGCCGCTATGAAACCCAGCGTGACGAGTGGAAAAAGATACCTCAAGCCACTACACGCCTCGACGACCTGCAACTTGTATGTGCCCAGGTCAATGACATTGCCTTCCAGGTACACGCTAATACCAAACAGGCGGATAAACCAGACACCGACCTCGGAAGATATCAGTTGAAGCTTGTTGGAAAGCCCCTCATAGAGGAAACCAGGCAATGGGATAGTGAAGAACAGAATGAGCAAAGGCACCACTACGATGCGGAATGCGGGCCAGCCCAAATAAGCAAGCGCCAGAGCAAGCAACGCCATCAACAGACCATAGTGGACCAGGGCGATCACTGCACTCTGCTGGCCAAGAAATAATATAAAAATACTGACAAAAAGCAGGGCAATACCTGCCCAGGAGCCACGGAACTCCATTTCCTGCAAAAGATCTTTCTTTTGCCAGATTAAAAAGGCACTGATAAACGGGATAATAACTGCATGGCTATACTCCTCCTTGTTGAACCACATGTATGACAAGCGCTCCAGACCTTCACGGAAGGTTACTAATATCAACGCAGTTGCCACACCAAGTACCAGCCACGCGGTAAGCGGCTCTTTCCAAATCACTGGTGGCAAAATATTCTGTGTACCTGAACTCATATTGAAATGCCTTACATAAAATTCGTTCTATACTGGCAGAGTCGAAAGATGCGGCCCTATTTCTCCAGCAAGTCATTAAACAGATCGATATATCGACCGACAACGACATCTTGGGCGTGATTCTCAGCCGTATAGCTTATGGCATTGTGGCCGAGCTGCTCCCTCAAAGACGGCTTCCGGAGTAACAATTTTACATCTTCTACAAGTCTTTCGAAGGTTTTCGACAGTCTACCCATATTATATCGTTCGATCACCCCGTCAGGATCGATATTCAGGCTGACGGAAGTCGGAGGCCAAGCGGTCTTAAG
>JAUXFT010000094.1 GCA_030622755.1 Aestuariirhabdus sp. | reverse complement strand
GATCACTGGTGCCGGAGACGGAATCGGTCGAGCTGCGGCTATCAGCTATGCCAAACATGGCGCCACGGTAATTCTGGTAGGGAGAACTGCAAAAAAGCTCGAATCTGTCTATGACGAGATTGAAGCAGCCGGCTGCCCGACACCGGTTGAATGCCCCTTGAACCTGGAGACAGCGACCGAAAGAGATTATGCCGACCTCGCTCAACAAGTAGATCAAGAGTTTGGCAAGCTGGACGGTTTACTGCTCAACGCCAGCTTACTGGGCCAGCTCGGACCTCTGGAACAGTACGACAGCGCCATGTTCAACAGACTGATGCAAGTAAACGTCACTTCCCAGTTCCTCATGAGCAAAGCACTAATGCCATTACTCGCATCAGCGCCAAACAGCTCATTAGTATTTACCTCATCAAGTGTCGGCCGGGCCGGTCGAGCTTACTGGGGAGCATACGCTATTACCAAGTTTGCTACCGAAGGTATGATGCAAGTATGGGCCGATGAACACGATGATGCCGGGGGAGTTCGTATCAACAGTATTAATCCCGGTGCAACCCGAACCAACATGAGATCTACGGCTTATCCGGCTGAGAATCCTGCCAACCTGCCGATTCCTGAAGAGATTATGAATGTTTACCTGTACCTGATGGGGGACGACAGCCTGGACGTTAATGGCCAGGCACTTAACGCTCAGTAATTTCGCTGGAGCGCTGCAGCAACAAGGTTGCAGCGCAACATTATTCCAACATTCGATCCATTACTCGCCCCGTCTCCAACAGACAACAGACAACAAAAAGATCAAGCCGCACCTGACAGATACAAACCTGATCGAATTAAAACTAATTACAAACTATCTCCGGCGACCAGTATTACTTCCTCGTCCGGCATGAACGCGCGGATTTTTGCGCTTGCTGCGCTGCTGCTGATGAACATCCGCCGTAATACTTTTTACTTTTATCGATGGCAATTCGACCTGTCGCGCCAGGCCGTCCACTTCCTTTTGACTCAGCTCGCACCACTGCCCGGCTTTTACTTGACTGGGTATAAATACATTGCCGTAGCGCACTCTCTTCAAACGGCTGACCATCACACCCTGGGATTCCCAAAGGCGCCGTACTTCACGGTTACGCCCTTCCATCAAAACAACATGGAACCAACGATTAATACCCTCACCGCCGGACGACACGATATCAGTAAATCGTGCCATACCATCATCCAGCTCAACACCATCAAATAATTTTTTGGTCATATCCGGCGTTACTTCACCCATCACCCTGACCGCATATTCTCGTTCTACCGAATAGGAGGGGTGCATAAGACGATTTGCCAACTCACCATCGGTGGTGAATAACAACAAGCCCGCAGTATTCAGATCCAGGCGACCAATACAGATCCAGCGCTCACCTTTCAGTTTCGGCAAACGATCAAAAACCGTGCGCCTTCCATCGGGATCAGAACGAGTGCATACCTCACCTTCAGGTTTGTTATACAACAAAACCCGACGACAGGATTCGGTGTCTTCGGGCTTTAACAATTTACCATCAACTTTTATCTGGTCCCTTGCGCCAACCCGACACCCCAGGCTTGCCACCTCATCATTTACCTGAACACGGCCATCAGCGATCCAGCGCTCCATTTCACGCCTTGAGCCTATCGCGGCTCGCGCCAACACCTTCTGCAATTTCTCACCAGCAGTATTGTCAACAACTCTGCTTCCAGACATAACTCATTACCTCAATCGGGGGTATTTCCGGGAGATTTCTCTACGGGTGTATCCGAAGAAAAATCCACCACATCACTACTTGAAGCTTCAGCCAGTTCAGGCTCAAGCTCTTCAACACTTTCATCTGCAGGCGCATTTCCGGCATCAATACCAGACTTCAACATATCGCGGAAATTTGTCGGCAAGGACTTTTCCATCTCATCAAGCTCGAGAAACAGCGCTTCATCTTCTTCCAGCTCTTCCTGTGGCCCACCTTCAAACATAGCTGCCACTTCACTTCCGGGGGCATCATCGTAGCTCAGAGGTTCTTCCTGATCACCATCAGCCTCAGTACTTTGAGACTCTACAGCTGACTCTGCTTCACCAGTAGAACCAACAGACAGAGGCGCCAGATCAAGTTCTTTACCGATCTTCTCAAGGTCGCATATTTCGGAAAGCACTGGCAACTCATCGAGATTCTTTAGGTTAAAGTAATCCAGAAATTCTCTAGTGGTAGCAAACATTGCTGGTCGCCCGGGCACATCACGGTGACCCACCACTCGCACCCAATCACGTTCTTGCATGGTGCGAACAATATTACTGCTAACGCTCACTCCACGTATTTCCTCGATTTCACCTCGGGTAATGGGTTGCCGATACGCAATCAATGCCAAGGTTTCCAACATCGCTCGAGAGTAACGCTGCGGCTTTTCTTCCCACAGACGGTTCACCCAACCACTGAGGTTTTGACGCACCTGAAAACGATACCCACTCGCTACCAATTTTAATTCGTAGGCACGCCCTTCGCACTCCTGCTCGATCTGCTGCAAGACAGCACGGATCGCTTCATTAGCAGGGCGGGTTTCATCATCAAAAAGTTGGGCTAATTTCTCAACTGTAAGAGGCTTACCGGCCGCTAGCAGAGCGCCCTCAACTACCAGCTTAAGGTCGTAAATTGTTTCTTCGCTCATTCCGCTCGTGCCTTAACATGTATCGGTCCAAAGGGTTCATTCTGAACCAGCTCTACCAAAGATTCCTTAATCAATTCCATCACAGCCATAAATGTCACCACAACACCCAGCCGCCCCTCTTCCAATGTAAACAGTGAAACGAAAGGCATAAAACCCCCTCCGGATAAACGACTGAGAACCTGTGACATACGCTCTCGAGTCGATAAGGCTTCCCGCTCTATCTGATGACTTTCAAACATATCTGCCCGCCTCAAAACTTCAGATAAGGCTAACAGCATCTCTTGTAAATCCACCGCAGGCTGTGGTTTTTCAGTGCTATCAACCGGAGCTTGCATGGTCACTGTAGTGAAATCGCGCCCTAATCTCGGGAGCTCTTCAATATCTTGCGCGGCAATTTTAAACCGTTCATATTCCTGCAAACGGCGAATCAACTCTGCACGGGGATCTTCTTCTTCGGCTTCAATCTCTTCCGATCGAGGTAACAACATGCGGGATTTTATTTCGGCCAACATAGCCGCCATCACCAGATAGTCCGCCGCCAACTCAAACTGAGCGGCCTCCATTAGCTCTACATACTCCATATACTGACGAGTGATTTCAGCAACGCAAATTTCCAGTATATCGACGTTCTGACGCTTGATCAGGTATAACAGCAAGTCGAGAGGCCCCTCAAACGCCTCCAGAAACACCTCAAGGGCATCCGGCGGGATATAAAGATCCTGGGGTATGGCGGTTACCTCTTGCCCCTGAACCACAGCAAAAGGCATTTCACCCTGTTGTGCCTGACGGTGAAAACGAGAGTGCCCCTTCTCGGTCTCATGGGGCTGCACTTCTGCATCTGCTTTCTGATCACTCAAAATCTCAGTCATTAAAAGTCCATACCCAACGCGTTATGTATTTCAATCATTGTTTGCTGCGCTTCATCACGAGCTCGCTCACTCCCCTCAGAGAGTATCGCACGCAACAGGTCAGGGTCACCTTCATATTCGCGAGCGCGTTCACGAACCGGGCTTAACTCCTCGATCACAGAATCAATCAGGGGACGTTTACAATCAACACACCCTATAGCTGCGCTTCGACAGCCCTCCTGAGCCCATTCACAAACAGACCCTTCACTGTAAACCTGATGCCACTGCCATACCGGACAGCGGGCTGGATCTCCCGGGTCATTTCGCCGACAACGAGCCGGATCTGTCGGCATTCTCATCAATTTTTCACTAATGCTTTCTGGCGATTCTCGCAGTTCAATCACATTGCCTGCCGACGCAGACATTCGCTCACCATCGAGCCCTGGAACAGTGATAGTATCTTCGCGCAATACTTGGGGTTCGGGCAAAAGCACTCTACCAGCACCTTCCAGATAGCCGAGCAACCGCTCCCGATCAGCAATACTCAAATTGTACTGATCTTCCAGCAAGGCACGTGCAGTTTGCAATGCTTCATTATCACCCTGTTCCATATAAGCTTGTCGTAATTTACGATAAAGGGTTGCCAGCTTCCGACCCATTCGAGCAATCGCCAACTCTGCCATCGCTTCAAAATCCGGCTCACGACCATAAAGGTGATTAAACCTTTTGGCCACATCCCGTGCTATCTCGACATGGGCATCCTGCCCTCCACCCACTGAAACCAGCCCCGCCCTGTACAGCAAAATATCTGCGCTCTGTAAAAGCGGATAACCCAACATGCCATAGGTCAGCAAGTCCTGCTCTTTAAGCTGCAACTGATGATCTTTAAAACCTGGTGATCTCTTAAGCCAGGAGAGTGGCGTCAACATAGAGAGCAACAAATGTAGCTCGGCTAACTGAGGTACTCGCGATTGCATAAACAAGGTTGCCGAGCCTGGTTGGATACCCACTGCCAACCAATCAATAAGCATTTCACGGGTCGACTTGGCCAGCTCGCGAGGAGTTTCATAAGAACGAGTCAGCGCGTGCCAATCAGCAACAAAAAACAAACATTCATACTCGTGCTGAAGTTTCAGCCAGTTTTGTAATACCCCTCGGTAATGCCCCAGATGCAATCGGCCAGACGGATACATTCCGGAGACTACTCGCCGCTGCGACTCTTTAATAATCACAACGATTTGCCGCGAGGTGCAGAGAGAAAATCATACAAAAGGCCAACCGGGTTCTTTCCAGCAATGAACGATTGAAGAAAAAAGTTGTACATATTTAAGACCGATACATTACTCGCCGGTTTGAAAGGGTGTGGCGTCACCCAAACCCACGCGGGTAACTTGCGGTACATCGTCCAGTAAATTAACCACCGTGGTGGCTTCCATACCGCAAAATCCGCCATCAATGACCAAATCCAGTTCATGCTCAAGCAGATCCCTGATTTCATAGGGGTCAGTCAGTGGCAACTCATCATTGGGTAAAATCAGGGAGCTACTCAACATAGGCTCACCCAGGCGCTCCAGTAATGCAAGGGTCGTTGGGTGGTCGGGAACTCGAATACCAATTGTTCGTCGCTTGGCATGCAATAGACGACGAGGAACTTCATTAGTCGCTCGTAAAATAAATGTGTAGGCGCCAGGAGTATTGGCTTTTAGCCGTCGATAATCGGTGTTGCTCACCTTGGCGTACAAAGCTAATTCCGACAGATCACGGCACATCAGCGTGAAATTGTGCTTATCGTCCAGCTGCCGGATACGACGAATACGATCCACGGCCTTCTTATCACCCAGATGACAACCAATGGCGTACGCTGAATCGGTCGGATAAGCGACTACACCTCCCTGGCTAATAATATCGACAGCCTGGTTTATCAGGCGCGCTTGAGGGTTTTCGGGGTGGATTTGAAAAAACTGGCTCACAACAGACCCTGCGGATACATCGTTGATGTTAAGGGCGAATTATAGCCTGCATTCAACCAACTTTGCGCCACTTTCCGCACGGCTACCACGATTCCCATATCGGCTCACAATTTCCAGGCAATGTTGGCACTTTTCCAAGCTCTATCCACGGCCCAAAGGGCCCGTGAAAATCACTCCCAGAGGAGCCTTTTAATCCAAATTCCATGCACAGACCGACATACCAGGACATTCGCTGCGGAGACTGCCCCCCACCAGCAATCTCAATTGCATCGCCACCGGCTGAGGCAAAAGCAGTGACCAACTTACGCATTTTAGTGTTGGTCATTTTATAGTGCTGGGGGTGCGCTAAAACTGCCTGCCCTCCCAGCTCCTTGATCCAGCCGACTACCGTCGATAGCTCCGGCCAGTAACTTTTAACATCACCTGTCTTTCCCGCCCCGAGATATTTGCGAAACGCACTCGCACGATCTTCTACGACGCCTTGATCAACCAGATATTGTGCAAAATGAGGGCGCCCCAGCTGGATATCCGCATCACTGGAAAACGGTATGCCTCGCTGATGACAAGCGATTTTAAGAGCACCTTGCAACGAATCTTTTACACCAACCTTTTCCAGGCGATCCGAAATTGCCTGGGAACGTGCGTTTCTTGCTTCACGCTGACGCTGAAGAACCGTATCGAGAAACGGTGAGTGCATGTCAAAATTCAATCCCACCACATGCACACTAATACCGCTCCACACACTCGAAAGCTCTATACCACTGATAATCCGGACGGCCTCATGTTTGCTGGATGACATCGCTTCACGCACTCCCGAAACCACGTCATGGTCGGTGATAGCCAACAGTTCAACACCTTTCTCTTCTGCACGTTCAAGCAGCTGCAGAGGGCTCAACACACCATCAGAGTGGTTGGTATGGCAGTGCAAGTCCACCACTGAATAACGGTTCAAAGCTTCACCTCGGAATTATCGTACAACACTGATACCATACTACCATGGCGCATCAGGCGAAGCTTGAGTGCTCCTTTCGACTAATACTCTGAACAACGCCAAGGTTTTCTTTATCACATGAAGCTTCTGATCGATTTTCTTCCCATCGTTATCTTTTTTGCCGTTTACAAACTCAGCAGTGAGTTGATTGCTTTTTGCAGTGGGATTTTTTCACCCGAATTCATTGAAGTTCTTAACAATACCCAACCTATTATTCTTGCAACGGCAGTTCTCATTCCTGCCACCATCATCCAGATTCTTTATACCCGATGGGTAAGCGGAAAAGTAGAAAAAATGCACCTGGTTACCCTGGCATTGGTGGTACTGCTGGGTGGCGCTACCGTGATATTTGGTGATAAGAGCTTCATTCAGTGGAAGCCTACCGTGGTTAACTGGCTATTTGCCATAGCCTTTCTTGGCAGCCAGTTTATCGGCGACAAAAACCTGATTCAACGAATGATGGATGGCAAAGTATTCCTGCCATCCGAAGTATGGAGACGCCTGAATTATGCCTGGGTACTGTTTTTCCTGTTTTCCGGCACTGTAAATATCTACGTCGCCTACACGATGTCAGAAGAAACCTGGGTCAATTTCAAACTGTTCGGCATGCTGGGACTAACTATTGTCTTTATTATTGCCCAGGGTATCTATCTCTCTCGCCACATAGAGCACGACAAACTCGAGAACTAAAACACACGGAACCAGACTATGTTTTACGCAATTATCAGTGAGGACGTTGAGAACAGCCTTAGCAAGCGTCTTGCCGCTCGCCCGACACACCTTGAGCGTCTGCAAGCACTACAAGCCGAAGGCCGCTTATTGCTTGCAGGGCCTCACCCGGCAATTGACAGTGAAAACCCTGAAGAAGCTGGATTCACTGGCAGCCTTGTTATTGCTGAGTTTAACTCTCTTCAAGACGCGCAAAGCTGGGCTGACACAGACCCCTACATCACAGCCGGGGTATACCAACAAGTTATCGTGAAACCGTTTAAAAAAGTGTTACCCTGAAGAACCTGAGCGAGTCGGCCATTTTGTGACATAATCACTGGAGGCCTCCAGACCACTAGGTTAGCATCCGCCCCCCGAATCAATGACTACAGTTTATACACTATGATCCGTCGCACACTCATCACCTTTATATTCAGTTCCAGTTTTCTGGCAAGTGGTTTCAGCCTTCAGGCAATGGCCGAAGCTCGCTACATATCGGACATCCTGCATGTCCCGATGCGCAGCGGCCCAACAAACAGCAACAAAATCGTCCATAGAGGCCTCAAAAGCGGTACCCGGGTCGAGTTTATTCGCCAAGAAAACGAAGAGTTCAGTCTGGTGCGAACCAAAGAAGGTGTTGAAGGCTATATCCGCACCCAATATTTATTGAAGAACGTCGGGGCTCGTGAGCAAGTCGCTATAGAAAGAACCAAAGTGGAACGCTTACAAAAAGAGAATAAAAAGCTCTCGACGAAACTGGGTGAACTCACCACACAAAATTCAAGCCTGAAAAATAGCGGTGCACAAAGCAGCCAACAAAGTACTCGACTGAAAAAAGAGCTGGATGAACTCAAGGCTATCTCCTCGAAAGCGGTCACTATGGTTGCCCGCAACAAAGCATTGGTAGAGAAAAATGTCCTCCTGAACAATCGCATTGAGACTCTGGAACTTGAAAACTCGCGACTCAGCGATGATTCTGCTCATCAATGGTATTTGTACGGAGCGGTAACCATCATCATTGGTATTCTGATGGGACTAGCCGCGCCATTGTTACGCAGCCGTCGCAAGAGCAGCTCTGACTGGGTGTAACCACCCAGACACCTCAAACATCTAACCTGTGGGCGGTTATCCCGCCCTGGAAAGCACTTCATGAATAACTATCTGGTGAAACCTGATATAGAACGCTATTGCAGCGATATGACCAGCGAGGAACCGGAGCTTCTCAAGGAACTGATCGAAACTACCAACCGCGAAATGGACTATCCCATAAAGCTGTCTGGCAAACAGGTAGGCCGCACCTTAAAATTACTAACCGCTATCAGTCAGGCTCGTACAGTACTTGAGATTGGTATGTTTACCGGCTATTCCGCACTATCAATGGCGGAAGGCTTACCAGAGGATGGGAAAGTTGTTTGCTGCGAAAGCAATCCCAGAGCTATTGAGTTTGCCAAGCGTTTTTTTGATCGCAGTCCGCATGGCAAAAAAATCGAAGTGCATTTCGGCCAAGCACTCAACACGATAGCCACCCTGAAACAATCCTTCGATATTGTTTTTATCGATGCCGATAAACGTAACTATTTTAATTATCTCAAAGCGACGCTACCACTGGTTAATGATGGCGGCTTGATCATCATTGATAATGCTCTGTGGCAGGGACAGGTCATTGATCCACAAGACGACAAAGATCGCGCCATTGATGATATGAACCGCTTTATTCACGAAAGTGACACCCTTGAAAACTGCTTTCTCAGCGTTCGAGATGGACTTAACGTGGTACGCAAGCTTTCTTCGATTTAAGTCTTTCGGGGTTTTTTACTCTTCGGGGTGTACATGCCCATCAATCGCGCCACCAATATCGCCAGATAAAACTGCCCCGCAATAGCCTCCGCCGAAACCAATAATCGAGCCGGTCGCGTCAGTGGCACTATATCTCCATAGCCCAGCGTAGACAGTGTCACAAAACTAAAATACACCATTGAACCTACATCGGATGCATCCAGACCATGGATGGCATCGACATTCATTATTGCCAGGGACCCGTATAAAAAACTCCAGATAAAACCCAGTAATAGATAAATACACACCGAACCTAACAGGGTGTCTTTGGTAATTTCCTTCGATGTGAAAATATTATGAATCACCACATAGGTGACGTAGCTGAAAAATAGCGCATTACTCAAATAGTCAAAAAAGAGACTCAGGGTTGTTGGGTACACCAGCACAAACCAGGTGCTCAACATCGTCGGAATACCAAACACCAATCCAACCAATAAGAATTTTTTGCGATCCCGGCTCAACAAATATACCGATGCCACCAACAACACACTAATCGAAATTCGAACCAGGTGAGGACTAAACACGTCATGTTCCGTGCTGGACATGAACAGGAGTAGAATCATCCCGAACAGCATGTACCCAAAACCGTAGGGGGGGAACTTAGATAACTTGCTCATACCCGGCACTCCTTGCTGCACACCAATCTACACTCGATAGCACTCGACAACACTCGACAACAAAAACATTATCAGGAAAAGCTGACTTTTTCTCCCTCAACGGTTTGATACAACACAACTGTCTGTCCCTTTTTAGCAGCCAATGTAGCCACTTTACCTAAATGAACTATCGCTGCTTTCAAATCTTCTGTTCGCCAGCTAACGTCATTAAAACAGGGAAGAGAAGCCCATTGATTCGCGTATAAAGCTGCTTCTGCTTCCGTCCAGTTCGCCAACGATGCAAGAAAATCGGACGGTAAACCTATCACCCATGGACCATCAACCGTACTTTGATGCAATACGCTAAAACTTGCCAGCAATGCTTCATCGACTGGCCGTTTGTGGATTAGTGACAGTAGATCCGCCAGCTTTTCCAGATCCAGATTTAAACAAGAGAAACCAGGCCAGCGCTCAGGCTGTTTCGGGTTATCTGCAATAGCTTTAGCGTCATTTTCCGAGGCAGCCATAAAACTGGTTCTGATATCCATTATTCAAACCCTCCAGCTTGATTCCCACATTCAGATTCCAGCGTTACAATAGCCTCTCGAATTGCCGAGGGAATGTCGCATTTCATCGACGCCTGATAGTCATAATACACAACGATCCCTTCACCTTCTGCGACGATACGCTGTAACTTATCGCTAAATACCAGATATTTCATGACAAAACGATCACTACCCATAGTTTCCACTCTTCCGGCCAGAGTTAATCGATCTGGATAACTCACGGGGGCTTTGAATCGGCACTGGGTAGAAGCCAGAATAGGTCCCTTACCGCTCTCTTGCATAAACTCCATTACGCCAGCTTTTTCGAAATACGCCATCCGTGAATCTTCAAAATAACGAAAAAAGACCGTGTTATTTACGTGTTGAAAGGCATCCATATCTCCCCAGACTACATCTTGTTGAAATCTTATCGGGTAGTTTTTCAAAGGTTCCATATTGCAAAATCCACCTGCACTCTCTGATATATTAAAAATTCTGTTTTATTAAAAATACTGTTTCATTTTTAAGTTTGTTTCATGAAATTCTTATAACAGGTTTTTCATAGATGAACATTACCCCGCCAGGCCACCTTCGCTATATTAATAGGTAATGACTAAAAGTTCCTTCAAACCCGTTAATAATCCCCTGTTACGCTGTCTACTGATCATCATTGGCTGGCTATCGGTAGTCTTGGGCGTTGCAGGGATATTCCTTCCCGTATTACCCACAACCCCTTTTCTATTACTTGCCGCTGCCTGTTTTACTCGAAGTTCTAAAAAATTCTATGACTGGTTAATTAATCACCCCAGACTAGGGGCCTACATTGGCTATTACCTGAATGGGGAAGGAATACCACGCAGGGCTCGTGCGTACACTCTGGGGTTGCTATGGATCACCATATTGCTGAGCGCAGTCTTAATGAAGAGTATTCCATTAGCCCTACTGCTGATAACCATCGCCACCGCAGTCAGCGCCTATCTGTTAAAGATGAAAACCCTGGACGAACCAGCAACAAGCTCGCTTGTACCGGCAACTAAAGATCAACCTAAAAAAGCTATTTCCGGAATCATTAAAGAAATGCCAACCGAGATGAGAGTCGAGTGTTCAGAGAATCCCAATCGAGATACCCCTGACTAACCCCTATCCATCCCTGCTCATTTTTCAACGCCAGGGTTGGAAACCCCTGCACACCTAAACCTGCCGTTCTCTCAAAATCTGACTGAGTTTTGGCTTTCATTTCATCACTATGGTGCAACTGCAAAAAATGTTCTCGATCGATCCCCTGCTCGGCGGCAAGGTTCGCTAAAACATCACTATCAGTCAGATCTTGCCCTTCAACATAAAATGCCTGCTGTATCCGCGACACATAAGACAGCTGGTGGCTTTTATATGACTCACGAAACACCACTACAGCACGACAGGCGGGTTCAGTGTCGTAGCAAAAACCGGATGGTAATGCCCGATCAAAATCAAACGGCTGACCACTAGCTTCATGAACTCGCCGCCAGTGCCCCAGAATAGAGTCCCGCTTATCATCAGACAGAGGCTGTTGTTCACTACGCAACCCCCCAACTACCATAGTGATAGAAACCTGTGAGGAGTAATGTTGATACAAGCGTTCAAAATGCCGAGAAAACCCCCAGCACCAGGAGCACATCGGGTCAAAAAAATAAAACAATTCGGCAGGTTTTTCTGCGGATTCGAGCATGAGAACTATTCGCCGCCTTTACAATTGGGAGTATTGGGAGCTTCACCACGTTCACTCCACTCCCCTGCCGTATAGGTGTGCAAGGCAAGTGCATGAATCCGGGTCATTTCATCTGATAAAACACCGTACACCTGTTGATGGCGTTTAATTTTTCTAACACCCTCAAACTCCTCTGACACCAGGACCACCTTGAAATGGCTCTCGGATCCTGCTGCGACATTATGCTTATGGCTCTCATTAAGCACTTCAAGGTGATGAGGCAAAAATGCATCCTGCAAGCGCTGCTTGATCTGCTCTAACATACTCATAGCGATACCGTTCATTAATAACAAAGCGTCATCATAAACGAATCCAGCTCAGCACATCACCCTAAAGTTACCCGGCTATCCAGCGAATATTTTCAATGCTGTACTACAAACCTTTCTCTGCCATCTTGATAGATAATTGTTCCATTAGATGGAGGTGAGCTTCAGGATCCTTACGTTTGAACTCCCACGCTAAAGCTCCTTCGTCGTGAGGCAAAAGCATAAACTGACCTGCAGCTACCCCTTCGTAAATCCTCAGTGCAACGTCTGCCGCCGTAATGGGTGAATTTGCTAAAAGCTTCGCCACGTTTTCTTTAATATCCGGAGATGATCCACGATAAGAATCCAGCAGGTTTGTCTGAAAGAAAGAGGGACAAACTACACTAACTTCAATCCCTTGAGGACCTAACTCACTCTGCAGACTTTCAGACAGTGCTACGACACCGGCTTTTGCAACATTATAATGGCTCATGCCCGGTGCACTTAACAACCCAGCCATCGAAGCAATATTGCAGATCTGGCCACGACTCTTGAGCAGTAGAGGCAAGAAGATCCGGCAAGCATTAATAACCCCTTTAAGGTTAATATCCAGCATCCATTCCCAGTCATCTTCACCCAGATCAGCAAATGCTCCGCCCCCGGCTACCCCAGCGTTATTAACGATCAAGTCAAGCCCGCCCCACTGCTGCTCAATACCCTCGGCTACTTTCTGCAGCTGACCCAGTTTGCGAAAAGTCGGAGGCCAAGCGGTCTTAGGAAGACAAGG
>JAUXFT010000076.1 GCA_030622755.1 Aestuariirhabdus sp. | reverse complement strand
CGGAACAGTGGCCAGCGCAGAAGGGCTGGCTCAGGCAGTACTAGACAGTCTTGCGGAACGTAAAGTAGAACTGATAAATCGATCCGTTAAATCGGACGAATAAATCGGTCCGTTAAATCGAGCTAATAAATCGAGCTAATAAAAAACTCCGCTGCGTCAGATACCGATGTTTTTCAAGACATCAATGACTTGGCGAGATGCCTCACTGAGGGCTGGATGACTGTCCGCAAATTTGTAGGCCTCCGCCTCCAATCTGTGAATAAACCCATCTAACGGTGTTTCGGCGGAAGGGTCATTAAGTGAATGGTTAATTTCTTCGGCAATCAACCTTAAGTCTGCAGTTGTGCACTCATCTGCGGCATCTACCGTATCGATCACATTGTGCAGGTTACTGACCTGATCCTTGAGCTGCTGTTTAGGCATCGTAATTCCTTGTTGCGTCGTTCGTTACTACTGACATCATACTCTGAATCCCAAGAGGGTAAAACGTAGTGTTAAGCTCAACTACTATTTTGATCGCTGGATGAATATTTACCCTATATCCAGTGGGTATGGGTTCAGTTAAGGATTAAGTTTAGGGATTAAGGAAGAGAGTCATATGGCGTATCAACACTGCTGAAAGGACGGGGAGCACTGCGATTAAGGACGCTGGAATCGGCACTCTGGTTTCCATGATGCGGTCTATTCAGCAACGTTGATGATCATCTGGCCGGTATTCCTGCCGGTGTATTGGGGATCAGCTTTGCCGTTAGGCTCGCAAGCGCCGTATGCATATCCGATTCCTTAAGCGGGAAGGCGCTTTTACGTTGAGAGAATTGCGTGCTTAATGAGCAGCAATAACAGGCATGTGAAAAGCACCTGATAGCTTAACGAGTAATACAAAAGGTTCTCTAATAAGGGTCTTTTTTTGGTTTAGGGTTGTATAGGAAACCGCTTACCGACAAGGTTGTAATTAATCGCTATAATGGAAATCTATAAAGTAAAGAATTTTGTATAACTGGAGTACGGTCAAGGGATGGGCATTTCGCAGTTATGTAGTTTATATAACTTATATAGTTCAGGGCGTACAGTTCCCCGTTTTCTTGTATTGGCTATGTTTATCACGGCTTCACTGGTGGGCTGTGAACAGCTACCGTTTCAGCAAACGGAATCTGAATCCACATTAACTGCCGATGAGGCGGATCAGTTATATCGCCAAGGCTCCAACTACAATAATGGCATCGGAGTCGAGCAGGATTACGCCACAGCACTATCGTTTTATCGTCAGGCGGCTAAGGCAGGTTCTGTTCCTGCGATGTATATGGTTGGCATGAGTTATTCTATCGGGCGCGGCACTTCGGTTGATGTAGCAGAAGCAAGACGCTGGTTATTGAAAGCTGCTGAGGCTGGGCATGCAGCTGCTCAATATAAAATTGGCACCATGTATCTCGATGGCACGGCCGTAACCCAGGACGCAGCCTGGGGCGTACGTTGGCTGGGGATGGCGGCTTATCAGCAGCATGAGAGGGCACAGTTTTCGCTAGGTGTTTGTTGGAGTAAAGGCATTGGCGTGCCTGTTGATAAAATGCGTGGACTTTCCTGGGTGGTGCGAGCGCAGCAGCAAGGCCATGCCTTGGCGAAAGATCTCTCTCCGGTACTGGCCCAGTCGTTGACTAAAGCGCAAGTACAACAAGCGAAACAGATGGCTTCGGCCAGATTACCTGAGGTTCAGGGTCTGGAAAATCCTCCAACTACTATATTCGTGCAGCAGCGTTTGTCCGAGAAAGGTTATCAACCCGGAAGGGTGGATGGAGTATTTGGGGAGAGAACGCGCAGTGCTATGCAATCCTTCCAAAGAGCAGACCGGTTGTCGGAAACCGAGCGGGTGGACAGCGCCACCCTGGACGCATTGAGAGACCTGCAGTTTTGGGAAACGTGGCTCAATTAGGTGCCGGTTCCGGCTTAGCCGCCCCACATGGCATCTTTGGCCCACTTATCGTCGTCGACACCCAAGAGGTCGTTGACCGCAGAGGCGACACTGGAGTTGGTTTCTTTATTGGCTGCTAAGTCCAGAGATTCGACGACATCTTCTTCTGCCTCGGTAATGGCTTTTTGCTCCTCATCGGTTATATTGTTCTCGTCTTCTACATCATCAATCGCGTCATTTAGGGCCTCGGCATCATCCTCGTAGGTCGCTATACGGCCTACGGCGGAGTTGGAAGATGCGTTATCTCGTGCAGTTGAAGAGGCATGGGCAGCGTTCAGTCGTCCCAAAGCACTGGCTACACTACCGTGGTTGTTACCCAGCCCGTAGTGGTCGTCGTCGTAATCCCGGTCCTTATTTTTATGCTTGTCTTTATGTTTATCGTGACGAGATCCGTAAGCTTCATTGTTACGATCCCTTCTTCCCTCATGCTCTGTGCTGCGCTGACCATGACCTCGATTACCATCATGACCACCGCGGCCCTCATGATCTCGCCCCTCATGATCCCCACCATGTCCGCCACCGCCACCGTGACCACCACCATTTCCTCCACCGTTGCCACCGCCATTTCCGCCTTTGGCAAACGCTTGCGAATCGTTGCTAATGTCCATGACCGACGCCGCTAATGGCGCAGTAAGCAGGGCTACACCCAGAATGATGTGGAACGAAGTTTTACGGAAACAGGTAAGGGGATGCATAGTTTCAACTCTCTAAATATTTTGACTCGAAATAAGATAACTTAAGGAAGTATAGGCGATTATGTGAATTCAGCCGGTATTTTGGTCAAAAAACGAGCGGGAGCGTTGGGGCTTATAACAGGAGGCCGGCGAGGAACGCCTGAAGTCAGGCTTAATAAGGATAGGCGTTGAGTTAACGGTCAGAGCTGGACTTCTACAATCCAGCTGACCGCACTAATGACCCCTATCTTACTGGTCAAGCGTAATAGTTAAGCTTCGATTCCCGCTTCAGCTTCTTCGCTTTCGGTTTCACCCTCTTCGTCGTCGCTTTCAGCATCATCCTCTTCGCTTTCAGCTTTTCCAGCGAGCATAGCTTCGACTGTAGCGGCAATTCCCTGTTGTTCCACGTCGTCATAGGCTTTATTCGCGGCGGCCGTGATGGCTTCTATGACATCGGCAGAATAAGCACCGGTCTCATCGAGGCCCTCTTCAAGAGCCTCTGCGACGGCCTGCATCATCCCTACCGCGGAGTTTGGCGAGGCATTTTCGCGCGCGGTTGGTGATGCGTGGGCAGCATTTAGCCGGCCCAGTGAACTGGCCGTGCTGCCATGATTATCTTTGCTGTGTCCGTTGGCATGGGCATTTCCTTTCCCGTTATTACTCTTGCCATCGTCATCATCCGTAGTTTCTACACTGGCTGCTTCGATGCTGCCTGCATCGTCGCTACCGCTGTTACCCGCGCCATTACCGCCGCCGTTGCCACCACTATTACCACCACCACCATTACCGCCACCGTTGCCACCACCCTCTTTGGCAAAGGCTTGCGAGCCACTGCTGATGTCCAGTACGGAGGCTGCCATAGGCGCAGTGAGTAGGGAGAGCCCCAGAACGATATGCAGGGATGTTTGACGAACGAGATTGAGTGACTGCATGGTTGATGTTTTCTCTATATTAGATTGCTGTGCTGGCCAGTATATTGCATTGAGTTATTAGTGGTTGGTGACGAGTTGGCAAAAAGCATTACTGTGCAGTCGGAAAGCGTGCGCCAGTTAACGCTGTACAGCGAATGAGTACGCATAGGTCTATCGTTGCCTTCGTTGATGGCGGTCAACATTTGCCCATGATAGTGCTGGCACGGCCTGACATTTCGTACCAGACTCAGTAGATCAACAAATTCGTATTGAAAGACAATGGTTCTCTTTCAAGGAGTTGTGTTATGCAGCAATTGATTGGTCGCCTGATTGACGACCATCGTCATCTTTCCCGCGTACTGGATTGTCTGCGACGGGAAATGCATGGTTTTTCCGGCTCAGGCGAAGCGCCTGATATGGCGATTGTGCTGGATATTATGGACTATATTCAAAACTATCCGCATGCGTTCCATCACCCGCTGGAAGACCGCATATATCAGCATATGCGACCCCACATCAGTGATCCAGAGATGCTGAAGATGCTGGCCCGAATCGAGGAGCAGCATGGCGAATTACAGCAGTTGACCACCCGCCTGCAACAGGATTTTCATGCCGTCTCTAATGATCAGGCGGTACCGTTGGAACGTCTGTTATCGGATTATCGGGACTATGCAGAACTGATTGCCGAGCACATGGAATGTGAAAATCGGTATTTAATACCGGCGATAGAACAGTATCTGGATAACGCGGAGCTGGAGCGTATACAGCGACTGCTCGAAGAGAGAAAGGACCCCATCTTCGGTGGGCAGCTATTAAGCCAGTATGAGGCTCTTTATCAATATATTACCGCGGAGGGTCAGGGCCGCTGACCGGTTGTTTTTCCCCTGTTACTCCTGTCCTCCTTACTGGTAAAAAGGGTCAATGGCCATTGTCTGGTCACGACGTGTCTGTTGCGGGGTCCTCCTGCAACGCCAGGCCTTTATCCAGCCGGATGAGCAAGAGTGCAGAAAATGTTAGATAGCCGAGTAGTACTAGCCAGTTACCCGTGCTCAGGGTCAACTCTTCGTAGGCCACCAACGTCACTGCGGTGACTGCGCTGAGTGCCAGTCGCCACATCTCTTTTTGTGAAAACCCCGGGCGTCCTTCCAGCATAAAACCTATCGAATAAAGGCTATAGCCGAGCAGTGCTGCCAGTAGAGTGATGCACCATAATGGATGAAGGTGGCTGATCGCCATGATCCAGGTGGTGAACAGCACCATCAGGGAAAATTGGAACAGGGTATAAACCACCAGTGCCGATGGAATCTTGATGTCGAAACGTTGGAATGTCGTCAGATCCGCTTTAGCGATGGGATATTGGGCGCTGACATCTTCTGGCCGCCAGCCAGTACGTCGCCACCAGATGCCCAGTTTGTCACCCCATTTCTCGGTGCGGCGAGCATCGTTGAAGAGTTGTGAGTAGTGCTGGATATTGGCCCATAATGGATTCCAGCTGGCCAGCGGCTTACGAACGCCATAGATAATTTTTTCTTCGTCACTCTCTTCGGTAAAAGTCCCGAACAGGCGATCCCAGACGATAAACACCCCGCCGTAGTTTTTATCGATATAGCGTTGGTTTTGGGCATGATGAACGCGGTGGTTTGAGGGAGTTATAAATATCCATTCTACAATGCCCAATTTAGGAATGTGGCGTGTATGAACCCAGAATTGATAGAGTAGATTCATCGCGCCCACCGTTAGAAAAACGACGGGTGGAATTCCGATCACCGCCATGGGCAGGTAAAACACCCATCCAAAAATAAAGCCGGTACTGGTTTGCCGTAGTGCAGTGGTCAGGTTGTACTCTTCACTCTGATGGTGGACGGAGTGTGCTGCCCATAGAATGTTGATTTCGTGCCCCAGCCGGTGGTTCCAGTAATAGCAAAAATCATAAATAATAAAACCTGCGACCCACACCCACACCCACACCCACATCGAGCTGCTGCTGAGTTCCGCTATTGAAAGGTAGGTGAAGGCGACAACATAAATCCCGACGGTGAGGGTTTTACTGACGACCCCGAAAACAACACTCAGCAAACCGGCACTAAGGCTGTTGATGCTGTCGTTGATTCGATAGTAGTGTTTGTTGCGCAGGGAGGTTGCGATCCACTCAATAAAGATCAACGTAAAAAATACCGGGATGGCATAAACGATATACGCCATTTGCGCTTCAGAATTCATGGCTGCCTCGCAATGGAACAGGTGGTTATTGTAATGGTTGCGCGTGAAGTACGGTTTGAAACAACACATTCACGCAAGCGTAGTGATATGTTAGCGTCAATGACCGCCTGTGAGATAGTCTGAATCTCTCAGGGATACTCTCCAATGATGACGCCTCAAAAAAGATAGAACTCTAATGAAAAAACCGGGTATGTGGAAAATTCTGCTGATAACGCTGTGCTTGTTAGTGTTTGCCGGGGGAAGTTACTTTTGGCCCTATCGAAACGCCCTGTTTGTTTCTCCACAAAGTCTTGCCGATATTGCGGTTGAGCTGGAACCCCATTACCGGATGTTTATGCCGCAAGGTAAAGGCCCCTTTCCGGCCGTTCTGGTTTTTCATGGATGCGCCGGACCCGAGCCCCGGCTTTCACAACAAAGAGCTGAGTGGATAACCCGGCAAGGTTACGTCGCTTTACTGGTTGATAGTTTCAGTGGTCGGGGCTACAAACAGGATGAGGTCTGTTCAGGCAAGCGTTTTTGGGGAAACCAGCGAGTTGCCGATGTCTACGCCAGCCTGGAATATATGAGGAATCAGCCTGCCGTCGATGTTAATCGAATGGCACTGCTCGGGTACGCTCATGGAGGCTGGACGATATTGGACGCCCTCGCCTACGATGGCGAACGGCCTATCGGTGCGTTGGCAGGCAAAGATGATGCACTGAACGGTGTGCGAGGCGTGGTCGCCTATTACCCCTATTGCGAGCTTCCCGCTCACTTTACAACGGGCTGGAAGTCATCGATTCCGGTACAGGCTTTATTAGCCGGGCAGGACTCTATTATGGATGTGCAAGCGTGCGTGCAGTTGTTTGATCGGTTGAACTCTGAAGGCAAGGCGTTGGACTATGAACTGTATCCACAGGCTGAGCATGGATTTGATGGCAAGAATGGCATGAATGCTTACGATCCGGCAGTGGCAGGTAAGGCATTGGATACCATGGCTGTTTTCCTGGATAAGCAGTTTAAATAATCTGAGCTGTTGTCTGTGAACTGGCCTGGCTATTTTGGTTGGTGATTTTTTGTCTGATAAATTCGTCGTTTGGTGAATTATCTGAAAGTGCGCTTGAATATCTACGGGGTGCTTAAGTCGTTTATCGGGGTGTGAAGTGCCATCTGAAAGTGTTTATAAAAAGTACCTGTAAATGCCCTTCGGGGGTTGAGCACAGCGTAAAAAAAATATGCCTGATAGATGATACTTATTGGGTTATGCCCAATGAATAGAGCTAAATGAACAAGAGGAACGAAATAATGAGTAAGCGAGTAGCGGTAGTGTTGTCGGGATGCGGCGTGTTTGATGGTTCCGAGATTTATGAGTCAGTGCTCACTTTGCTGCGGATAGAGGAAAACGGCGCGAGCTATCAATGTTTTGCTCCCGACATTGCACAGATGCATGTCATCAATCACCTGACGGGCGAGGAGATGGCCGAGAGTCGCAATGTGCTGGTGGAAGCCGCGCGTCTTGCGCGAGGCGAAATCAGCGCACTGAGCACACTGAATGCCGAGGAGTTCGATGCCGTGATTCTGCCAGGCGGTTTTGGTGCGGCAAAAAATCTTTCTGATTTTGCAGTTAAAGGCGCCGATTTGACCGTAAACACCGATTTGCAGAATGCTATTACTGTCTTCCGACAGCACAATAAACCCGTAGGCCTGCTCTGCATCGCACCGGCAATGGCGGGAAAACTGTTTGGTGAGGGGGTAACCTGTACCATCGGTAATGATGCTGATACTGCAGCGGCCATCGAAGCGACGGGTGCCATTCATCAAGACTGCGATGTCGACAGTATTGTGGTGGATGCCCAGCGTAAATTGGTGACTACTCCTGCGTATATGTTGGCTGGAAGTATTACCGAAGCGGCCGGTGGTATTAATAAACTGGTCGATAAGGTTCTGGCATTGGCCTAGCTCGGAATTGACGCAGTGTTCGGGGAAGCAGACGAACACTATTTATAAAATCCGTGTGGAAAAGAATTCTAAACAGGGTGAGTAATGGATGAAATAGATGAATTCCTGCCGGAGATCCGTCAGGCACTGCTCGATTTTTTCAACCGGGTACCATTCAATCAGCTGGTCGGTTTTACCCTGACCGAAATCACCTCGGAAAAAGTCATCATACAATTGCCGATGCGACCGGAGCTGGTGGGAAACTACTTAACCGGGATTTTGCATGGCGGTGTGATCTCTACCGTGATCGACGTGGCGGGTGGTGCTATGTCACTGGTGGGTGCTTTTCGCAAGTTGGAGCACCTTCCGAAGGAGGAGCGGATCATGCGATTATCAAAAATTGGAACCATAGATCTACGGGTAGATTATCTGCGCCCTGGCAGGGGAAAGAGTTTCGAGGTGCACGCATCACTGCTGAGATCCGGTAACAAGGTTGCCGTGACACGGGCTGAATTTTTCAATGACAAAGGAGAGCTTTGCGCTGTGGGAACCGGCACCTATTTGTGCGGTTAACTTACCTGCATGAAAAGCCTGCATGCATGACCAGCTTGAAACTTACGTGCATAAGTTACATGCATAACTTACATACATTAAGAGGTATCCCGGCGTATTTGCCAGGACATTGAGAACGGAGCATTAAGGGCAGGGATCGAAAATTATAATGATCGGTGGGCGAATATTGTAATGCGGTCTTAGTCACCAGTAATGGCAATTGATACATAAAGATAGGCTCCGTGGATCTCATAACGAGTGCATCAATAGGTGATATTTCAGGGATCAAACCTCCAATCTGTGCCGGAGGGTGCGATCTACTCGAGAGCTACTTTGATCCAGTTTACCGAGTACCAGATGCGGCATATGAACTAGACTCATTATATAAACTGTAGGGGTTTTTCTCGCGAGTCTGCAAGATTACGGACACCGCATGAACCTCAAAAATACTAAAGGATCTGCACGGATGCATCGATTGCGAAACCTCGTTAGCGTAACACTTTTGTTGTTGAACGTACCGCTAGCCATGGGTAATGTCGAAAACGATATTGCTCTTGATGAACAATCCAAAAGCCAGTATCGGCAGTGGATAGCGGCGATGAAAACCAGCGAGCGAGGCCCGTTCGCCAGGCTACGCTGGTTCTGTAGCGATGGTACGGTGTTGCCTCCCAAGCCCTATGCATGCGGTGCACATGGCGGTGGTCATCAGCACGGTGAGTGGAGCGCCGAGACCCAAAAACTTCGCGATCAAGGGTTTAGAATCGCCACATTGCTGGCTGGCATAGACGCTGAAAAACTGATTTCCCAGGATGATTTTCCCGAGGCATGGAGTCAGCTGTTAATCGAAAAATTCCTGATGGCGACGGACAATGGCTGGATAATGCGCCGGGCCATGTTTTACCGCGGCGCGTTTCAGGAGGAAGATGAGCGTGCCGGGGCGAAAGACCTGTTACATGCCTTAGCCGGTTCCGAGCAGTGGATAGGCCTGCGCTACCCTTCATTGAGGATCGGGGTACGCTTGTTGCCCCATGGCCAGGATAATGCGTCGGTTCAAAAAGTACGCCAGATGTCTGCATCCTTATCTGAACAGGATGCCGGTTTTAAGACCTTACGTGCCAAGATTCATGGTTCTCCGGATGAGGGTGATGCCAAACGAGTGCAAGCTTATGCCGAGGACGTAAAGAATTCGGATTTGTTGCAGCAGTACCAGGCGTTGATCAGGGAGATCGAACTGGTGTACCAGGCTGTGCCAGTTCAACAGCGCTTACAGCAGTCTGCCAAAACCTTTACCGCAGCGCCCTGGCTGCAGAAAATATTATTGAATGCTTCCCTGCAGCTTGATCAGGATCATTCAGCAGGCAATGTCTATCAGGTAACGGCCAGATTGCTGGCGGATCTGCGTGATGCCCTCCCCCGTATCAAGCAGGCGTCGGCACGAATTGACGTCATCGATCTTGGCTTGGCAGTGGAGGCGGATAACTTTCGAGCTAGCGCTGAGCTTCGAAATCAGTTGAATACTTATACGCGCCAGCAACGAACAGCGCTATTGGCGGCTGCGCTACAGGCTGCCTATGGCACCGGGATGATCAATCAGCGTGAACAGGGTGCGCTGCAAGAAACTCTCGGTAAGCTGGAAGCTGACAGCCTGGCGTTGCAAGACTATATGACCAGCCTGCGCTATCTCGGACTGGTACCCGGCTGGAGCACCCAGGGGCTGCGCTTTCACTTCTACGAATCGATGCAAACCCTGGCGCAAATTGAAGTCGATGCCATTTTGTTCATTCAGGACCAGTTACGGGGAAGTCCGCTGCTGTTTTTTTCGCAAACTCTCGACAGCCTGCAGCGAGACGCTAACCAACTGGCCGGGGTGACCCACGCGGTGTTTGGCGAAAAGATCGGGGTAGGTTTTCGCGCACTTAATCCCGGACTGGCGCGCGGTGTATTGCAGGTGCATCCGGATCTGTCCAGGGCGGAAGAGTTCCGTTCTAATGGTATCTATGTGATACCGGAAACCGTCGCAGAGTTGCCCCCGATCGCGGGCATATTAACCGAGGGTTCGGGCAATCCTCTGTCACATATCCAGTTGCTGGCGCGCAATCTGGGTATCCCGAATGTGAGTGTCGACGGGCAAGTCATCTCGCGTTTTGATAACCATGATGGCAAAAACGTGGTGTTGGCGGTGAGTCCTGCAGGACTGGTAGAGCTTGCTGAAGATAGTGAACGCTGGAATGCCGTTTTCGGTGATGCCGACAAACCGCAACTGGCCCTGATTCGACCCGATCTGGAAAAGCTGGATCTTCAGGTAAAAACCTTTGTCAGTCTGGACGACTTACAGGCTGAGGATTCCGGCCGGATCGTGGGTCCCAAGGCCGCCAAACTTGGTGAGCTACGGAAACGCTTTCCGAAGGCGGTTGCGCCTGGCGTCGCGATTCCGTTTGGATTGTTCCGTGCAACCGTATTGGATCAACCCTATAAAGCCTCTGACTCCAGCGTCTACCAATGGATGCTGTCTGAATACCAACGTTTAGCCAAGCTACCGGACGCCAGTGAGCAGCGTGAACAACAGACTGAGCAGTTTCGCGCCGAACTCTATGAGCTGATCGTAACCACGCGTCTGGATGATGACTTTCGCAATGGCCTGAAACAGGCGTTGGAGCAAAGCATCGGCCCGGACGGCAGCTATGGTGTGTTTGTGCGTTCTGACACCAATGTTGAGGATTTGCCCGGATTTACCGGGGCTGGTCTTAACCTGACGCTGCCGAATGTTATTGGTGTAGATGATCTGCTCGACGCCATTCCACGAGTCTGGGCATCGCCGTTTACTGCGCGCGCATTCGCCTGGCGCCAGTCGTTGATGGATCAGCCGGAGCATGTTTATCCAGCGGTTTTATTACTCAAGTCCGTAGCCAATGACAAATCGGGCGTGCTGGTGACTCAGGATATAGATACTGGCGACCAGTCAATATTGTCGGTAGCGGTGAACGAGGGTGTGGGCGGAGCCGTGGATGGACAGTCTGCCGAGTCATTGCGCATCGATACGCGTGACGGTTCGGTTCGGTTGCTGGCCAGCGCCACTGCGGTGTGGCAGCATATGCCATCGGCCTCCGGTGGCGTCGATAAGCTGCCCGTTAGTGGCGATCAAAGCGTATTGCAAGCGGATGAGATCAAGCAATTGATCCGGTTGGCCAAAGAGTTACCGGATCGGTTCCCACCTATCACCGATGATGCCGGTAATCGGGCACCCGCAGATATTGAGTTTGGCTTTCTCGATGGTCGACTGCAGTTGTTTCAGTTACGCCCATTCCTGGAAAGTAGTGACAGCCGGGGCGCCGGTTACCTGAGCGATATGGATAAATCACTGCAAGGGCAACTGGACAAGAAAGTAAATATGCAAGAGGTGCCCGAAACATGAAATCACTGATGCGATTGACCCTGTTACCTGTGTTGAGCTTGCTGGCGACTCCTGTTGTTCAGGCTTACCCTATTGATGGCTATGAGGAGACTGGTATTCGCCGGGTAGAGGGCTCACGCCTGGCCAATGAAGGCTTGGTTAAAGACAGCAAACAACCTCCGGGTGGGCTGTTAACCACCGAGCAGGTTGATTTGCGGTTGCTGCATCGAAAAGAGTTGGATTTGCCGGAGCCTGATCCGAAATTCACTCGTGATCTGTTAAACCTGATGCCGGGCAACAAGAAGCAGCAGTATGCGCTTGCGGTACTGGATCTGAGTGACCTTGATAACCCTCGATATGCGGAGCATCGAAGTGATCACCTGCAGAACGTGGGGAGCGTGGGTAAGGTGATTGCTGCACTCGGATTATTTCAGGCATTAGCCGATGCCTGGCCGGATGATATCGAGCAACGAATTCGAGTGTTGAAAGATACGATAGTCACGGCGGACAAGTTTTCGCAAAGTGATCATCACGTGATACGCATCTTTGATGTGGAAAATAACAAGCTGGTTCGGCGTTCGATGAAGATCGGTGATCAGGGCTCTTTATGGGAATACCTGGACTGGACCTTGTCCGTTAGCTCCAATTCCGCAGCGGCTATGGTGATGCGCGATGCCATGCTACTGAAGCAGTATGGTAAGCAATACCCGCCACCGGAAGATGAAATAGATCGTTTCTTTAAGGAAACTCCAGGCAAGGAATTGACAGAGCTATTTCAGCGGACGTTTTTTGATGCTGTTCGTCGTAATGGACTCGATCTGGAAAAGTTCCGCCAGGGTAGCTTCTTTACTCGCCAGGGCAAGCATCAGGTCAATGGCGGCGGTAACAGTTATGGCACCGCACGACAATTGCTGCTGTTTGCCTTACGCATGGAGCAAGGACGGCTGGTGGATGAGTTTTCCAGTCGCCAGATAAAACGCTTGTTGTATATGACCGAGCGGCGTATTCGTTATGCCTCTTCCCCTGCCTTAAAAGACTCGGCGGTGTATTACAAGTCGGGTTCGCTGTACAGCTGTTCCAAGGAAGAGGGTTTCGTGTGTAAGAAATACGCCGGCAATCGTAAGAACTACATGAATTCACTGACCATAGTTGAAACTCCGGCCCAAGAGCAGCGACTGCACTATATTTCAACGCTGGTCTCCAATGTGTTGCGGGTCAATTCAGCCGTGGAACACCAGAGTATGGCGACCTGGATTCACCGGCTGATTGAGAAAGCCAATCCTGAGCCGATATCACCAGTCTCCGCAGTGCCTGAGTCAGCCCCTGCGCCAGTCTCTACACTAGCCCCTGTGAAAGAGGTTACTCCTCCGGCAGTTCCTCCAGCACCAGCTCCTGCAATGGAGCCGCAAGCTTCTCCAGCCACCGGCCCCCTTGCGGATCCTCAGCCAGTCCAACCATGATATAAGAGCGATCGTCATACTCGACCAGCGCGCTGTCGGCGTGGAAGTGCCTCCAGGTACCTGATTTGCGATACAGCTTTGCTTCCGGATAGTTGGTGAGCCCTTTGACAAACTTGTGTGCGATAGCCGGCTGGGAGAGCATCTCCTTCATCCTGGCGGTTAATTCGGGGCTGAGCATCTGGCCGGTGGTCAACAGGTAATAATATCTCGCCGCCTGAATCGCGCTGACACCGTGGGATATCTGGTGCAGGGGGTCACGTTGATAGGCACCTGATTTCGCATAGGCTTTGCCGACCCAAAGACCGCCGTTGTAATTTTTGTCGTACAGCATGAATCTGGGTGACTGGATGGTTTCCAGCAAAGCATCTCGGCCAACGATATCCAGTACCCGGGTGGCCGCCGCGTTGCTGGAAAACCGGATCATGTTGATCATGTCGGCTTCAAGCGCTTCGGTGAGCTCGAGCTTGCCCTCATCGATCTGTACGAAGGCGGTGAGCAAAATCGCAATTTTCGGCAGGCTGGCAGCGTATTTCATCACTTCGCCGTTAACCGATGCCATCCGGGGGTTCATCGGGTCGCTGATATCGACTAATGCAATCGCCAGCCTTTTCTGATCAACCGCTTTTTGTAATCCTCTGCTGGCCAGTAAATGTTGCAGTCGCAGCTGTAGCTGCGGGTCAACGCTGTCGCGCAGCTTTGGATATTCAACCACCGCGCCAGCACTGATCGGTTGGGGCAGTGAGATAAACAATGCCAGTATAAAAACAGGCAGCAGGAGTAAATTTCTGGTCGTCAAGAGACACCTCTGATTCAGGGTTCAGTAGATCTTTGATATTCGGTACTGCGGATGGTTGCCAATATAGCAGCCTGGGGAAAATTGTAGATACGTTTTTATACGGATCTCTGGTGTACATATCGCCTTGAGGCGCCTTCCTTATGGTTATGCGGGCAAGTTTCCTGCTAAGGTTAACCGCAACAACACAGTATAGATGCATACCTGTGAAGCCTTGCGCGCACTTGCCCGGGTGCCTGTAT
>JAUXFT010000204.1 GCA_030622755.1 Aestuariirhabdus sp. | reverse complement strand
GTGACTCTTTAGTAAGTGAATCCTTATTAAATGACTCTTTATTAAATGACTCTTTATTAAGTGAATCCTTATTAAATGATGGTGCGTTAAAAGAGGCCCAGCAGAAACTCACAGAGTACTGCCATAAAGTCCTTAATGATGGGCATCGATTGCTAACGCTCGGTGGTGGACACGAGATTGCCCTGGGAAGTTTTCGTGGGCTGCAACAACACCTACATCAGGTAGCACCTGAACAATCAATTGGCATCATCAATTTCGACGCCCATTTTGACCTGCGCAATCCACAGCAAGGCAGTAGTTCAGGAACTCCCTTTCATCAGATCGCACAATACTGTGATCAGCAGAAAGTTCCGTTTAACTACCTGTGCCTCGGTGTCAGCGAAACTGCCAACACACCCGCACTGTTCGATTGCGCACAACGTCTTGGAGCCTCCTGGCGCCTGGATCGCGAAATGACCTTCTGGCAAGTCACCGAATGTCGACAGCAACTTCAGACATTTGTCGACAGCGTCGACTGGATTCATCTCAGTATTGACCTGGACGTATTACCAGCAGGAACGATGCCCGGGGTAAGCGCCCCGGCCTGCCCCGGGGTTGATCTGGCACTTATCGAAAATCTCCTGCCTATCATTACTGAAGCCCGTCATCCCAGCGGTGCACGCAAGATGCGCCTGGCAGAACTAGCCGAATACAACCCCGAGTTTGATCCATCAGCGATTGGCGCTAAAGCTGCCGCAAGACTGGTGTACCGACTATTACAGGAATAAGCATCACCACCAGTACCAGCATCAAAAGTGATATTTTCCACGCTCCTTTACTGGCCGTCATTTAAAAACAGATCTATATGCTGCTGAATCTACTACACCAGTTTTTATGAAATGGCGCTCATAAGCATTGCCACCATTAATCTCTTCCAGGAACATGATGTAATGAATGTTCACAAAAACCATAACAGAGTGAAGCCTTTCAGTTATTACTTGAAACCGCAAAATACAAAATGGGCAACTGGATCTAAATACCTTAAAATCACCAGAATATATTCTGCTTATTGGGGTCCGATCTAAATGGCAATTAGTGGTAATGAAATCTACCGCTGTTATGACGAGTTAGGGATTATTCAGGTATTCGAGAATCGCGACCGACGATTCCTCACCTTTGATGGTGACGCCGAGCAAAGCTGCATACTCCTCAACCAGCCCTGGAGCCCTGTTTACCAGTATTGCCAGATCATGCTGATGGCGACAGCGTTCTGCGAGCAACAGCCGAAACGAGCACTAATGGCTGGCCTTGGAGGCGGCAGCATGATTCACAGCCTGCTGAAACTCTTCCCCGAACTATCACTGGATGTGCTTGAATTACGTGAACAGGTCATCGATATCGCCCAGCGATATTTTTTTCTCTATGATGCTGGAAAACACAGCGTGATCAATGAGGATGCTGGCGATTTTTTACTGCGCAGCGACACCGCCTACGACCTTATTTTTAGTGATCTGTTTCTCGGCAACCACATGAATCCATTACAACTTGCCGCTGAATATATGAAATCTTGCCAGCGCAATCTTAATGATCAAGGCATCCTTGTCGTAAACCTGTGGTTTGAAGAGAAACAACAATATGTCGAAGCGTATCGCACGCTCAATACAATGTTCTCGGGACAGCTGCTTGCGACCGAAGTGCCGGAGGGGAACCTGATTCTTTTTCTATTTAAGGGGAGAGTTCCCGAACCAAGCCATCGCCGTCTGCAACGCGATGCCAGACGCCTGGGAAAACTACTCAACGCTCCACTGCAGCGAATTGCCGCCAGAATGGCCAAACCCTATAATACTACGTGACATCCATACCATCAGTCGTCATATCACAACATGTCCAAGAGTTGTCGCATGACAACATAATCGACTGTTATATCGGCAAGAGCGCCGTTAAACTAAGGTCGGCGAGACACACAATAAAGGTGGCGTATAATATTGCCACCAACATTTTCTCAAAACATTCATCAAAAATCAGGGAGGATACAGCGTATGAAGATACCTGAGATACTGCTGTTAGAAGTGGAACACGCTCCAGGCAACCTGGCCAAGGTTCTGCAAGTGGTAGGCGCTGCTGGTCTGGCGGTTGAAAACCTGGAAGCGATCAAACGCTCACCATCCCACACTCAATGGGAACTCACCATTGAAGTTGACGAAGAATCAGGATGCAACCTTTCTGAACAGATCAATCTCCTGCCGACCGCTCGCGTGCTCGGACGCTCCGACCGCGTTTTTGATCGCCATCGCGGCGGTAAAATTCGTACGGTATCCAATATCCAGCTGAGTTCTCAACAGGTGTTGCGAGACATCTACACCCCCGGTGTAGCTCGAGTCTGTCTTGCTATCGAAAAAGACCCCGCCAAAGCCCTTGAATACACCAACATCAATAACACCGTCGCCATCGTTACCAATGGCACAGCTATTCTCGGACTGGGTGATATTGGCCCAGTCGCCGGCATGCCGGTAATGGAAGGCAAGGCCGCACTGTTTGATTCTTTCGCCGATCTTTCCGGGGTACCCATTCTGATCGACAGCAAGGACCCACAGGAAATTATCGACGCCGTGGCGGCTATAGCGCCCTCCTTTGGCGCCATTCAGCTTGAAGACATTTCGGCTCCCTCCTGTTTCGAGATCGAAAAAGCACTGATCGAGAAGCTCAACATTCCCGTACTACATGATGATCAGCACGGTACCGCTGTAGTTGCCCTTGCCGCGCTCATCTCGGCAACTCGTATGGTCGGACAAGACCTTAAAGACAGCTACGTGGGCCAGATCGGTCTGGGCGCTGCCGGCATCGGCATCTCTCGCCTGCTATTAAAATACGGTGTTAAGGGCGTCATTGGCACCGACCTCAATCAGGATGCCATGCAACAGCTTGAGTCGCTTGGTGGCCAACGAGCCAGTTTGGGAGAACTGATGGAAAAAGCCAACATCGTGATCTCCACAACGGGTGTTAAAGGTTTGATCAAGCCCGACATGGTTCGCGAAGGCCAGGTGATTCTGGCACTCACCAACCCGGATCCGGAAATTGAACCTGAAGTTGCGTTGGCTGCTGGCGCTGCCTTTGCAGTAGACGGAAAAAGCGTCAACAACGTACTGGGCTTTCCCGGCCTGTTCCGCGGTGCAATCGACGCCGGCGTGGTAAAGTTTACCGATGAGATGCTGATCGCCGCCTCCGAGTGCCTGGCAGATCTTGCCCCAGGCGGTAGTCTGATTCCAGATCCACTCGATCGCTCTGTACACGATGAGGTGGCACGCGTAGTACGAAACGCGGCCGAAAAAGGCAAGAAATAAGCAGTTGTGAATACTCCACCGGCTCAAAGCCGGTGGCTTCCTTTCCTGTAATTTTCCATCTCCGTAGCATGACTCGGGATGGGGGACTCTAAATTTCATCTTGTTTTTGGCGTACGGTCGGCGGTTCTTTCGCCAAACCAAAAACCTATTATCGGTCCATAGATCGCCAGAAAAACCGTGAACACTTCCTTGTAATTAGCAAGTTCCGGACCTACGGGTAAAGTGCCAAAAAAACCAACCTGACCAAAAATCAGCGCTACAAAAGTAATGGTTAACATCAGCGTCATCAACGGCCTGATCAACGCTCTGATGCCCAAGGCCCAACGGGGCTCAGTTCGCAAACCTAGCAAAATCTGATCTATCTCTTGTTGAATATCGTCATCACCCGACAAAATTACATCGTCGATCTGGTTCTTCAGCTTTTCCACATCCACTGTTTTATCATCTTCATTTCCTACTTCAGCAACGGCTTTTTTTATGATTTTTTGTGCAAAAGGAATTAGCGCAATTCTTTTGTCCATGATAGCCTCCAGCCTTAGTTAGTATGAATTTTCATCGCCTGCAACGTGGTAATTATTAGTGATCTCACAAACATTTTTTTGAGAAAGTGGTCAGTAAAATATCAACACATCGATATAGCAGAGCTTAAAATTCGAAAACACCGAGAACGTAACTTACCGATATTCAATAGCCGATCCATTGCAGAACTGCCATTAAGTTATTAGCTCTATCAAGCCAAGCATTACTAATGATAGGACAGAGTAAATAGCAGCGCCCAATTATCATGGTCTATTTCATCAATGATATTTTATAAACTTGAAAATGATCTCCTGGCTATTTATTAAGCATTCATAAACCCTCGTTATAAATTAGACAGACGTGTCATCTGCAGCCACATTCCTGGCATTTCAACCATCATACCCAGGCATTTTTATCCGAAATTATTAATCCGAATGAATCATCAAAATTTCCTGCCAGAATTAATAGCTAGAACAAAATACAAAGCAGATCAACATAATCAGCACTGCGTTTCAACTGTTCATAAATACAGAGTTTCAGCTATTTATAAAATACAGAGCTTCAGCTTTCTATAAATACAGAGCTCCGGCGTTCTATAAAAAAGAGCATGACACTATGTCCCATGAATTTTCTGCCGAACTGAAATAAGGTGTCTACAAAGCTATTTTCGAACGCCGCGATATGCGCCAATTTATCAACGGCCAGTCCATAGACAATATTGCACTCCGCCGATTACTTGGCTCTGCACATGCCGCACCTGGCGTAAATTTAATGCAACCCTGGCGATTCATTCGTATTGTTTCTTCTGAAACCCGCGAAACACTTCATCATCTGGTCGAAGAGGAACGAATAAAAACCACACAGGCTATGGGCCAAGGTGAAGAGGAATTTATGCAATTCAAGGTGTAAGGCATCCTCGATAGCGCAGAACTACTGGTCGTTACTCTCATGGGTAATCGGGAACAGCATATCTTTGGTCGTCGTGTTATGCCGGAGATGGATTTGGCGTCCGCTTCCTGTGCGATCCACTGGATTCATAACCCCACCAACACCGACGCAAAGCCTGCTCCCGAAATAATTTCAAGGAGTATGCTAATTAAAATAGCAGTACCCGCACGACGCGCCCTATATTCCATCAACCCCAATATGGCCAGCATAATCATTACAAACAGCATGCCCATACAAACCACTGAACGGAGCTCTGAGTCAGGCGCGGTGCGCCCCAAAAACATGATGACGGTGATTCCGAGATACACTGCGCCAAGTCTGCGACCAACGATTACACCATCAGATTTGCTTGAATGCCCCAGCGTTTAAGCATTGCAGTACCGAAAAACAACCAACCAACGCCTAGCAAAGTGGCAGCAATTGCTGTCACCATAACAACCAGGTTATACATTATTTACTGCACCTTTATTTTAACTATTAATTCGGACAGCAATCTCTAGACTTTTTATATCAAAAATTTTTATTTTATTAAACGATATTTCATCGATCGATATTTGGAAAAACACTACTTAAAAAATTCAGAACAAATACTTTTGGCAAATGAAATCAAAAAATAGGATTTTCTTACCTATTATTTCATTAGCACTGCCTTAATCCTTTATCTACCCGTCGTTTCTACAGCAAACCTATTATCACCGCCCCACTCCGCCCAGGAACCGTCGTATAAACTT
>JAUXFT010000063.1 GCA_030622755.1 Aestuariirhabdus sp. | reverse complement strand
AGATTTTTTATATCAAAAATTTTTATTTTATTAAACGATATTTCATCGATCGATATTTGGAAAAACAGTACTTAAAAAATTCAGAACAAATACTTTTGGCAAGTGAAATAAAAAAATAGGATTTTCTTACCTATTATTTCATTAGCACCGCCTTAATCCCTTAACTACCCGTCGTTTCTACAGCAAACCTATTATCACCGCCCCACTCCGCCCAGGAACCGTCGTATAAACTTACCCGTTGATAACCAGCAATCACTGCAGCTAACAGTATTATGCAAGCAGTAATCCCTGAACCACATGAAAATACCAGTTGCTGCTGGATACCTCCTGCATTTGAAAACAGCTCTTCCAGTTGCTGGCTCGTTTTAAACTTATCGCCATCCAGCACTTCAAGAAAGGGCATACTCGAAGATCCGGGTATGTGCCCTCCCCTGACACCTGGCCGTGGTTCTGGTGCGATCCCATAAAATCGATCGGATGATCGCGCATCAATCACTTTAAAAATCGAGTCAGAGATATTCTGTAAAACCTCATCGGCTGTACGCACCAACTGGGGATTGTAGGTAGCCTGAATATTTCTTACATAATGCTCTTCTCCTGCACGACCGTACTCTGTATTGGTATTATTTCCTGCTGCTATCCAGCCGGGTAAGCCGCCATCCAGCACATACACCTGACCCAACCCCATGGCTTTGAACACGCACCAACCTCTTGGTGAAGAATAGATGCCTTGATTATCGTAGATGATAATGACACTGCTGGCCTTTATTCCTAGCTGCCGGACTGCAGCATTAAACTGATCTTCGGTGGGCAGAGCGTGTAACTGCGCCGACCGGGTATCACAGAAATCCCCCTCCAGATCCATTTTCTGTGCGCCAGGAATACAGCTAAACTCATCATAAACGATCGGTTCCTTGCCGATCACCTTATCCATGCTGGCATCAAGAATAACAAGATTCTCATTACTTGAATTTTTCTGAAGCCATTGCACAGAAACCAGTGGAGTTTTCATCCTTGCCCCCTAAAAAAGCCTGGTTTGATACGCCGGTTATAGTTGCACGGATGTACGGCATATCTGTATCTGAAGTTCAACACCATAAAGAAACAACACTACCATCAATCACTCTCTATTATCATCCATCGCACACCTGTCTGCATTTCGTTTCAGGCATATGCAGGAGCAAAAGCTCACAGATCATATCCATAAATTTGAGCGGCAATCTGTGTAAGCTATCCGTTAGCTGGTCAGCAGAAGCATAGAGTGCAGGTAAAAGTTCGACCGGAATTATGAATCCGATGCATTATTTTTCTTTTGTTTTTTGGAACAGAGGGATGCGGCCATACAAAACGACCAGGCATTGCACTATCAGGTTTGATTCTTCACTCAACCGCATCTATTAACGCTGCTTCATTAAAGCCCCGGAATACCAATAGGGCCCGGAAGGTCTGGAATACCGACACAACCAGTCAAAATGCAGGTAATAACAACTAACATACAGCTTTTAAACGCAGGTTTTGAAGTAAACATAAATATCTCTATTATTGTAATGAATTTTATGATTGATATGTTTTGATAAAAAATTAATTTGCCAGCTGAAATGCCATTCAGCACTAAAATCTTACCATATGATTTTAGTGCTTTGTCTACCGGAAGTATGCGTCATCTCCCAAAATGAAAATTTTAGCACGATGAGAATTGCAACCACTGAATACTAGTTATTGACTCACAGATAGCTCATCCACCATTCCCTGCGACGCTGTTTTAGTAGTAAGCTCATCGCTGCACCAAAGGCATAAAGAAATAGTCCTGAGTTGCACTGACAGGTTGTAATCCAGGAAATTAAAACAGACGATTTCAAGTAAAAAATATCATTTCAAATTCTATGCGAACTGATGATTAAATATCTCTGATGTTTTCGCAGCCATAATAAAATCGTTCCTGTGTAACCCTTTAATTTTATGACTCCACCAGGCAACACCAACAGAAGAATACTCCACAACAAGCAGGGGATGATGATTAACCGATTCAGCCATCTCAGCAATGGCATTAGTAAACGCCATCGACCTGGAATAATTAGTGGTATTAAATTCACACTTCAGCATTTGTATACCGGATTCGACCACCAGCTCCCAGCCATCAAGTTGTAGCAAAAGGTTGGGTATTTCATTTTCCGTAAGAAGCTTTGCATTGGCATCACACACTTCACAGGGTAATGCTGACAGTTTGACCATAGCCACCTCCACCGTTGAACGAATAACTCACTGACACGCTTCGCTATATTTAACAGACGTGCAATTCGGTCGTTTGATATCCTGTCTACCTGATAGTACGTGAGCCTTCTCGGCCCTCACCGTATTAGTGCGTGTAGTCCACCAGCTAAACTGCAAGATAACATCTGTTTACAACGTAGTAATGTTTTCCACCAATAGAGAATTCGTCATATTTTCTTGCAACCAGTCATTTCGCTGCTGCCGGGAAAGCTTCGCCGCAAACGTAAAAAATTATTCCCCGCTACGCTTAATAAGGTAGCTAAGCAAGCTGTCAAAGGTGGTGATCCGACCCTGATCTTCATCGGGGATTTGAGTATTCAAACGTTTGCCTAATGCAACGGTCAGACGCAAAAAATCCATGGAATCGATATCCATCTCGTCGCGCAGGTCTTCTTCACCGTCCAGTGTATCCAGGTCAACTTCAGGAGCAATGGCCCCCAGTTCCTGTTTTAGGATTTCCCTTATCTCCTGCGCCTTCATAATCGCTCCGGTTTTTGTAATATCTTGTTCAGATGGTTGAGAAATCTGGCCCCCTGACGACCATCGCTGACCCGATGATCCGCCGCCAGGGTGGCCGAAACCAGCAGCCCGGGCTCGATCTTACCATCGTTGACCCAGGGCCGTAGTTCAGGCGTTCCAAGCCCAATAATAGCTACCTGCGGTGGATAGATGACGCCAAACACCTTTTCCGCCCCTCTGTCGCCCATGCTGCTTAGCGTCACACTGCCCAGAGACATCTCCGATGAGCGTAGTCCGCCGTTACGGACCCTGTAGCTCAGATCCAGCAACTGCTTCATCATTTCGTCGAGGTCCAGCTGGTCGGCATTAATAATAGCGGGGGTGATTAAACCACCGCCACGGATTGCTATAGCGGTGCCCAAGTGAATCTCTTCCGCGGCAACAAACTGTCCCTGCTGATAAAAGCCATTCAATTCCGGTGATTTTTGCAATGCTCGAGCTACCGCCAGGTGCAGCAATGCGTTGAGCACAAGCCGATCTTCCGGCGCTTTATCCTGATTATATTCAGCCAGCCAGTTGGCGGCGCGCTGCAGATTGATGGTCTGCTCGAGATAATAGTGGGGGATTTCGCGCTTGGATCGGCTCATCGCCGCGGAAATAGCATGACGCATGGCGGGTATGTCCATTGGCGGCGTTCCTGCTGGCGCAGTTGCAGCTGGCAACATATCCCTGGCGAGTATTTCGCCGGCCGGGCCGCTGCCCTTTATCGCCGACAGATCAACAGCCTGTTCGGCGGCTAAGCGTCGCGCCAGTGGAGTGGCCCGCACGCGCCCCTGGCCAGGAGCTGGCGGCACTATCGATGGCCGGGTTAAACAGGCCTGAGTAGCACTCTCAGGGATTGGTTGTGCAACAGGAACCGCCGGACGGGGTGGCTCTTCCGTTGCAACGCTGTCCGTGATAACGCCATCATCGATCAGGGCAATCGGAGTACCGACAGCAACCCGTTCCCCCGCGGCCACCAGTAATTTACTCACGATGCCGCTGGTAAAGACTTCCAGGTCGATGGCACCTTTCTGGGTTTCGATAATAGCGATTACATCATTTCTTGCCACCCGATCACCGGTGGAGACCAGCCACTGGCTCAGGGTACCGTCCTGCATATCGGCACCGAACGAGGGCATCTTCAATTCACTCATAGCACCCCCGGCAGTCGTCGAACGGCGGCGATAATATCTTCTACCTGGGGTAACGAAGCCTGCTCCAGATGTTTGGGATAGGGGATCGGTACCTCCTGGCTACAGACTCTTTGTACCGGTGCGTCCAGCTCCCAGAAAGCCTGTTCCATCAGTTGCGCGCTAATCTCTGCGGCCAGACTG
Organism: Aestuariirhabdus sp.; assembly: GCA_030622755.1. Lineage (GTDB taxonomy): Bacteria > Pseudomonadota > Gammaproteobacteria > Pseudomonadales > Aestuariirhabdaceae > Aestuariirhabdus. The sequence continues at coordinate 11,394 of JAUXFT010000063.1, read as the reverse complement.
CCAGTTTTCCATCCCTCATCCACGATCACTGCTCGATGGGTACGCGAGACACTTTCCAGCAGTGTTTTGCTATCCAGCGGCCTCAGACTGCGAAGATCAATAACTTCTGCTGACACACCCTTTTCGGCCAACTGCTCTGCGGCGCTGATCGCCTTGTGTAATGTACCTCCGTAGGCGATCAGGGTCAGATCAGTTCCCGACCTGCGAATAACGGCTTTATCCATCGCTGCCACCTGATCCGCCGCCAGTAGTTCAGCCTCTTCGTTATACAGCATCACATGTTCGAAGATCACCACCGGATCAGGATCTTGCAGCGCCATGGCCAGCATGTAGCGAGCATCGCTGACGGTGGCTGGCGCCAGGACCTTGAGGCCGGGAACATGGGCATACCAGCACTCCAGGCTGTGGGAGTGCTGCGCAGCGAGTTGCCGGCCAGCACCGGTTGCCATACGGATCACCAGCGGGATACTAAACTGGCCACCGGACATATGCCGAATCGTCGCTGCATTATTGACGATCTGATCCAGCGCCAGCAGGCTGAAGTTTACCGTCATGACTTCGACGATAGGGCGCATCCCTCCAAGAGCAGCACCGATACCGGCGCCAACAAAGCCCGATTCTGACAGCGGCGTATCGATTATCCGCGCCTCGCCAAACTGATCGATTAGCCCCATGGAAACCGCGTAGCAACCACCGTAATAGCCAACATCCTCACCCATCAGAAAGACTCGTTCATCGTGCTCCATCGCTTCGCGCATCGCCTCGCGGACGGCTTCACGATAACTGATTTTTGGCATCAGACTAGTCATGGCCCACCTCGGTATAAACATCATTTAACAGGTTCTCCAGCGGCTCAAGTTCGCCCTGCTCTGCCTGTACTACCGCATCATCAATTTCGCTATTAATCTGCTGCCTGAACTGCTCCAGCGTTGCCGCTGGTAGATGGTAGTTCTGTTCCATCCACCTGGTCAGTTGCACCACCGGACCCTTGCTCAACCATTGCTCCACTTCAGACTTGTTGCGATAAAGTTGGCTGTCGAACATGGAGTGGCCTTTGAACCGGTAACAGTGGCATTCGAGGAAATAGGGCCCAGAACCCTGGCGGATAGCCGTCACCGCCTGTCTGGCAGCTACCTCGACATCAACCACATTCATGCCATCGACAGACTCTGCCGGCATGGAGTAGCTGGCGGCTTTCTGGTAAATATCGGTTTCTGATTCGGAACGCTCAAGCGCGGTACCCATGGCATAGAGGTTATTCTCACAGACAAACAGGATCGGCAGTTGCCACAGCACCGCAAGGTTCATGCTTTCATGAAACTCACCCTCGGCGACAGCACCTTCGCCAAAGAAGCAGCAGGTGACCCGGTCGCGCTGCTGCTGTTTATCGGCCAGCGCCAACCCCACTGCTAATGGCAGGCCGCCAGCCACAATGGCATTTCCACCGTAGAAATTATGCTTCGCCGAGAACAGGTGCATGGAACCACCCCGACCTTTGCTACAGCCGTTGGTTTTACCGTACATCTCTGCCATGACCTCGGCCATCGACAGGCCCCGGGTCAGTGCATGACCATGCTCCCGATAGGTGCAAATCATGGCATCGTCAGCCTCAAGGGCCTGGCAAACACCTACTGCCACTGCCTCTTGACCGATATAAAGATGCAGGAAACCACGAATTTTTTCCTGGGTATACAGTTCGGCGCAACGCTCTTCGAACAGGCGAATTCGCAGCATCTGGTACAACAGTTGCGACAGGTGCTCCTTATTAATTCGCATTTTATTTTTCTGTTTCATTTCTCGTCACTCTCCAGGGTTGAGATATCACCTTCCGGCAACCCCAGCTCACGGGCCTTCAGCAGGCGGCGCATAATCTTGCCGCTGCGGGTTTTGGGCAGGTTTTCACGGAATGCGATCTCCTTCGGTGCCACCGCCGCCCCCAGGTGCTTGCGCGCATGTCCCAGCAGGGACAGACGCAGCACTTCGTCAGGGGAATAGCCGCTGTGCAGGGAGACATAGGCTTTAATTATCTCGCCAGCAACCGGATCGGGGATGCCGATGATGGCGGCTTCTGCCACCGCGGGGTGTTCCAGCAGGATACTTTCGACTTCAAAGGGGCCGATCAGGTGGCCGGCAGTTTTGATTACGTCATCGCTGCGACCGATGAACCAGTAGTAGCCATCAGCGTCCCGGCGGGCCAGATCACCAGACAGGTACCAGCCCTGAGAGAAGCAGCTCTGATAACGCTGCGGCTGGCCCAGATAGTCACGGAACATGGAGGACCAACCGGCCTTGATGACCAGCTCGCCGGTAACATCATTACCCGGTAAAATTTCCACTTTCCCCTCGGGCAGGCGTTTTGCCAGTGCCACCTCAATACCCGGAACAGGCAGTCCCATCGAGCCGGGCTTGATTGCGCTGGCGGCGTAGTTGGCGATCATGATGCCGCCGGTCTCGCTCTGCCACCAGTTATCATGAAAGGGGAGCCCCAGCACCTGATCGCCCCAGATAACCGCTTCCGGGTTCAGGGGTTCACCAACGCTGGAGATAAAGCGCAACTGACTCAGGTCGTATTCGGCCGGCAGCGTGTCACCGGCTTTCATCAGCATTCGTATCGCTGTTGGGGCGGTATACCAGATACTGACAGCTTCATCCTGCAGCAACTGATACCAGCGCCGCGGATCAAACTCCGCTTCATCAACGATCAGCGTCAAACCATGGCATAGCGGTGCGATAATGCCATAAGAGGTACCGGTGACCCAGCCCGGGTCTGCGGTGCACCAATAGATATCCTGTGGCTGCAAGTCGAGAGCATAATAAGCAGAACGAATGTGGTGTTGTACCGCCTGATGCACATGTACCGCTGCCTTGGGTTTGCCGGTGGTACCGCTGGTGAAATGTAGCAGTGCCATATCCTCAGGGGCGGTTCGGGCAACTGGAAACAGCGGGTCTGCCTGGACTAATTGCTCGGACAGATCATGACAACCTGAGGGAAGCTCGCCTTTTACATCCAGCAGCAGGACGTGCTTAAGGCAGCTTAGTTGATCACGCCAGGGCTGTATTTTCTTTCGATACAAACGCTCAGTGGTAACCAGCACAGAGGCGTTACCGATCTCCATCCTGGAGCGGATGGGTTCAGGTCCGAAGGCCGAGAACAGCGGCGCGAAAACCGCACCAAATTTAAGACTGCCCAACAGGGCAATATAGAGTTCTGGCACCCGCCCGGCAAGACCGAACACCCGCTCTCCAGGCTGCAGATGCAGGCTATCAAGCACCGACGCAAAACGACTGGTTTGTTCTGCCAACTGGGCATAACTATAGGTGCAACGCTGGCCTTTTTTGCCGTGCCAGCGCAGAGCATCCTTATGCGCCAGGCCTTTAGTCAAGTGCCTGTCTACTGCTTCGTAAGCGATGTTAATGGCACCGCCTGGCAGGCCGTCAATCTGGCAAGCCTGGGGGTTACTATCGCCGCTTTGGTACGCAGGTAGATTAGGTTGGGATGTTCGTTGTTCAGATGATTTCTCAATCAGGGTAAAAGCCATCCTGAGCCCCCCGTTTAAACATTACGCTTCATTACTATAAGCAGTTACTACAATCAGTTACTACAACCAATCACTACAACTAACCATTGTAATAATAGTTACTATAAAAGGCGGTGTAGCGCTATCTGAATCAACCATGAGCCGGATCAACTTTATGCTATATACCAGCCCCGAGGCCTATGCTCTGCCAATTGATTGAGGTTGCTGTGCGGAGATTTCAGGGACTGCTTTTTGCTCTTTATTTATTCGTAAAGAAAGCGTAAAGAAAGCGTAACTAACTTTTTCATATCATCCTTGACGTGTTTTCAAACACCCCAAACCATGTAACGCCTTGCCTGAGGTCACAACGCTACTTGAGCAAACACCTGCTGAGTCACCCCAATTCCATCAGCCTGGGATTCAGAAACCTTATCTATACTCTATAGGTAACCGGCGTATAACGAATCCAATTGGGGTGCTTGGAAATCCGGGCTCTACTTATTTAATTTTTGTTACTACCGCGACAAGGATGCTGTTTTCAGTGCAAGGACTATCAAGCAAAGAGGCCGTGGCCAAATTACAACAACATGGCTACAACGAACTACCTGAAAAACGCAGCCGTGGTCCGCTGACTATTTTTGCGTGTCAATTTCAAAGCCCGTTTATTTACGTACTATTTATTGCGGCGGTAGCTTCGTTTGGTTTGGGACAAAACCTCAACGGCATTTTTATTTTAGCCGTATTGTTGATTAATGCCGCCATTGGCACAATTCAAGAGTATTCCGCACAACGTGCGGCTGCCGCGCTAAAAGAGATGGTACCGCACAACGCCACTGTGTTTCGCGACGGTGCCGTGAAAACCGTCAAGACCAGTGAACTCGTTCCCTGCGATACCATACTACTTGCAACGGGCGATAAAGTTCCGGCCGATATAAAACTGGAGCAATGCTGGGATTTACTGATAAACGAGTCTATGTTGACTGGCGAATCACTGGCTGTGGCTAAGAACGCGAATGTTTTGGCGCCAGAAGATGCGCCACTTTCAGAACGCAAGAATTATGCATTTGGTGGAACCCTGGTCACCCATGGTCGCGCCCATGGCACCGTGATTGCTACCGGTTCAGGCACAGAAATTGGACGCATTGCCACCGAGGTCAGTGATAATGAGTCGATAAAACCGCCGTTATTAAAACGTATCGAGCGTTTCACCTTACTGGTTACCTACAGCGTAGTAACGGTCATCGCATTGTTATTTCTAATCACTGTGCTGCGGGGGCAGGATCTGGCCAGCGTATTCCTATTGGGTGTTGCTTTGGCCGTTTCTGCCATTCCCGAGGGATTACCAGCATCCATCACCGTAGCTTTAGCCATCGGCATGCGTCGCATGGCCGGGGTGAATGTGATTGTGCGCAAGCTCGTTGCCGTCGAGACCCTGGGCTCTTGCACCTACATCGCATCCGACAAAACCGGCACACTAACTGTTAACGAAATGACCATTCAAAAAATAGTCACCGCCGACGGTCAGGTTTATAACGTTAGCGGTGAAGGACTGGATATTCACGGAGAAATAAAATACGAAAAAGCGGCAGAAATAATTAGCAGTACTGACGCCACCAACTTTCAACCCAATAGTGCTCAAGCCAAAGATGATACAAACCTCAGTCAGGAAGAACATGAAAACTCATCACTTAATGATTTAATCCTTAGCGGCATGTTAGCCAATGAAGCCAGGCTTACCTACAAGGACGAAAAATGGAATGCCAGCGGTGACGGCGTCGACCTGGCTTTTTTGGTGCTGGGCGCCAAAAACAGCTACGACCTCGAACAATCAAGCAATCATTATCCGGAAATCGCCAGTGTTCCCTATGAATCCGAAAATGCCTTTAGTGCGAGTATTAATCGCATTGCCGGTTCGATCCAGCTGCACGCAAAAGGTAGCACGGAAGCCATTCTAAATATGTGCAGCAACACTCCGGCCTCAGGCGTACTGAATAAAGAGCGGGTACTCAAACAAACTGAAGTATTGGCCAGCCAGGGTTATCGCGTGATGGCAATCGCTCAACGGCAACTGATAAATGAAAACGTACAACCCAAACAAGAATTACACAATTTAACCTTTCTTGGACTGGTCGCCATGATCGACCCGCTAAGAGCCGAAGCCAAAACTGCCATCGAAAAATGCCACACCGCCAACATTCAAGTGGCGATGATCACCGGAGATCACCCGCAAACGGCTTTGGCGTTATCTTGCCAACTGGGAATCGCCACTACCGAAGACACACCGGTAACCGGCAACCAGATCAATATCGCCGACAAACAGGGATCCGACGCCCTGAATACGCTGGTTAAAAGTACCCGGGTATTCGCCCGTGTAGAGCCGGCACAAAAACTTAAAATTGTTGAAACCCTGATACAACAGGGGCATTTTGTCGCGGTTACCGGAGATGGCGTCAACGATGCACCGGCATTGCACAACGCCCACGTTGGCATTGCTATGGGAAAACGAGGTAGCGATGTAGCCCGAGAAAGTTCAGATTTGATAATTACTGATGATAACTTTGCCTCTATCGTTGATGGCATTAAACAGGGGCGCATTGTTTATAATAACATCCGCAAGGTGATATTTCTTCTCATATCCACTGGCGCTGCCGAAATAACGCTGTTTATTCTCAGTGTTGTTTTTTCCTTACCCATCCCCCTGTTTCCGATCCAACTATTATGGTTGAACCTGGTGACCAATGGCATTCAAGATAAGGCACTGGCCTTTGAACCGGCAGAAGGTGACGAATTGCAACGTGCACCTCGACAACCCAATGAGCCCATTTTTAATCGGCTGATGTTGGAACGTGTTATTATCAATGCGCTGGTAATGGGCAGTATTGCCTTTGCCGTCTTTGCCTGGCTAATCAGCCAGGGCAGCGAAGTGGAATCAGCGCGAAATATTACATTGCTGCTGATGGTACTGTTCGAAAATGTTCACGTATTGAATAGCCGATCAGAAACCCTGTCTATATTCAAACAATCCTTCTTTGGCAATCCCTTACTGCTATTCAGCATGCTTGCTGCGCAGTCAATTCATATTGCCTCCATGTATACACCGGGATTAAAAACCTTCTTACAGGTAGAACCCGTTACGCTGCAGCAGTGGTTCACTTTGCTGCTTCTGGCGCTGATTCTGATTGTTGTTGATGAGACTCATAAGTATATTGCCAAGCGCCATTAAAACTCAATACAACCACTAAATAGTGCTTTGAATATCGAGTGCTTTGTGCTTATAAAGCCATTTCAGTTTTTAGCTCTTCTTGATTAGCCCAACGATAAACAGCAGGGCAATCGCACCTGCCGTTGCGGTCACCAAAGAGCCGATTAGCCCACCGAAACTTATTCCCAGAAACTGGAACACAAAGCCGCCCAATACCGCGCCAAAAATTCCTACTACGATGTTACCGATGGCGCCAAAGCCTTTTCCTTTCATAATCTTTCCAGCAATCCAGCCCGCTAAAGCGCCAATTAACAATATTAAAATTATGCTATCTGTATTCATGATCCTTCCAGTTTCTTTAAATAATGAGATACACGCCGATAGCAAGACAAACTGTTCCATCGATGTATTGCTTCATGAGTTTACCGGAGCGTCATTTCCTGAATGCGTTTAAAAGCTGAAATCCGCGACCACCACATTTTTACTGCTCACAAATCTAAACGAGCACTATCGACCATAATTTTATTGTATTTCTTTATTACCAACATAATACGATGATTCATCATATTAATAAATCAGCACAGAGCCAAATCCGTTACACTTTCGCCACTCGTAACATCGGCGTTAGCACCGGCGAACTTCCAAACTGGATTTCGCCCATTCGTCCAAATCCATGACGCTCATACAGCGCGATATTGCGCGGGTTGCTCGATTCAAGATATGCCGGCAAGCCCTCCTCATCACATCGCTTCAGGGCGTGTTTCATCAACGCAGCACCTAACCCTCGCCCCTGGTGAACCGGGTCAACACCGATTACTGACAGATACCAACAGGGTTCCTCCGGATGATATTCACCCATCGCTTCCAGCACTCGGAAGCCATCTCCCAGAACAGCTTCATCCACGGTTTGTTGCAGATAATCTACAAACCTGTCTTCATCGGGCCCGGCACCTGGCGGGTACCAGAGCGCAACAGCTGACATCTGCTCGGTTATGTATGCGGAGCCTGCATTGATAGCGCCGCCACCAAAAGCATCAAACGCGGGAATACTGTATAGATAACTGACCGCATCAGGAAAATACCAGCGCACCATCGGATCTGATGCAAACGCCAGTAACACCGTTGATAAAAGTTGCTGCTTATCCTGCTCTTGCGCAGTAGTGATTATTGGTTGGTTCATAACCTTCCCTCTGTTTATGGCTTCAGCCCATCACTGCCAGTAGTGCATTAAACGTCATTGCAAACAGCACGAAGCTTGATAACACGAATATCAGAAATCTCACTTCAATAATGTTGATCAGAGCCTGCACCAGGCTGTGCAGTATTCGTAAGCCAACATAGGCCCAGGCCAACACCAAATTAACACCATCACCCTCACCTAATAATGCCAGGGAGATGGCGAGTGCATAAAATAGTGTTGGTTCATCCAGCAAGTGATTGTAGTTATCCGCTTTCCAGCGCACGCTAGCCGGAAGTTGTGCCATCTGATCGCCACTCACTGCATTGGGATCCATCGTTACTTTCATTTTTCCAATAGCGGGGAGACGCGTTGCATACATCCATATCCACATCACCAAAGTCCAGGCGATCAAGACAATAACGGGTGCAAGAATGCCGTTGGTTGCTACAAGATTCAAAGTTCTATCCTTCTGTTTTTCGAGTGTTTCGCAGTTTCAAACAATAAACGCAATCAGTCAGCAACAGATTAAACCGCCTTATCCAGCATCCGTACTTCTCGCTGCGGAAACGGAATGCTAATGCCCTGAGCTTTCAGCGCATTAAACATCTTCAGATTGGTACTGTATTTCACCTCAAAATAATGTTGGGTAGGCACCCAAAAACGAACACCAATATCGATGGAGCTATCACCAAAGCCATCGATACCGATTTGCGGTGCAGGTTCACTGGCGACCGCTTCGATTCCTGCCAGCACGGATCCTAATGCATCTATCGCCTGTTCAGGATCGTCGCCATAGCTGATGCCGACTTTGACCTCCACCAGCATATACTCAAAGGAGTTGTGCAGAACTTCTCCAACAATGTGTTTGTTGGGAATACTGATCTCCTCGCCTTCCTCATTGGTCAGTATGGTCATCCCTAGATTGATCTCCTTGATCACCCCGACCACACCCTGAATGGTTACCGTGTTGCCGACCACAAACGGCCGCGTCAGGATAATGGTAATTCCGGCCGCGTAATTTGACAGCATACCCTGTAACGCCAAACCGGCCCCCAAAGCGAGCGCACCGACCGCGGCAATAAAGGGCGCAACACTGATTCCCAACTTGCCCAGTGCGATCACCAGGAACATCACGATAATAAGGATACGTGCCAGATTGGAGACAAATCCCGCCAGGGTGACATCCACCTGATGTTTTGCAAACTGGGCAGCAATAAAGCGCTGTACCTTTGCGGCCACCCACATCCCCAACAGCAGAACTATCAATGCACCAAGAATCTGGAAACTGTACTGCACCACAAACTCGGTAAGCATGTTGTAAACGTTTTCGAGTTGTTTTAACTCTTCTTTAATGGCTGCCTCGTCCATAACCTCTTCCCTGATGTTATTGGGCCCTGTGCAGACCCTGTTTAATAATTATTTGTTGATGATTTTTGATATTTTTTTAATTATAGATTCGTTCTGTCCGATTAGCGGATATTAGCACACGCGTCCTGCCTCAATGAGGCCCCTACCGACCAGGATGCCCTATGCAATGCGATGGCTTGTTCGACCACGATGGCATGACGTTTAGCCAGCTGCCAGCGATCATCATCGTAACCACCGCCAATAACGGTCGCAACCGGAATACCTCGACGCTTCAAGGTGCTCAACACCAATCGTTCACGCTGAACTATACCCTGCTCCGAAACGCTGGCGCGCCCTAGTGGATCACCTCGATAAACATCGACGCCCGCATCAAAAAACACGATATCTGGCTGCACAATATCCAGACATTGATGCAGGGTTTGTTCAACAATATCCAGATAGGTTTTATCTTCAATACCATCAGGCAAGGCGACATCCAAATCACTTTGTCTTTTGCGTACCGGAAAATTTTTTTGGCAGTGAATCGAACAGGTAAATACCGCTGCACAATCCGCAAGAATCGCAGCGGTGCCATCACCCTGATGCACGTCACAATCCAACACCAACACCCGTTCTACGCCGGGTTGCTGCAACATCGCCTTGGCAGCCATCGCCAGATCATTAAGACAACAGAACCCTGAGGCTTTATCATAATGCGCATGATGCGTGCCTCCGGCGAGGTGGCAGGCGACGCCATGCTAAAGCGCCAATAGTCCGGCCAGTACCGTCCCGCCGGGAGCAATAAAAGCTCTTTTCGCCAACGCTTCGCTCCAGGGTAAACCCATCTCGCGCTGCTCCTCCAGGCATGTACACTCAGCACGTACCGCCACCCATGATCCTTTAACAGCTGACCCGATCATCAGTGACGCCCTTTCATTCAATTTTTAATCATCCATACTGGATGGCATATCATTCATGATTGCCAATCAGTAACCCCCATAACGAAGGGCTCTGCCACTTCATGCATATTTGTCCCCTGTGCTCCGTCACTCGCAACAGCCTGTTTCACCAAAACCGCGACAGAGAATATTATCGCTGCGCACAGTGCCAGCTGGTATTCGTCCCCGCAGATCAGCGGCTCAGCGCCGGCGAGGAAAAAGCGATCTACCAGCTGCATGACAACGATCCGGATGATCCGGGCTATCGCCGGTTTTTATCCCGCCTGGCCGAGCCACTACTGCATCGGCTTGCCGATCGTTGCCAGGGACTTGATTTCGGCTGCGGCCCAGGGCCAGCACTGGCGGCAATATTAGAAGAACACGGTCACCAGGTGGCGCTGTTTGATCACTTCTACGCCGATGATGAACAGGTTCTGCACCATCAGTACGATTTCATTACCGCCACCGAAGTGGTCGAGCACCTCTACGTCCCGGGACTGGAATTAAAACGCCTATGGCAATGCCTGAAGCCCGGCGGCTGGCTCGGCATCATGACCAAACTGGTTAGCACGCAGCAGGCTTTCGCAAACTGGCACTACATTCGCGACCCAACCCACGTCTGTTTTTTTAGCCAGCAGACCTTTAACTACTGGAGCAATCGGGTGCAAGCATCGGTGGAATTCATCGGCAAGGATGTCATTCTGATTCATAAGCCTGTGCCACCGAACGAACCAGCGGCTACCTCATCGTGCTAGCAATCGCTATCCCCATCTTTTTTGTTTTTCTGTGGAGCACCGGATTTATCGGCGCCCGCTTTGGCTTGCCCTTTGCCGAACCCATGAGTTTTCTGGCGGTGCGAATGGTCTTGAATCTGCTCTGCCTTGGCGTGCTGGTCATGCTGTTTCGAGCACCGCGCGCAACGCTTCGAGATATTGGCCATATGCTGGTTGTTGGCATCCTGCTGCACGGCATTTATCTGGGCGGCGTGTTTATCGCCATCGACCTTGGCACCCCCACAGGCATCACCGCACTACTAGTCGGCTTACAGCCATTATTAACCGCTCTGTTTGCCTTTCTGGCCAGTAACTATCGTCCTGACCGTTTTCAACTATGCGGTTTGTTCATGGGTGTTATCGGAATTGTGCTGGTGCTCTGGACGCCACTTGGTTCTGGCTCTGATTTTACTATTTCGTTGCGGGGCATATCGTT
>JAUXFT010000028.1 GCA_030622755.1 Aestuariirhabdus sp. | reverse complement strand
GCCGTCGAACAGCGCGGGTTCAAAACAGAGGCGCTGGTTATGCTCATCCAGAGCCGCGCTAATTTCTGCCAACGAGGTACCCGCTCTTGCCGTCAAAACCAACTCAACCGGATGGTATTCAACAATTCCTCTGTGACCGCTTACTTCCAGAACTTTATCGTCATGGCTTTGTGCGCTGCTTTTCTGGTCCCGACTCGTATCCCGCCCCATAAAGGCTTTACTATTGCCACCCTGAATGCGCAATGAATGCCCATCGGCTTTAGCAGCCCGCACCTGTTCCAGTAACGAGGTTATCTGGTTCGTGCTCTCGTTTTTATCCGGATGAGCTGCCTGCTTTACTGTCTGTTGCTTAGTCACTTCTTCCTTAACCGTAGGCTGCTTAGTCATGATGAACCTCCTTCGAGCCAGCTGCAGGTTCAGAAATCTGTTCCAGTGAACGATATTCCTGGCAACGCTTTAGCTGCGGAATACCTTTACCGGGATTCAGCGTACCCTGTGGATCAAAGGCATGTTTAACGCCATGAAAAATACTCAATTCGGAATCATTAAACTGGCTGTGCATCTGCCTGATCTTTTCGATACCCACACCATGTTCCCCGGTGATGCATCCACCAACTTCTACGCACAGTTCCAGGATTTTTGCACCGAACTCCTCGGTTTTTTCCAACTCGCCCGGAACATTGGCATCAAACAAAATCAAGGGGTGCAAGTTTCCATCACCAGCATGAAATACGTTGGCAACCCGCAGTCCGTAATGATCGGACATTTTCTGCATCTCGGTCAAAACATGGGTCAGCTGGCCACGGGGTATCGTGCCATCCATACAGTAATAATCAGGGGACAAACGCCCAACGGCAGGAAATGCCGATTTACGTCCTTTCCACAGGAGCGCACGCTCCTGTTCATTATGGGAAACCCGGGTAGCGAACGCCCCCAGCTCCACAAACATCTCTTCTACCCGGCTGAGGTGTTCATCAACCTCCTCACGGGTGCCATCAACTTCACACAATAATAGAGCTTCTGCCTCTGTCGGATAGCCCGCACCGGCAAACGCTTCCGCAGCCTGTATTGCATAGCCATCCATCATTTCGAGACCGGCTGGAATGATACCTGCGGCGATAATAGCCCCAACCGCATCACCCGCTTTTTTTACTGAATCAAAGGCAGCCATTACGACCTGCGCCACTTCAGGAGTCGGTAATAATTTGACCGTAATCTCGGTAACCACTCCAAGCAAACCTTCCGAGCCCGTTAACACCGCCATCAAATCAAATCCAGCACTGTCTAGCCCTTCCGAGCCGACACTAATGCGGTCTCCTTCAACGGTAATCAACTCAAGCTTCAACACGTTGTGAACCGTCAAACCATACTTGAGACAATGCACACCGCCAGAGTTTTCCGCTACATTCCCACCAATAGTACAAGCAATTTGTGAGGATGGATCGGGCCCGTAATACAGCCCGAATTCGCCAACCGCTTCAGAAATAGCAAGATTTCGCACACCCGGTTGCACACGCGCGGTGCGAGCGTTTACATCGACATCCAGAATTTGATTAAACTTGGCTAATGACAATACAACAGCATCCGGCCGTGGCATCGCGCCTGCGCACAACCCCGTACCTGCTCCACGAGCAATAACCGGCACTCCATAGTGATGGCAGATTCTCATCACTTCCTGTATCTGATGAGTCGTTTCAGGGAGTACCACCAGCATTGGCATTTCGGTGTAAACCGACAACCCGTCACATTCATAGGGTTTCTGGGTTTCTTCATCGACGATTACGTATTCAGGATCGATGAATTCGCGCAACCTGTCTGCCAATACCTGTTTAGAGATCCGTGCCTGCTCTTTCATACAATTTACAACTTTGTTTATTCAGAGAGATCGCAGAATTAAACTGCGCCCTGGAGATCTGTCTTTTTCATTAAGGTAAGTTTCATAACGTACTTTTCATTAAATGATCTATACCCGCCTGAGCGCAGGCCATATCCTGCTCAGGTGTACCTGCACTGACACCTATGCCCCCAACAACATCACCATTAACCAGCACAGGTACGCCACCACCCACTATAGAGAAACGTCCACCCAGTTCGGTATGAATGCCAAACACCAGACTTCCCGGGACACAGGTTTTGTTGTATTCATGGGTAGCTTTGCGAGAAGTGGCTGCAGTAAAGGCTTTATCTTGCGCGATGATGCTGCTAATCACCTTGCTGCCATCCATTCGTTCAAAAGCGATCAGTGATCCGGATTCATCGACCACGGCAATGCACACCGAAATGCCCAACTTCACCGCCTGCTCGCGGGCCCCGCAAATTAACAACCGGGCTTCACTCAGCTCCAGTCGATTAATGTTCAACATTTACCTCTCCCTTCCATAGCCAAACCCCATAGTCATAATCCTTAGCCAAAACTGGCACAGATGTCGCTATCAGAAAGAGCTAAAAGCGTTCACTTTCCTGGTTCAATTATCGCGAATACCTAGAACCGAACTCATTTCGCTATCAAAAAAATAGCTCGCCAGCCCAAACTAGCCCATCACCACTAGTCTCAAAATTGTACAATCCACACATTGTGCTACAGATTAACCAATTACTCTATAAAGGCATTAAAAAACACACTAAAAACGGAATATCTCATTGATATAAAAGAAGTTTTATTTTGGCATTACCAATAAGCCATACATGCTACGCGGGGATCAATTTGCTGGATTTACCAATCAATAACATTTTCTCTAATAGAGAATGCTATCGGAAACAGGCGCGTGTATGGCCGCTAAAGGACCGAATAAGCACCCCATGCTTTCATCCATCATCTTTCTACTGACAGGCCACCTGATCACGACCATCTGCTTTAGCGCAATAAAGTGCACTATCTGCCTGAGCAACGAGATTGGTAACATCCTCCAGCTGACTGGCTAACTGGGTCGCACAACCAAGACTGATCGTGACATGATCAGCAACCGGGGAATATCCGTGCGCTATCGCTAAACGTTTTACAGCCAGGCGCATATTTTCTGCCACGCTTTTTGCACCATCCAGACTGGTTCCAGGCAATATGGTCGCAAACTCTTCACCACCGTAGCGAGCTACCAGATCAATAGAGCGATCTACCGAATCCACAAGGGCGCGTGCTACCAGCCTGAGGCATTCGTCACCCTTAAGATGGCCATAGTTATCGTTAAAGGATTTAAATAAATCGACATCCATGAGGATCACAGACAATGGTGCTCCGGTACGGCAAGCTGAGCGCCACTCATGTTCAAGGTAAGTATCGAAACGACGCCTATTAGCAATCCCAGTCAAGGGATCCTCGATATTTAATGCTTCCAGGCGATCCTGATACTGCTTCAGGCGTATGTGATTTGTGACCCGCGCCTTAACCACGGCTGGATTAAAGGGCTTGATGATATAATCCACAGCGCCAAGCTCCAGGCCTTGAGTTTCCGACTCTGCGGAGCTTTTCGCGGTGATAAAAATAATAGGTATATGTTCAGTGCGCGGATTAGCGCTTAGTCGACGGCAGACCTCATGGCCATCTATTTCCGGCATCAGCACATCCAGCAAAATCAGGTCGGGTAGAGTATCCGCTTCCAGAATCTGCAACGCTCCTGCGCCGTCTTTAGCGACCGAGACATCGTAATTTTCTTCCAGCAGATTCACAAGAATATCCAGATTCAACTTCTCATCATCAACGATGAGAATACTTCCCCTTGAACTACTCATGCTCACCTCGTGCGTTTGTCTTCTGCAGTAGATCAAACAGCATCACAATGGTGTCTCCGGCCATATTGTAATCATAGTTTGTCACCTGATCTTGCAGTAAAGCAAACTGAGCCTGATACTCACCAGCGAACGCAACCGCTAAATCATCTAACAAAGATCGCGCTCGACTGTTTCTTTGTTTCACCAGAACGTCTAAATCCTGCAACAACGAAAAACTCAAAGAGGCGTCAAACTGACCAATCACTTCATTTTCTGTGTCTGCCTGACATGCATAGGCTGAACGATAGGCTTCAGTATAGGTAGCCAATCCCCTGTTCACTTCATTCATTGCAGTCAGTAAACGGGCAAAGAGTTCTTCTTTATCGGCTTCCTGATCCCACCCCTGCATTAACCGTTCTGCATATTGTGACACCTGACTAACGCCAAGATTTCCTGCTGCTCCTTTCAACATGTGCAACAACTGCATAGCTTTACTCTTGTTATCGTTAGCCAACAACTGTTGGAGCTTACTGCCAGTATCACGATACCCCAGATAAAACTCTCTCAATAATTTACCCAATAGCGACCGGTTTCCTGACACTCGGTGCAATGCATCTGTCAAATCAACACCTGGCATATCCTCAGGAAGATACTCTTCATCGGAGACGATATTATTTTTTTCGTTAACCGCCAGAACCTCAACAGAATCAACCCACTTTCCCAACATTCGAAACAGCAGTTCACGATCGATAGGCTTCGCGAGATGTCCATTCATACCAGCCTGTTCGCAACGAGCTATATCGCTTTCCTGGGTATGTGCCGTCATGGCAATAATCGGAAGATCAGCCCACTCTGGGTTACTACGAATTCGGCGAGTTGCTTCATAACCATCAAGAACCGGCATCTGAATATCCATCAGAACAATATCAAAGCTCCCCTGCGCCAATTCATTCAAGGCTTCCTGGCCATTGCTGGCAAGGGTTACCACCAGACCATTGCTTTCCAGTAATTCACGTATGATCTGTTGGTTAATGTGAGTATCTTCAACAACAAGAGTACGTGCTCCGGCGATATCTTTGAGAAAATCACCCGTAGCTGTGTTTGAAAATAATCGCCGGGGTAAGCGAGGTTTTTCTCCAAGTGCGCTCGCGACACTATTGAATAAAGTCGCTGGACTTACCGGTTTTAAAAGAATCTCATTGAGCGTAGCAGCAATCGCACCTTCCAGGATCTCCGGTTGACTCTTACTGCCTACCAGAAGAACTACCGGCAAAGATAGCAGCTCAGCATGCGATCGCAGCTTGCGTAAAAATTCTATCCCTTTACGTTCCAGCAAATGGCAATCCAGGATAAGCAGCTGAAAAGGTGTGTTGTTTTGTTCACCGTCCAGCAAAGCCTGTAGTGCAAACTCATGCTGATCAAACGCAATAACGCCAGCGCCAAATTGCAACAATATACGTTGCAATATTTTATTGGAGACAGGATTATCATCCACCAGCATAACGCGATAGTTGTGTGCCAGGTATTTAACCTTTTGTTGGCTCACCACATCTGCTGATATCTCTAACTGGACCTGGAATTGAAATACGCTGCCTTCGCCACGTTTACTGCTAACGGTTATATCTCCCCCCATCACTTCAGCCAGCTGTTTACTAATCGCCAACCCCAGCCCGGTGCCACCAAATTTACGGGTTATCGAACTATCTGCCTGGGAAAAAGAATGGAAAATCTCTTTCTGCTGCTGCTCATCCATTCCGATACCCGTATCACTTATCGAAAACTGATATTTAGCGTGGTTATTGGCCTCTGAAATTTTTTCCACCTCAATAATGACGGAACCACGATCGGTAAATTTAATGGCGTTATTAACAAGGTTAATCAACAGTTGTCCTAACCTCACCGGATCGCCGAACACGTCAACCGGCATATCCCAGTCATGGCAAACCAATACATCAACACCTTTTTTCTCTGCTTGCAAGCGCACAATATCGCAGGCTTTATCCAATACTTCATCGATTCTAAATGACAGAGACTCCAGACGCATCCGGCCACTATCCAGCTTCGAAAAATCCAGAATATCGTTAATAACACTCAACAAATGAGCAGAAGCGTTCTGTATTTTTTCCAGGTATTCCTGCTGCCTTTGATCGAGTTTAGTCAGCTCCATCAAGTTATTTAAGCCAATCACGGCAGTCATTGGTGTGCGTATTTCATGACTCATATTGGCAAGAAAATCAGACTTGGCCCTAGTGGCTGTTTCGGCTTCTACTCGAGCTTCAATCAAAGCTGATTCGATATTCTTTAACCCTGTGACATCGTATACCCAATAGAGACTGCAACGCTCTCCAGCCAGTTCTACATGACTCCAGGTCAACAACCCCCACAACTCTTCTCCAGACGCGGTGGAAAAACGGAACTCTTCGTTATCTATCGCCCCCTTTTGCTGGAAAATTCCTTGTAATCGCGCCCATTCACCGGAACTTAACCAACTTTGATCAATACCGCTTTTCAACATCTCATCACGGGAAAAACCCAACATCTCAGCACTACGCGTATTGGTAAAGACAATTTTTCCATCCTTGTTGCGCACAATCCCCACAGCAATCGGGCTAGCCTCAAGCAATTCTAATAGCTCCTCGGTATGACTCAACGCAGCCTGGCTTTCCAGCAACTCTGCGGTGCGCGACTCTACCCGCGCCTCAAGCTCCTCATTAATTTTTCGCAGTTGTTCCTCTGCTTTTTTCAATTCTGTTTCACGCTGAGAAATGCTCGCAGCCAAATCCTGAACATCCAGACTCAGGTCACGAGTTTCTATATACCCTCCAGCAGCAGGCTTAAACAGATAATCACCGCTGGCAATTCGACGCACATCCCCAGACAAACGCACAATGGAACGCGTTCCCGTTCTCGATAAAAAAAGCGCCAGGAGAATTCCACCGGTTACCGAAAAAATAGCGGAATAGATAGCAATGCGTAGCAGAGCGCTTAAGGGTGCAATAGCCTGCTCATAACCTTGAGAAACAACCAAGACCCATTGAGTGGATGGAATACTAACCGTTGACCCGAGCATCGTTTCGCCAAAATAATCAAATTGCCCGGTGCGTTCCTCACCCGTTAATGCCAACTGAACAATTGGAATATTGGCTACGTTAATGCGTTGCCAAACCTTGTCTTGATCGGGGTCTCGCAATAAAACACCATTACTATCGATAAAGCGGATATCGACCTTACCGCTCTGCTCTAATCCTCTTGCGATATCTTCCAACCAGCGCAGATTGATGTATCCGACAATAACGCCATTACCCGTATCCATACTGAGCGTTAAGCTGGGGGCACCGGTAATTGGTGAACTTATTACCTGAGACCAGTAGAGTTTTTCCTGACCAACGACTTCAGTAAAAAACGGCTGGAACACCATCGAAGTATTGCGTAGCTCTTCCTTGTACATAGACAACTCGGGCAAAGTCCCCAAGGCGGCATCGTTACCTTCACGATCAAGCAGAAAAATAGCTTCAAAAAAGCTGTGCTTCTCGATTTTACGATCGAGCAGTGCTTCGGTGTTCATCACTGGATCAGATACATTCACCTGATCAGCCAAAATACTCAGTACTTCAACAGGCAGGTTAAGCTCACTACTTACTTGACCACTCATTGATCGCGCGACCAGCTCATTACGCACTTCAATTTCTGATTTGAGCTCTAGCGCGAAATAGTTATACAGCACCGCACTTAAAAAAAGCACCGAAAACAGCGCAACGAATGCTGAGATCAAGGCAACGGTATGACTGAAACGTAACATACCCCTACTCTTCCAGCGCCACGAAGCTTCCGTTACGTACTTCTACGATACATATTTTCCGTTGCACATCTCCGTATTGATCAAAAACGATAAGCCCTTGCACGCCCTGGAATTCGCTCTGACGCAAAATCTCATTTCGTAACAAGGTAGAGAGCCGTTCATCGTTAAGTGCACCCTTACCCAGATTTCTCATGGAATCTATGATGATACTGGTCGCTTCATACGACATTACTCCCGCAAAATTCGCTTCATAATTAAAGCGTTTCTCAAATGCCTGTTTAAAGGCAACGTATTCCGGATTAGTGCTATTACGATTAAACGCCGATGAAGAGACCAGCCCTTCAACCGATTGACCACCCGTGGTAATTAAATCACTACTGGTTGACCAAACACTGGTCATCAGCAATGCGTCATCACCCAGCTTTCGTATTTGTTGACTTAAACGCGCCGCATCCAGGGCCGGGGCTAGAATAAGAACAAGATCATGGGGCTGCTTTTGCAGCTCATTTTCCAGACGCAAAAAAGCAGGATCGGTACTCGACTCATAACTCAGCTCAGAACTAATCCTCCCCCCAAGATCAGCAAATTGTTTTTTGAAATGGTTGCCATAATCTTCGGTAAATGCACGATTAGAGAAATCATACACAATGGCGACATTGCGAGCTCCCAATTTCTCAAAGGCATGCTTTGCCATAGCTACTGATTGATTACTGATCGATTCATTGATACGCAAAAAATAATCATCCTGACCACTCAATTTGTTGGTGCTGGTCGTTGGGCTGAGCATCAAGACTTTTGATTCATTCGCCTGGTCAACCGCAGCCAGGGATTGCGAACTGGTTATATGACCGATAATGACCACTGCACCGGCATCAATTAATTCCCGATCAGCCTGTCTTGCAGATTCTGGTGTATTGCCATCATCTCGAACTAACAACTCCAGCGGACGCCCATGTATGCCTCCCTCGGCGTTTACCATTTCGATCGCAAGACTTACCCCATCTCGGACTTCCCGCCCCATATCGGCAGCGGGACCACTCCAGCCAACTGAAAGGCCGATAGGTATGGGAGATGAATCACCACAAGCGGTTAATAACAGGAGACAAAAACCAAGAACAATTCTCCCTGAACGTACGCCAGAAAAGAGTACCATCTATAACCTCATCATTGCTTTTAGGCACTCAAGCAACTCCAATTGAGCCTGCTTGATCCGTGCGAACAATTCTTATTCTTTGATCAGTCTAATGCGGCTAACAACAAATGGCTACGCCCTTCACGATAGGGAATGAAGATGGTGATTCCCTGATTAGTTTGAAGCTATATTGGTTTTATATTCTGTGAGGGGAACAACCCGGGGAATAGTCAGAATAAGCGCTAAAAACGAGTCAAATATCAAGCAAACACAAACAATCTCCATGTTGATTAAAGTGGCTTGTTAATCAACATAGCTCCAGAATTCAAGCTTGAAACCGGGAAATTAAAGGCATAAAGAATCAAAGAAGTAAAACGGGAGTTTGAAGGGATTTGACGCAAGAACTTAAGCATTGAAATGCGCTGACTAGCCAAGCGATATGCCTCACAGCCAAGGGATATGCCTCACAGCCAGGGGATACGCCTCACAGCCAGGGGATATGCTATCTGCTCAGCATGCTGGAATAACATGCCTTGTGAATACCAACCACTTAGCCTTCAGGTAGGCCATTACAGCCTGACAAGCTAACGCCAGACTGTAATTGAATAAGATTACCTGGAAGCTTAATGCCTTACACGCCCTGACTACGAAGGTAATCTTCATAAGTACCGTGGAAATCAACGATACCATTTGGCGTCAATTCGATAATCCGGGTAGCCAGCGAAGAGACAAACTCGCGGTCATGGCTGACAAAAATCAGCGTTCCGCTGTAATTTTCCAAGGCCAGGTTGAGTGATTCGATGGATTCCATATCAAGGTGGTTAGTGGGCTCATCCATCAACAGTATATTAGGGCGCTGCAGCATTATTTTGCCAAACAGCATACGACCCTGTTCTCCACCAGAGATCACATCGACCGTCTTATCAATTTCCTTCTGGGAAAACAGTAAACGCCCTAGCGTGCCACGAATAACCTGTTCGTCATCACCCTCTTTACCCCAGCGTCCCATCCAATCGAGCAACGAGGTTTTTTCATCAAAGTCTGCCGCATGATCCTGAGCGTAATAGCCTATCCGAGCGTTTTCAGACCACTTGATTTCACCGGCTGTGGGTTCCAGCTCACCCTGCAGGCACTTCAACAACGTGGATTTACCGATACCGTTAGGACCGATTATTGCAATGCGCTCACCCACATCCACCATCAGGTCAAGGTTACTAAACAGTTCCGTCTCAAAGCTTTTCGCCAGGCTTTCCACTTTCACCGCTTGGCGATGAAGCTTTTTCTCTTGCTCAAAACGAATATAGGGGTTCTGACGGCTGGACGGCTTAACCTCTTCCAGCTGGATTTTGTCCACCTGCCTGGCACGGGAGGTTGCCTGTTTGGACTTCGAAGCATTGGCAGAGAAACGGCTGACAAACGCCTTCAGTTCAGCGATTTGAGCCTTCTTCTTAGCATTATCGGACAGCAGGCGCTCACGAGACTGGGTCGCTGCTGTCATGTACTCATCGTATGAGCCCGGGTACAAACACAGTGCTCCGTAGTCCAGATCAGCCATGTGGCTACAGACACTGTTGAGGAAGTGTCGGTCGTGAGAGATGATAATCATGGTGCAGTTACGCTCGTTGAGAATACCCTCCAACCAGCGGATAGTGTTGATATCCAGGTTGTTGGTAGGCTCATCGAGCAGCATGATGTCAGGATCATAAAACAGCACCTGGGCCAATAGCACTCTCAATTTCCAACCAGGGGCCACTTCGCTCATCGGTCCGAAGTGCTGTTCCAGCGGAATACCGATACCCAGCAACAATTCTCCGGCCCGTGATTCGGCGGTATAACCATCCATCTCGGCAAACTCGGATTCCAGTTCACCGGCACGAATACCATCCTCTTCACTCATCTCTGTCTTGGCATAGATCGCATCACGTTGCGTTTTTACCGTCCACAGCTCCTCATGACCCATTAAGACGGTATCCATGACACTGTATTCTTCATAGGCAAACTGATCCTGCTTCAGCTTACCAACACGCTCATTGGGATCCTTGGTGACACTACCACTAGTAGCCTCGAGGTCTCCGCCCAGAATTTTCATGAAGGTGGATTTACCGCAACCATTAGCCCCGATCAAACCATAGCGATTACCGTCGCCGAATTTGACAGAGACATTTTCAAATAATGGTTTGGCACCAAACTGGATAGTGATATTTGCAGTGGTAAGCAATGTGATATTCCGATGTGGGTATTGATGTGGGTATAAAAAGAAATCATGAACGCTCTGCTTTTGATTGACCCTGGCAATCAAAAGCAGAGCGAATAATGGCGCGCTATTATGCCAACATCACTGGACGGGGAAAAGCACCAACTTACGCCTAGAGCGGTTCATTTTATCACCAGACGACAATTACCTTCATTTGCACAGCAAACTGACTCCTCATACCATCATTTTCATGAAAATAAAGACTCTATCTGCAAGTAAATCCTTGATAAAACGGGACACACCAGACCAGACTTCTCGCCTCCTAAAACGTGTGCATGCTGTCTATTTGCGCAAAATGAAAGCCGGTACCCCCTTTCAGCTGAAGTCCCATAACCAGGGCTGACTGAACATTGACTATTCCCCGGTTATATTTCCCTTCTTATTTCCCTCTGGTTCTCTGGTTCTCTGGTATAGAACCAAGACACCCAAAACACCGAGAACCAGATTAAGACTTTGCCAAAAATGAGTAATGAAAGTGGTTTTTAGCTGGGAAAGAGCAATTACTGCCGGAATTGCCGTCTTATTGCGCAGAACAGCCAACATCGAGTGAATGAATCGTGTAGAATGGCGGGCTACTCTCAGAATTTAGAAGGCTATACGATGGTCGCAAAACCAAGAACACAACCGTCCAAAAAGAAACAACCCGCTGCGACAGAAACTTCCTTATCCATCGAAGAACAGACTAAAGCATTTTTAGAATCCGGCGGTGAAGTTACCAAGATCAATTCTGGCATTAGTGGCCAGCAAAGCATGGCAGGCCCTAAGCACATCACGCTAGGCAACAAGTCCCGCGAAAGTTAAGTTTTAGCAAATACCAAAGCCCTGTCGTTCTTCATCGACGGGGTTTTTTTATGCACAACATATCAAGCTGTCAGTTACGGCTTACTATCCAGTTCTCACCACTCACACTTATGTATGCTCACCAATTTCATAATCTGTTGAAGTCCTTATTAACCTCAGGCCAAACAGATTTAACCCTCTAGTGCCTTTTAACCAGCGCCTATCTCTTGAGCAATTCCCCGTTAGCCGCTTCCCCTAAACCCGGTCGGACTTATGTACTCGCCGTATCATTGGGCTTAATTCCCTCAAGCTCCGCCTGTCTTTTATCTTATTAAGACAGCTTATGAACATTTCGACTGGAAGTTGAAGCAATGGGGCGGTGGTTTTCCAAAGCGTCATGAACAATACTTCAACAAAATTCAAGCTTAAACATTGCTGTCCAAATTGAAGCCGCACAGGGGGGTTAATGCAAAATTCCAAACAGCACTCAACACCGATCACCACGCAAAACCCGCGACCCAAAGAACGCGCTGAAACAGGTAATTTAGAAAAGCTCCTGTCTGATGTAGGCCGGGGGCTGGATCAGTACCTGAAATTTGATCACCCCGATGCCTTACATCCTGACAATCACTGGCAAGCCACTCTTGATAACACCCTCCCACTACAGGGCGTAGGCATCGAACAGGTTACTCAGGATCTTATCTCGAAAATAATACCCAACGGATCGGCGGTTCCCAGACCAGGATTCAGTGCCTATATCACCACCGGGTCCACCAGCATCGCGACCCTGGCTGCAGCTGCGTCCAGCATCTCTTCACCACAACGTTACATGCTTACCGCATTCAACTATCTTGAAGAACTCTCCTTACAGTGGCTAGCCAGCATGTGTGGAATAGGCCACCTGCAAGGGGTATACAGTAGTGGTGGATCGGTAGCCAATCTGGTGGCGCTTGGCGGGGCCAGGCAATCAGCCTTTGAAAAAACAGGCTATGACCCCGCCGCTGACGGCATAAACCAACCAGTACGAGTATACGCTAGCGCTGAATGCCACCACACCATTCAACGAGCTGGCGGCGTTCTGGGCATTGGTCGTCGAGCAATCAGAGCCATAGCCTGCGATACCGAGGGGCGAATGATGGTCGAAGAGCTCCGCAAGGCGATCATTGAGGACCAATCTGCCGGATTTCTGCCGATGGCTATCGTTGCCAATGCCGGCACAACCAATACCGGTGCTATCGACCCTTTGAAAGAAATCGGTGAAATCGCCAAAGAGCATTCCATCTGGTTCCATGTCGACGGGGCTTACGGATTACCCGGCATCCTCGATGAACGCATAAACCACTTATATGAGGGTCTTGAGCTGGCGGATTCCATTATTGTCGATCCGCATAAATGGCTAGGTGCCTCCGTCGGTATCGCCGCTACCTTTGTAAGAGACCGGCAAGTGTTGCAGAGAGCATTTACTCAGGAGCCTGCGAACTATCTGGAAGGTTCTGTAGCCAGGGAAGAACATGAAGAAAACACTATTGAACATTCAATGGAGGACTTTGGAATCCCCTACTTCGACTACGGGGTCGAGCTCAGTGCTCCCTGCCGGGGCGTTGTGGTATGGGGGCTAATTCGAGAGATCGGTGTCGAGGGCATGCGGGAACGGATCAAACGCCATAACGATATGGCGAGAGATCTCGCAGAGGCGGCCAAATCCCACCCGAACCTTGAACTTCTATTAGAACCAACACTGTCGGTCTGCTGTTTTCGCTACATCGCGCCAGACGTATCCGATCTTGACCAGCTCAACCGCCGATTACATCGCCGCCTGGTAAGGGGAAATCAGTATATGCCCAGTACCACCCAGGTAAATGGGGTGCTGGCACTGCGACCATGCTATATCGGCGCTCGCGCAGATCATTCTCAGGTTGATGGCCTACTTGAAGCAGTATTGAAGATTGGTAAAGAACTGGAAACAGAATACCGGCGTTCGTCCTGAAAAAGCTTCTAACCACCTCCTATTCAATCAATAGCACAACGACAGGTTCATACGACTCACAGCCACATATCAAAGATCGATTCTCAGACCAACAGGCCCTGTCGCTCATGCCATTGCGCAATGCTTTCGTCCGGGTATTCAGCAAAGCACTTGTCTTCAGCTTTTGCGTTAACTTCTACCCAGCTCGCCTTACTACCCAACATCAGATGTGTTTTCTGAGAGGGAACGGGGAGTTCAGAGTCAATGGCCGAGGCAAAGGGATGAATGAGCTCCGGCCAACGAGGATCGTACACCCAAAGTGCACTGGCGCATTGCTTGCAGAAATGTCGCTCCGCCACACTTGGCTGACCATCATTGATCACGTGATAAATCCCCTGATGCTCTGCCCCCTCTATGCGTAGCGTCTCGAACTGACCACTTAAGTTAATAGCAAAACCGCCGCCACCTGCGGTTTTGCGGCACACTGAGCAATAACACAGGTTGTATGGATAAGGATGCTCAGACTCAAGCTGAAAACGGATAGCCCCACAATGACACGAACCTTTTAGCAGCATAACGTCTCCTGAATTTCCTGATCGGTGTTAATTCAGCCTTCAACACGCATTGAAAGATCCCGGGGAATGATTGCCTGTTAATAGCGACAGGTGAAGAATCAAACCTATATATCAAGATAGCGTATAGAGGAGCCACTCTCAGCGACACAACCATCCTGACGCAATCAACTGGCGTGCGTATCCCCAGCGATTCGCTGTGGTAACGACCAAAAAGTGGAAGCAATAGGGGAAGGTTAAGAAGGGTTAAGGAAAGCAAAAGAGCTTTGTGAAATAATCAGGATCAGAGATCCAAAGGTGCCTGGCAGGAGGATCGAACAACCAGAACGGTTGCTCGAACCCTAAAGCAATACAGCATCAAAAAGTTGAAGACTTAGCGATTATCCGCAGCATTTCTTATATTTCTTACCACTGCCGCAGGAACAGGGGTCATTGCGGCCAGGTGTTTTATCCACAACCATGGTTTTTGGTGTATCCAACATGCCGTTGAGTTCGGAGAGATTTTCCTCTACCTCCGCATTGACCTCTATGTTGGCAAACAAAGAGTTACTCGCCAAAATAGCTTCGATCTCAATACGGCGCTCATCGGTTTGAACGCTGATATTCAGTGGGAAATCTTCACTGCCGGGCTTTTCTGTACGCTTGGTCTCATAGCCGCCACCCGCGTAATTTTCTCGCTTATCAATACGGCCTTTAAAGAAGAACTTGGACATTAGGGAATCCTTTTTGATTAACACCATCAGCTGGGCTCTTAGAAAGCTGAACCACTGAAAGTTTAAGAAAGCACTTGCATGAAAAAATCACTACGCATAAAAACCAACTCCGGTAATACTGGAGCAGGCGTGCAGTGAACGAACAGATACTGGGAAAACATTCAGGCCTCGTTATGCTCCCGATATAACGAAGATCTTTAACAAGGGCCCTTAACAAAGCCCCTTAACAAAGAAAAGAACAAAGCCTGAATTCCGGGCAATGCTGCAAAGCTATCTGGCAGGCATTGCCGTTATGCTGGCAACTCTATTTCTTTCTGGCTAACGCATTTACTAACTACTCAATGCACTGACTGATTCTTTAATCAAAGAAAGCCTTAGTACAACATCATTAAACTTACAACTCGGCGTTATGGTAGACGTTTTGCACATCATCCAGGTCATTTAGCATGTCGAGAAACTTATCAAACATTGCCACATCATCAGCGCTCAAGGGAGAAGAGTTTTGCGCTACAAATTGAATTTCATCGACATCAAAATCGATCTCACCAAACGCGTCGATTAATGCTTTTTTGGCTTTAAAATAGTCAGTATGTGGTGCAAAAATAGTAATTACACCCTCTCCACTTTCGATATCGGACACATCGACATCGGCCATCATCAAGGCTTCAAGAGCCGCGTCATCATCGTCGCCCTTGAATACCAGAATAGCGCTGTGGTCAAACATGTGGCTCACGCTGCCCTGGGCACCGATTTTACATTTAGTTTTCGTGAAACACTGACGAACATCACCAAAGGTGCGATTCGGGTTATCGGTCAGGCAATCGACAATGACCATAATGCCACCAGGCCCAAAACCTTCATAACGCGCCGTAGCGAAATCTTCACCACCACCGCCTTTGGCCTTTTCGATAGCTTTTTCAATGACATGGCTAGGCACCTGATCTTTCTTGGCACGATCAATCATGCTCCGCAAAGCCAGGTTACCATCTGGATCGATACCACCCGCTTTGGCACACACATAGATTTCACGACCGTACTTGCTATATACCTTGGCTTTGGCGTCAGAGGTTTTAGCCATGGATTCTTTACGGTTCTGATAGGCTCTGCCCATTACGCACTCTCGTTGCTAATCATAAAGCCGCAAATATTACCGCTAAGCCCAAGGTTAAGGAACCTCTATAAAGAAATTAACGTCTAGCCAGCCACAACAAGGCTGACTGCGCAGCCTGCTTTGCTACTTACCCTGAGAAAATTCACGCCCAACACCAATAGATCAATCTAATATACGATCTATTATATGATCTATAGATGGCTAAAGATCCTTTCTTTCAGCTCGGTTACGGAGCAGAGTTGGTATCAGCCACTGGTTTCGGCTCAGCCTTCTTTACCCTGATCTTGCTGCCGCCAACATCTTTGCCATTAAGGTTTTTCATCGCCGCTTTTGCATCGCCATGTTTAGGCATTTCAATAAAACCAAAACCTTTGGAACCCCCTGTTACCGGGTCAATGACCAGCGTGCATGACTGCACCAGACCATGCGATTCAAACAAAACCTTGAGTTCTGCCTCGGTAGTGGTCCGGGCAAGATTACGTATCAATAATTTCATGGAAATACCGAAAAGGTGCGATGAACTCGCTGGATTAAAAGATGTGTAGAATGGCTAAAAAAACAAACCAAACCACTTGCCCCAGCTTAACAGCTATTGTTCTGCTCCCCCTAATAATCATCACGCCAGTGAACAGTATTGAAAATTAACCCGCCGTATCAAACAAAGCTCCTGCGCCTGCAGTCAACGATGAAGGTAATATCGGGTATAACGGCTCGTCATCGGCTAGAATAGTGACACTCCGAATACCCCTTCCGTTCTTATACTACTTAGCCTTATATTACTTAGCCGCGAACACAGGTTTCATGACATTCAAGCCGAAAAAACGGCCATCGCCGACAGGATCACTCCACCCCCGAAATCCACATAGAGGACGCTATGATCTGTTACAACTGGGCAAAAGCTGCCCAGAGCTCCTGGGGCACCTTATACAATCCCCACACGGCGAAACGACGATCGATTTTAGCGACGCAAATGCCGTATTATTGCTCAATAAAGCGCTGTTGGCGCATTACTACAAGGTGGTTAACTGGCAAATTCCAGATGGCTATCTATGCCCTCCAATCCCTGGTCGTGCTGACTACATTCACTACATAGCCGATTTATTACCTGACAAACCCTCAGAACCTGATAAACCAATAGAACCATTGGCTGAAGATAGCCTGCCTGATGCAACCAAAAACAACAGGGTTACTGTGCTGGATGTCGGCACAGGGGCTAACTGTATCTATCCGATTATCGGTAGCCAAAGTTATGGCTGGAACTTTGTGGCCAGCGATATCGACCCGGTAGCGCTAAATACAGCCAGGGTGATCGTGAAATCCAATCGCAACCTGAGCAAGCGGGTTTCATTACGCCTTCAACAAGACCCCAGGGCGATATTCAAAGACATTATCACCCCTACTGACCGTTTCGACCTGACATTGTGCAATCCGCCATTTCACGCCTCCAGGGCGGAGGCGGAAGCCGCTAATCAGCGTAAAGTGAATAACCTTGCGAAAACAAAATCATCAAAACTAACCGGCAATTCTCCACAACAAGACAAACCGCACAAAACAGCAGCAACCACTCGAAATTTTGGTGGCCAGAATACAGAACTTTGGTGTCCCGGCGGGGAGATAGATTTTTTGACTCGCATGGTTAAAGAAAGCAGCAATTACGCCGAGCAGGTTTATTACTTTACCAGCCTGGTTTCCAAGGCAGAAAACATTAAACCTGTGAAAAATCTACTTTTAAAAGTAGGCGCTAAACAGGTTAAAGTGGTGGAGATGAGCCAGGGACAAAAGATTAGCCGTCTGCTCGCCTGGAGTTTTTTAAGCGAAGAGCAACGACTTCAGTGGTCATAAGAAGAGTACTAATACGATTCCAACACGAGATAAAACCGCCGTTCTTCTCTAGTTCCAGCGTTTATCAAAAACCGATAGCCAAGAACCAACGATCAATACTTTACTGACCGTACAAAGCACTCGGTCACACAGGAATACCCTATGACCCAAAATGATATTTTACGTCGCCTGCGTTACATTCTCGATTTAAGTGATTCTAAAATGATCAGTATTTTCAGACTTGCCGGGCACGCTGTTAGCCGGGAAGAGATCAGCAACTGGTTAAAGAAAGATGATGATGCCAGTTATCAAGCACTCAGCGACCTTCAACTGGCAACCTTTCTTAATGGGTTGATCATCGATCGTCGAGGTGAGAGAGATGGTCCACGGCCAGAACCTGAAAAGCACCTGTCCAACAATATGATTTTCATGAAACTTAAAATTGCTCTTAACCTGAAGGCTGAAGATATTTTATCGATCATGGCGTTAAATCATTTCACCATCAGCAAGCATGAACTGAGCGCTTTTTTCCGCAAACCAACCCATAAACATTATCGAAAATGTAAGGATCAGGTTCTGCGCAATTTCCTCAAAGGACTGCAATTAAAGTTACGTGGTGACACATCAATGACCGAACAATTTCAATGGTAGTAACGCGAAGGTAGATAAAACAGTTAGCTTTGAGGTGCTCCCGACCTCTTGAGATTGGCCTATACTTGCTCGACATCCAGGCTATTTTCCGGATCCACACAGTATAAGTATCTCACTATCGGGAGCGCCCAATGCGTCATTTCAAGTTAATTTCAATCATCGCTTTTCTAGCGAGCACTTTATCCTCAAACATTGTCTTCGCCGACACTCATTCCTCAAAAGCACTTTCCTCAAGCACTCTTTCCTCTAATGCACTGGCCTCAAACAGCCTGGCGGTGGATGACAACACTTCCGTAGGTAGCATTTATGATATCACCGGTGATAGCAAGGGCATGCACTTTAAGATGAATGTCGGGTTACCTGCCGCCTGCCAAAAAGCCTCATCAGAAAGGATGTTGATCAAAAGTAATAATGTAGCGGCAATGATGTTGATATCTATCAGCCTTACCGCGCGTTTTATCACGGTAACCGCTGATTACGATGCTGGCTCAAAAACCTGTGTTGTACGTAGCGTTCTTTTACAAACGGGCAGCGCTCAAATTTAACAAGTCTGGAAATTTACCAGCCACGTTTAATTCATCAAGAATGATAAAGCAGCGAAGCTAGAGTATTCGAGCTTCGCTGCTCGGGTCGAACAATACCGCTTTCGACATATCCACCAAAAAGTCCATTACTGATCCAACCGGTTGCTGCTAACCTGTTAACTTCTTCAGCTATTTACCTATTCAGCTTTTTACCTCTTAAGTAAGGCCGCTGCGCCGAGCAACCCCGGTTGTTCGGCGGTGATAACGTCAGTGGGTATCGCCTGCATATACTGTCGATAGCGGCCTTTCGCTTCAAAACGAGTTCGAAATTCACTGCTCGCAAAGAACGGCAACATGCGAGGGATAATTCCACCAGCGATATAAACCCCTCCCCGAGCCCCGAACGTCAGTGCCGTATTAGCCGCAACACTGCCCAGAATACCGCAAAAACAGTGCAACACATCAAGGCATAAACCGTCGCCTTGCAATAGCGCCGCATCGCTAATTTCGGCAGGTTGTAACCGCATGGTTTTCTGCCCGGCTATCTCGGCCAACGCCTGATGCAAATTACTCAAGCCCATACCGGATAACAGATACTCGGCCGGCACATGATCATGGTGCCGCCACAGATATTTCAACACCTCAATTTCCTGTTCATTGGAGGGAGCAAAATCGACGTGACCACCTTCACCCTCCAATGCGATAGGACCATGTTCGCTATGCAAAACACCACCAATACCCAAACCAGTGCCGGGACCGACAATAACCTGCGGAAACCCAGCAACAGCCTCTCCTCCGCCAACGTGAAATTGCTCATCCTCTCTCAAGCCTGATATTGAATAAGAGATTGCTGCGTAGTCGTTAATAACGTCAAGTCGTTCAAAACCCAGTTGTTCGAGTAACTTCGTGCGGGAAAAACACCAGCTGTGATTCGTCATATTGACCTGGTCACCCACCACGGGACAGGCGATCGCCAGACAGGCAGCACTTGGTGACTGCATGATGGTAGATTGATCTTGCGCGCTTTGATTGTGATCCAGATAGGCACGAATCGCGGCTTCAATAGTCGGATAGTCCGCTACTTTCAGGGTAGCCACTTGTTCCAGTGCTCCAGTAACCGGATCGGCCAGCGCAAATCGTGCGTTGGTTCCGCCAATATCTGCGACAAGGCTGAATTCGGTGTTATCTGAGCTTGCCATTAATTTCCCATAATTTGATAAAGCAGAGCCTCTGCAATCCACTGTCCCTAATGAGTACCGTAGGAGCTACCTACAGCATTTAACTTACATCATAAAAATGCTCGAAATACCAAACCTACCTTCCGTGACAAGCTGCTTGTGGTCAACCCCTTCATCGCCGCTTGTATCGATCACATCTATCAATGACATTAGGCCAAGTGACCAAAGCCAGGCAAACTGACTGAAATCCCTCGGGCAAACAGATCCTCAAAGCGGTCACTACAACGCACATTCTATATACGCTGATTTTTACAGCTTACCGGCCACCTATTGATCATCATTTGATATAACCCTCTCGATCCAATTACTTGACTTCTGGGACAGGTTTTAATTTAATCACTTAATATCAAAATACCAGCACCAGATGCCAGCCTGGAATAAAACCCAAAAAGGATATCTGCCTTGATCAAGTTCTTATTGAACCGGCAACTGCAAGTGGAAGAGTCGATCGACCCCAATATGATGGTCCTCAACTACCTCCGCTACCACACAGGTAAAACCGGAACCAAAGAGGGTTGCGCCTCAGGTGATTGCGGCGCGTGTACCGTGGTTCTTGGCGAACTCTCGAGCGGAACCGATAACGGTGAAGATGGCCAACAGATTGTTTATAAGAGCATTAACTCCTGCCTCACCTTTGTTTCTGCGCTACATGGCAAACAACTGATCACCGTCGAAGATTTGCAACAGGGCAATAAATTGCACCCTGCCCAGCAGGCGATGGTCGATCAGCACGGCTCCCAATGTGGTTTTTGTACTCCCGGTTTTGTCATGTCGCTGTTTGCCCTCGGTAAAAACAAGCAGAACCCGAATAAAGCAGATATTGAACAAGCCCTGTCCGGCAATCTGTGCCGTTGTACGGGTTATCGGCCCATCGTTGACGCTGCCCACGCCATGTACGAATTGATGTACGAACCCAATGAACCCGACCAGTTCGAGCAATTACAACAGCAGATCCTGCAACAGCTGCGAGATCTGCGGCTCGAAGATCAACAGCGCAGTCAGGAAGCCATTCTCGCGCTGGGCAACAAAAAGACTTTTAATCCGCGCAGCATAGACGAACTGGCCAGTCTGTACGCAGCCAACCCTGATGCCCGCTTGCTGGCAGGTGGAACGGACCTGGCACTTGAAGTAACCCGGTTTCATCGCGACATCGACACCCTGATCACTATCGGTGAGGTTGATGCACTAAAGCAGATTCAGGTCACTGACAGTGAGATCAAGCTCGGCGCAGCGGCGCCACTCAGCCAGTGCTATGAAGTACTGACTGCTGATTATCCGGATTTCGGCGCACTGCTGCATCGCTTCGCATCATTGCAGATCCGTAATCAGGGCACCCTGGGAGGCAATATCGGTAACGCGTCACCTGTTGGCGATGCACCACCCGCGTTGATCGCGCTAAATGCCAGCATTGCCCTGCGCCAGGGTAACAGCCGTCGCACTATCAGGCTGGAAGATTACTTTATTGATTACAAGATAACCGCCCGGCAACCTGGTGAGTTCATCGAACAGATCATCGTGCCCCGTGCCATTAGCAACACACAAACAACAAGCCCATTCCGTAGTTACAAAATATCCAAGCGCATCGACGACGATATCTCGGCAGTGCTGGGTTGCTTCAACCTGCACATTGAAGAGGGTCTGGTAAAAACTGCTCGCATCGCCTTTGGCGGTCTCGCGGCTATTCCCAGGCGTGCCAGTCATTGTGAAGCCGCATTAGTCGGTGCTCCCTGGAACAAGAGCAGTATTGAGTTCGCGCGTAGCGCATTAGCAAAAGATTTCGATCCAATATCCGATTTCCGAGCCTCAAAAGAGTATCGAATGCTGACCGCCCGCAACATGCTGAACCGCTACTTTGTTGAGCTCAATTCGCCAGAGGTCGCCACCCGGGTATTCAGCAAACAGGTGGTGGATTTTTACCAGCCATGCCTTCCTTCGAGTGCAGAAAAACAGCCAACCAGCACAGCGGGAGGCAGCAATCATGACTAAAAGCATGTCTAACCATCCAGGTACCGTTCCAGGCGTTGACGAAATGCTGGCACAGGCCAAACAAGATCTGCAAACCGGCGTAGGTCGCAGCGTCAAACATGAAAGCGCCGCCAAGCAGGTCAGCGGCGAAGCAATTTACGTCGACGATCGATTGGAATTTCCTAACCAGTTACACGCCTATGTCCGCCTGTCTGATTGCGCCCATGCTCGTATTATCAAACTTGATGTCAGCCCCTGTTATGAGATCCCCGGTGTGGCTATCACGATTACCGCCAAAGACGTTCCGGGCCAGCTGGATATCGGTGCCGTCATGCCTGGCGAGCCACTGCTGGCCGATGGCACCATAGAATATTACGGACAACCGCTGTTAGTGGTCGCCGCGAAGGATCAGGACACCGCACGCCGTGCGGCGATGGCAGCCATCATTGAATACCAAAGTCTGGACGCTATTTTGTCGGTTGAGGAAGCTCTGGAGAAAGAGTTTTTTGTCAGCGAGCCGCACCAGCACAAACGAGGTGATTCACAAGCCGCATTGGCAGGCGCCCGGCACCGTATCTCCGCTAACGTACATATTGGTGGACAGGAACACTTCTATCTGGAAACCCAGGTTTCTTCAGCCATCCCCACCGAAGATGGCGGCATGATCGTCTACACCTCTAGCCAGCACCCGACTGAGATTCAGAAGCGGGTTGCCGAAGCATTGGGCGTTTCATTCAACAAGATTCAGGTCGATATGCGCCGCATGGGCGGTGGTTTCGGCGGCAAGGAAACCCAGGCCGCAGGCCCCGCCTGTATGGCCGCGGTAGTGGCCAGCCTGACCGGGCGGCCGACTAAAATACGCCTGCCGCGCATGGAAGATATGATGATGACCGGCAAACGGCATCCCTTCTTCAATCAATTTGAGGTTGGCTTCGACGATAATGGCCGTATTACCGGCTACGACATGAAACTGGCAGGCAACTGTGGCTACGCACCAGACCTTTCCAACTCGATCGTCGATCGGGCGATGTTCCACTGCGACAATGCTTACTATCTGGGCGATGCGACTATAACGGGCTATCGCTGCAAAACCCACACTGCATCAAATACGGCTTATCGGGGCTTTGGTGGCCCGCAGGGACTGATCATGCCCGAGATCATCATGGATGATATCGCGCGAAAGCTGGGAAAAGATCCGCTGGAGGTGCGCAAGCATAATCTTTATAACTCCATGACCGGCACCAATGGTTTCAACCAACCTCTTGGAGCTGAAGATGCCGGACGCGATACCACCCATTATCATCAAAAAGTGGAAGACAATCTGCTGCCGGAGATGTTTGCCGAGCTGGAACACAGCAGCGACTACCATCAGCGGCGCCAGCAGATTCGCGACTTTAATGCGTCGAATCCAATTCTCAAAAAAGGTCTGGCCCTCACTCCGGTCAAGTTTGGCATCTCATTTACCGCCACCTTCCTCAATCAGGCCGGTGCGCTGATTCACATCTATACCGATGGCAGCATTCACCTGAATCATGGTGGTACCGAGATGGGCCAGGGGCTTAATACCAAAGTTGCGCAAATTGTTGCCGAAGAGTTTCAGGTTGATTTCAACACTATTCATATCAGCGCCACCAACACCGACAAGGTTCCTAACACTTCTCCTACAGCCGCCTCATCGGGTGCCGATCTCAACGGTAAAGCGGCGCAAAATGCCGCGCACACCATTAAGCAGCGATTGATCGAGTTCGCCGCCCGGCATTTCAGTGTCAGTGAACAAGAGGTTCGTTTAGCCAACAACCATGTTCTGGCTGGCGATCATATCTTGCCCTTTGGCGAGTTTATTCAGCTGGCCCACTTCAACCAGATATCCCTTTCCAGTACGGGTTTCTATCGTACACCAGAGATCTATTACGATCGTGAAAGCGCCAGTGGCCGGCCGTTCTACTACTTTGCTTACGGCGCTGCCTGCTCAGAAGTAGTGATCGATACATTAACCGGGGAATACAAAATTCTACGTGCCGACATCATCCATGATGTTGGAGCATCCCTGAACCCGGCCATTGATATCGGCCAGGTCGAAGGCGCCTTTGTACAGGGCGCTGGATGGTTAACCTCCGAAGAGCTGGTGTGGAACGATCAGGGACGGTTGCTAACTACTGGACCCGCCAGCTACAAGATTCCCACCATCGCCGATATGCCTGTCGATTTCCGGGTGAAGTTAGTGGAGAACCGAAAGAACCCCGAAGACACCGTGTTTCACTCAAAAGCCGTGGGTGAACCACCGTTTATGCTGGGCATTTCCGTGTTCTGCGCCATCAAGGATGCCATCGCCAGCCTGGCCGATTACCGCATCAGTCCACAGATCGACGCCCCAGCTACACCGGAACGTGTGTTATGGGCGGTTGAGGCGATGAAATCGTCAACCGATAGGCAATCCGCAAAAGGAGGTGACGCATGAGCATGGACATGAGCAACAGCAACTGGATCAGTGCGTTAGGCCAGCTTGAGGCCGACGGTATTCCTGCGGTGATGATTACCGTGGTGGATGAAAAAGGCTCTACCCCCCGTAACGCCGGAGCCAAGATGGTGGTCAGCAATGATGCCCGGTTTGACACCATCGGTGGCGGCCATCTGGAGTACAAGGCGATAAAAATTGCTCGCCAGCTCCTGCAAGAGAAACAGCGCCAACCCAGGCTGGAACGCTTTTCTCTGGGTGCAAGCCTGGGACAATGCTGCGGGGGTGCCACAACTCTACTTTTCGAGCCGGTTATTAACGACAGGTTGCAGATCGCATTATTCGGTGCCGGGCACGTTGGTCGTGCACTTGCGCCCATTCTGGCCAGCCTGCCCTGTCGCATTCGCTGGATCGATTCTCGCGAAGATGAATTCCCCGAACAGATTCCGCAAGGCGTTGACAAAATCGTTAGCGAATTCCCCGTTGATGAGGTCGACAATATGCCAGCTGGCAGTTATTTCATCGTGATGACCCACAATCATCAACTGGACCAGGAACTGAGTGAACAGATTCTTAAACGTGACGACTTTGCCTATTACGGCTTAATCGGCTCTCGCACCAAGCGTAAAAAATTCGAACTGCGCCTCAAAGCCAAGGGCTTCATCGACCAACAGCTGGAACGCATGACCTGCCCGATGGGTATCCCTGAGATAAAAGGCAAATTACCCGCTGAAATCGCAGTGTCGGTGGCGGGCGAGATAATCTCACAATACAACGCAGCCTTCGGCAGCAATAAAGATCAAACGCCGAAAGACACCAAAGTAATCGAGCGCCTGGCTATTTAAGCGCTGCATAATCCCATTTGGCGTTTTGCATTCTGTATTTCCAATGGAAAAAGTGCCAACCTGACTAATAGACATTAGAGATATTCACAAGATGAGCGCTGTACAGTCCGACAAAATTCACGCCCACCGCTCTGCCCTGGTACACAGCCTCGGCGACCCCGCAGAGGTTGGCCTGGAAAACTCCTTTGAGTATCTCGAAGATGGTTTGTTGGTGATTGAGCAGGGGCATATAGTTGCCGTGGGTGAAGCGGAATCATTACTGCCAACACTGCCCGCCGGAACAGAGATCATCGAGCATAAAGATAGCTTGCTGTGCCCCGGATTTATCGACACTCATATTCACTATCCGCAAACCAGCATGATTGCCTCATACGGTGACCAGTTGCTGGACTGGCTCAATAACTATACCTTCCCGACCGAGCAACATTTCAGTGACAAGGAACACGGCAGAGGCGTCGCTGAAATATTCCTCACTGAATTGCTGCGTAACGGCACCACCACCGCGCTGGTATTCGGCACCGTCCACCCGGAATCTGTGGATGCATTTTTTGAGGCCGCTGAAGAACGCGATCTGCGTATGATCGCCGGCAAGGTGATGATGGATCGTAACGCGCCCGATTACCTGACCGACACCGCGGAATCAAGCTACCACGACAGCAAGGCCCTGATCGAGCGCTGGCACGGCAAAGGGCGCTTGCATTACGCGGTAACGCCACGGTTCGCACCGACCAGCAGTGGCGAACAGCTGGCCGCAGCCGGCAAACTGTTAAGCGAATATCCCGATCTCTATATGCACACCCACTTGTCAGAAAACACCAAAGAGATCGAGTGGGTAAAAGAACTGTTTCCCGAGCGCAGTGGTTATCTGGATGTGTACGATCACTACAAGCTACTCGGTGAACGCTCCGTGCTCGCCCACGGCATACACCTGTGTGATGAAG
Source organism: Aestuariirhabdus sp. (assembly GCA_030622755.1). Taxonomy (GTDB): domain Bacteria; phylum Pseudomonadota; class Gammaproteobacteria; order Pseudomonadales; family Aestuariirhabdaceae; genus Aestuariirhabdus. The sequence continues at coordinate 348 of JAUXFT010000028.1, read as the reverse complement.
AATGCCAACGTATGGCCGACACCGATGCAGCACTGGCCTTCTGCCCTACTTCAAATCTGTTTTTAGGCAGCGGCTTGTTTGATTTGAAAAAAATGGAAGAGTACAAAATCAATGTCGGACTTGGCACCGACGTCGGCGCTGGCACCAGTTTTTCAATTCTGCAGACTTTAAAAGACGCTTACAAAGTAATGCAACTACAGCATCACAAACTTAACCCCTTTAAATCTCTCTACCTTGCAACCCTGGGTGGAGCAAGGGCGCTCAAGCTGGACGATAAAATCGGCAGCTTCGCCCCAGGCAAAGAAGCCGATTTTGTGGTAATGGATTACAATGCTACACCCCTGATGG
>JAUXFT010000184.1 GCA_030622755.1 Aestuariirhabdus sp. | reverse complement strand
GTAGTCGCCGGGCAAACAATATGCCTATGGAGATCCCTGAGGCAAACTTTCGCAGCGTGCATGCTTTCTCTCCTCCGACTGAGGGATTAGCACCCTACACGACTGATGATCTTCTCAGCGCGCTAACCACCCTGCAAAAAGAGAACATCACTTCGGGAAGCACGCCATTTACAACACCACAATCTGTAAATGAGTTCAAGGACAGCCTGGTTCGCCACCTGAATGAAGGCTCGGCAACGGACCAAAACATCGCACCTGAAGATGCTGACATCATCGATCTGGTAGGCATGCTGTTTGATTTCATCCTTGACGATGAAAATTTACCTGATATTTGCAAAACAGCACTCAGTCATCTGCATACGCCCTACCTGAAGATCGCGTTAACGGATAAAGCGATGTTTGTCCGTCATCAGCACCCGGCGCGCCGCTTGCTGAATAGCATGGCCCAAGCAGCCGTACTCTGGGCACCGGATGAGAAAAATGATCGTGGAGTGCTGGCTAAAATCCAGTTTATTGTTCAGCGTGTCATCAAGGACTATGAGGGTGATAACGCGCTGTTCGATGAGCTGATCAAGGATTTCAACAGCTTTATCAATCTACTCAAGCGCCAATCCGAGATCATCGAACGCCGCGCAGTAGAAGCCACCAAGGGACGTGATCGCCTGTTGGCTGCACGCACCAAGGCCAAGGAAGCCCTGGAACCCCGCATCTACGAACAAAAACCACCCAAAGCCGCCGCCCACTTTTTGCTTTCTGCATGGAAAGATGTGTTGGTCTTCATTTACCTGAGGCACGGCGATGAAAATGAAATCTGGCAACGCGCCATCAATATTACTGATGATATTTTCTGGAGCATCGAAGCCAAATACTCGCAAGAGGAAAAAAATCTCCTCAAAGAGAAACAGCCTCACCTGATCACAAGCATTAAACAATATCTCATCAACCTTGGAGGACATCCCGAAGAGGAGATCAAAGGGATTGTGAAACCGCTGGTACTTTGTCAACGTGCTGCATTAAGAGCTGTTGAAGGCAAACCGCTGGAAACACCTCCCGCCCAAGCACCTACGAAACAGGATCAGAAAGCATCAAGCCCTGCACTAGGTAGCCTGAGCGAAGACCCTGAAGATGATGAACAGGAAAGCAGCGAAAACCAGGATATAGACGTCGATCCCGAGCTCATCATTCGTCTGAAGGAGATTGAATTCGGAACCTGGTTCGATTTCACCCAGCCAGATGACAGCGTCATGCGCCTGAAGCTCAGCTGGTTTAGCCCGATCACGCTTAATTATATGTTCGTTGACGGATCTGGCAACAAGGCAGCTATAAAGCCGATTTATACTCTGGCTACTGAAATAACGACCGGCTCGACACGTTTTGCCATGATTGAAAAAGCCCCAATTATGGATCGAGCCATGGAAAAAATTCACAAAATACTCAAGCGTTTTATGAAGTGACCGTCAATGACATCAGCATCATTACACAGGTTTACTAAACGCCCCACTCACTCTAACAAGAGATGACCTGCATGAAGGAAAATCGCAGCACGGAACGAGTCACACCACAAAGTAAGTTGGATGTATTCGATTGCAACACTGAAAAACATATGGGCAGTCTTGTCGACATATCCAGTGAAGGGTTCATGTTAGTGAGCAGCGAACCCATCAAAACCAACACTATCTACCAATGCCGTATTAACCTGGAAGCTCCAATCGACAATACGGAAGTCATCCATTTGGGGGCTGATAGCTTATGGTGCAAAGAAAGCAGCACACCCTCCCACTACTGGACGGGATTTCATCTAATAGAGATCAGCGATGGGGATCGTCAAATCATCAATAAGATCGTAGAAATGTCTCACGCTATAATAGAATAGCTCGGATACATTTCCCTTAACTTAGCCCTTAACTCAGCCCTTAACTCAGCCCTTAACTCAGTCCTTAAAGTAAAAGAGCGAACCATAAAGTTCGCTCTTTTACTTACAGCAATCGGCTTGGATCACGTTAACTAAACGTCAACCCTTCGCTTGCGGCAGATACACGAATGGTATGCCCTGGTTCATACTTGCCCGCCAGGATTTGCTGAGCCAAGGGATTTTCAATCCATTGCTGAATGGCGCGTTTTAATGGGCGCGCACCATATACTGGATCAAAACCAACCTCGACCAGACGATTAATGGCGGCCGCATCAACCTCCATAGACAGTTCCCTTTCGCGTAAACGCTCTCGCAACAGATCAAGTTGAATCTCTGCAATACCAGCAATCTGCTCAGCCGCCAATGAATGGAAGACTACCAACTCGTCTACCCGATTTACAAACTCCGGTCTGAAGTGCTGGCCAACAATCTCCATAAGCACAGATTTAATCTGCTCAAAATCATTACCCGCCATGTTGTGAATCACATCAGACCCAAGATTCGATGTCATGACGATCACCGTATTTCTAAAGTCAACGGTACGCCCTTGGCCATCGGTTAATCGACCATCATCCAAAACCTGCAACAGTATATTGAATACGTCAGGATGAGCTTTCTCAACCTCGTCCAATAAAATCACTGAATAGGGGCGCCGACGTACCGCCTCAGTTAAATACCCCCCCTCTTCATAACCTACATAACCAGGAGGCGCACCAACCAGTCTGGCGACAGAGTGTTTTTCCATAAACTCTGACATATCAATACGAACCATAGCCTCTTCAGTATCAAACAAAAATTCTGCCAGTGATTTACACAATTCCGTTTTACCAACCCCGGTGGGACCTAAAAACATAAAGGAGCCGTTGGGACGATCCGGATCAGATAGACCAGCACGAGAGCGACGCACAGCATTAGATACTGCTATTACAGCTTCATCCTGCCCTATCACACGCTTATGCAGAGCGTCTTCCATGCGTAATAGTTTCTCACGCTCTCCTTCGAGCATTTTTGCAACTGGGATCCCGGTCCACTTGGAAACAACTTCAGCAATCTCCTCTTCTGTCACTTTATTACGCAGCAGCTGCATGTCGCCCATTTCAGCTTGATTAGCAAGGCCCAGCTGTTTTTCAAGCTCAGGGATGCGGCCATACTGCAGCTCGGACATCTCTGCAAGATCTCCCCTGCGATGCGCTGCATCTAACTCAACGCGAGCCTTTTCCAAATCTTCCTTTATTTTCTGCGACCCATGTAAAGTCGCTTTTTCAGATTTCCAGATCTCTTCCAGATCAGAAAATTCACGCTCAAGACGCGCTATCTCATCATCCAGGTTCTGCAGGCGTTTACGTGACGCCGCATCTTCCTCTTTTTTTAGCGCTTCCCGTTCAATCTTGAATTGAATCAACCTGCGTTCCAGACGATCCATGCTTTCGGGCTTGGAATCCATCTCCATGCGAATTTTACTAGCGGCTTCATCCACCAGATCAATCGCCTTATCAGGGAGTTGCCTGTCTGGAATATAACGGTGGGATAATTTTGCGGCTGCGATAATGGCAGGATCTGTTATATCAACACCATGATGCACTTCATAGCGCTCTTTAAGTCCGCGTAAAATTGCAATGGTATCTTCTTCAGAAGGCTCATGGACCATTACTTTTTGGAAGCGACGTTCCAGTGCAGCATCTTTCTCTACGTATTGACGATACTCGTTAAGGGTCGTCGCTCCGACGCAATGCAGTTCGCCACGGGCCAGTGCCGGTTTCAGCATATTACCAGCATCCATCGCGCCCTCAGCCTTACCGGCACCAACCATGGTATGCAGCTCATCCACAAAGAGGATTATCCTGCCTTCCTGTTTACTTACCTCATTGAGCACTGCTTTGAGCCGCTCTTCAAACTCACCACGGTACTTTGCACCAGCCAGCAAAGATCCCATATCCAAAGCCAGAATACGCTTATCACGTAATCCCTCAGGGACTTCACCATTAATAATACGTTGCGCCATACCTTCAACGATGGCAGTTTTACCTACTCCGGGCTCACCGATAATGACTGGATTATTTTTAGTCCGGCGCTGTAACACCTGAATCGTACGACGAATCTCATCATCACGCCCAATCACCGGATCCAGCTTACCCTGCTCCGCCAGGGCGGTGAGATCGATGGTGTATTTATCCAGGGCTTTGCGATTTTCTTCTGCATTAGGGTCATTAATGCTATCGCCTTCACGCAAATTATTAATTGCGGTTTCGAGCGCCTGCTTACTAACACCTTGCCCATTGAGCAATTCACCGAGAGGCCCTTTGTCATTCATTGCGGCCAATAGAACCGTTTCGCTGGAGATGAACTGGTCGCTTTTATTCTGCGCCAATTTATCCGCCATATTCAGTAACCGCCCGGAATTGGCAGACATCTGCACATCACCGTCGTAGTTCTGCACCTTTGGTAAACGTGACAGCTGCTCTTCTAATTGGGCCTGCACCTTATCAACATCAAAACCTACCTGCCGCAGCAGAGGCCGCACTGAGCCACCTTGCTGCTCCAACAATGCAACCATAAGATGCGCGGGTTCAATATAATTATGGTCCCTGCCCACGGCTATGGATTGCGCATCCGATAGTGACTGTTGAAGCTTGCTTGTAAACCGATCGATTCTCATAACACCACCTAAAAATTATGGCCAGATGCATCGTGGGCATTACTAACAATACTTACCCTGACACCGCACATGGCGCTTATTAACACTTACTTTGTATATGGTATTAATTGCCTGCTTTTCAAGCTGCAGGCTTCTTTAATTAATTTCTCCTCGCTTAAAAAGCTGTTTTACGCTTGTTTAAAGGGCGTTGTTTTAGGCATAGCATTCAAACATCAGGTCTTTATCGGGAAGACCCTGAGCAGTCAATCAATGGACCAGGAGCCTGTCGGACTCAGGGTTAACCGCTCAAGGGTCGATTAAAACACCCGGGTTTAAAATTCCAGCCGGATCCAGCTGCTTTTTTGCAGCACGTAACGTTTCAGCAAAAAGGTCCGGGCGTTGCCGGTCATACCATGGCCGATGATCACGACCAACCGCATGATGATGAGTAATGGTCCCGCCCAGTTCGATCAGGCAATCCGCTGCTGCTTTTTTAATGAGTGCACATTGCTGCAGCATATTTTCAGGATCACCATAGGCAAGAAAAGTAAAATAGGGCGCCGCTCCATTAGGATAAATATGCGTTAATCGGCACGACACGAAGCCTGCGCGACCAGTCACTGCGAGAATAGCATCCATCGTGGCCTGACGAACAGATTCGACGAAAGCAGGCAATCGCTCCCAGGTCATCGCTGTTTCAAAAGTCTCATTAATAATCCCTCTGGCCGTTAAATATTCCCGTAAATAGGGCATTTTAATAAAGCTCTGTTTCCACTGTTCTTCGCTCTTTTGTTCAGATGTCGTCCTGGACAGATTTTCCGATGATACTGTACCGGGCTCTTCACTGTGCCGGTCTATCGTAGCTACCCCGGCGTATTTTTTAACGATGGCAAGCGCCTGCTGAAAACGTTCTTCACAAGAAATTTTGTGCGATTCAAACGCCAGCACCAAAACTGCTTTACCCCCTCCTGAAACCCCATTCAACAACGCTTCTTGTGGATCCAGTAATCGACAGTTAGAGGGCAATAAACCTGACTGGGCAATTTCGCGTACCGCCTCCAGAGCCACATCAAAACGACCAAAACTGACACTGGCCGACCACTTTTTATCGGGCCGTTTTCGAATTCGCAACCAGGCCTCGGTTATCACCCCCAGGATACCTTCCGATCCAATCATCAATCGATCCGGGCTAGGTCCGGCGCCGGAGCCCGGCAAACGACGGCTCTCCAGCACACCTCTCGGGCTCACCACACGCAGACCTTCAACCAGATCATCTATATGCGTTTCCCCCATCGCAAAATGGCCGCCGGCGCGCGTAGCTATCCACCCCCCAACCGTGGAAAATTCAAAAGACTGTGGAAAAAAACGTAAGGTGTATCCATGAGGTTTGAGTTGTTGCTCGAGCAAGGGACCATACGTTCCCCCTTGCACTCGAACCGACTGTGACGACTCATCGACCTCCAGCACCTGGTTAAAATGGCGAAGATTCATGGTAATAACCGGACGATCACTCTGCGGGGGCTCAACACCACCAACCACGCTGGTTCCACCGCCGAACGGTATTAACGTCACATCATCTCGCACCGCCCAATCATACAAAGCCACAATATCTGCTTCTTGTTTAGGGTAAGCGACGACATCAGGCGGGTTGGTAAACTCACCTCGCAGCTTTCGTACACTGTCATAAAACGATTGGCCATAACTGTGCAAGGCGCGATCATAAATACTCGTTGAACAGATCACCTGTAATTCAGACGGCACGGCGCAACGTGGAGCACGCAGCTGTAGGTCGGAGATTTGTGGCGGCAAACGACACTCAAAGCCTGACACGCCAAACAGTGCCGCGGCTAACGCCTCTACTTGCTTGATATAGTGGCTATCGAGACTTTCCCCTTCATAGCCCCACCCCCAAAACTTAAGATTCTGC
>JAUXFT010000125.1 GCA_030622755.1 Aestuariirhabdus sp. | reverse complement strand
CGCACTCGGCGTTGCAATTTTTCGCCAGACCACCAGTATGGCTCAAAATGGCGCCTTGATTGCGAACCGGCCTGGAAGCCAGCGTTGTAAGCAATTAAGAGATGCGCCCTCAACGAAGATGATGGCTGGGAAAACACCAGTACTTTGTTATAACGCATTCATAATGATCTCATTGTAGTGTGAGATCATTGGCCGTAAGAGATCTATTTATGCGAATTTGAACGCTGCATATGCGCCAATTGAATCGTTTACTATTTGGTGGATAGGGTAAAGAATTGGCTAAAGAACTGGCGTTTTTTTGAGGTAGCTGCTGTTAACGGCGCGCTAGCCTAATCAGAAAATTCAGAGCTAGAGGTTGGTGGTTGCTGGTTGCGCGCGGTTTCCGCCAGGTGCTGGTTTTGGGTGCGTGAGACGGTTTTTATTTTATGGTGCAGCGCGGCTTTGCTCAGCATATAGGCGCTTATGGGCGCCGTGATGACCAGGAACAGGGTAATGATGGGTTCATGAACGCTAAGTCCTTCATGGTTAATTGAAAAATACAACATGGACGCCAACCCAATGCTGCCAATACCCAGCGTGGTGGATTTGGTCGGGGCGTGCAATCGAGTATAAAAATCCGGCAGCCGTACCAAACCGATGGAGCCGATTAACAGCATAATCGCGCCGAGGGCCAGTATCGCAACAATGAGTAGTTCAAGGAAAAAGTTCATAACAAGGCCTATTCAATAATATCGCCGCGAAGCAGGTATTTGGCAGCCGCCACGGTACTGATAAAACCCAGCATGGCAATCAGCAGGGCGCCTTCAAAATAGAGCGGTGAATCCACACGCATGCCCATGATCAAGATGAACGCAATGGCATTGATATACATGGTATCCAGCGCCAGGATCCGGTCGTGTAATGAGGGCCCTCTGAGTAGCCGCCATAAATTAAGCAGCAGTGCCAGGGCAATAGTGGCTCCGCAAAGAAGAAGTGCTGTCTCTAGCATTCGAAAATCTCCTTTAGAAGTTTTTCATAACGCTGTTTGATGGTGGCAATCAACTCTTCCTCATTCTCCAGGTTGAGAACATGTATATAGAGCCATTTGTTGTCGTCTGAAATATCAGAACTGACGGTACCTGGTGTCAATGAGACGGTGCTGGCTAAAATGGTTATTGCTGTCACCGTGTCAAGATCAATGGGCACCGCAATAAATCCGGGTTGCAGCAATTTTGGTGGTCTGATCACCATGTTAGCGACCTGGAAATTGGAAACGATAATGTCCCACGCCAATTGCAGTACGTAATAAACAGCCAGCAATGGTTTTTTCAGTTTGGGTTGTGGCGTTTGTAGTGGCGCTGTGAGAATTGGGATAACGATGGCTAGAAAGCTCCCCAGCACGATATTGCCTGCAGAGATGCTGTTGTTCAACATCAGCCACACCACGAGAAGTAGCAGGCTGACCATTGGATGGGGAAAGAATCTGGATTTATAGAGGGTGCTCATTGGGTAATCCCTGCGTTCATCATCGCCTTGATCGTCGGGTAGTCATGCAGCATCTGCCGGGCAGCCGTATCGGTGAACTCGGTAACCTGTGCTCCGAAGATGACCAATAACGGAGAGCAGGCGAGTAATAGCACAACAGCAATGATCTGCAGTTGGCTGCTGGCTAATTCGTCACTTTTATCTCCGCAAAGATTCCAGAACAGGTTGGTACCAGCGCGAGACAGCGCGATGATTGCGGCTAGGCTGGAGATCAAGATAATCGACCAGATCCAGATCATTCCACTGGTTCCGTTAGCGGCTTGCAGGATCATCACTTTGCCGACAAAACCTGACATCGGTGGCATGCCGATAACGGCCAGAGCGGCCAGAAAAAACAGCGTGCCCAGTAATCCCGGTTGCTGTATGGGTCGGGCAGGAACGAATCGGTCGGCGGCTTTACCCCGCTGCTTGCCGATCATATCGGCTAACAGGAATAGTGCCCCGGATACCAGAGTGGTGTGCAGCATATAGTAGAGCGCGGCGCCAAGTCCTATGCCTCCTGGAATAACCATCGCCAGCAGCAGGGTGCCGACTGAAATGAGCACCAGATTGGCGGTGAGTACTTTCAGGCTGGAGCTGCCAATCAGGCCAATGGTGCCGATGATCAAGGTCAGAATCGCCATTGGCCAGATCCAGGGTAAGGCGGTATTTGCCAGCAGCCCGGCTTCTTCACCAAACACCACACCATGAATGCGGAAGATGCTATAAATGCCAACCTTGGTCATGATGGCAAACAGAGCAGCGACAGGAGCACTGGCACTTGAATAGGTTTTGGTTAGCCAGAAGTGCAGTGGCAACAACGCCGCTTTAAGTCCGAACACCAGCAGCAGAAGCAGGACGCCGGTTTTGGCAAGCACCGCTTCTTGCGCTTCAAGTCTGGATGCTGCGTCTGCCATATCGGCAATATTCAGCGTACCCAGGGTGCCGTACAGAATGCCCAGTGCGAACAGGAAGAAGGATGAACCCACCAGGTTGAGAGATACGTAATGCACGCTGGCCAGGGTTTTTTGTTTGCCGCCCCCGTGAATCAATAACGCGTAAGAAGCGATCAGCAATATTTCAAAGAATACGAACAGGTTAAAAATATCGCCAGTCAGAAAGGCACCATTAATTCCCATGAGCTGGAACAGAAATAACGGGTGGAAATACATGCCCAGATTGTCATCGCCGGCACTTGCATAGAGTAGCGCACCACACCCCAGAACCGTTGTCAGCAACACCATCATGGATGCTAACCGATCGGCAACCAGAACGATGCCGAAGGGAGGTTGCCAGCCACCGAGAGCATACACTTGAGTCTGCTCGCTACTGGTTATTATTAGCAAAATAGCGATGCCCAGCATCACTAGCATCGTAAAAAAAGAAGCAATACGCTGGCGGTAGATGGTGTTTTGCAACGGCGGCAGTAACATCATGACGGCCATCAGCATAGGGGCCAGAATCGGCAGGACCACCAGGTGCTGCATCATGATTGATTCTTCGGTGTTTCACTGCTATCCGGTGCACGCCCATCGACGTGGTCATCACCAAGGTCGGCTCGGGCACGCATTGCCAGAATGACCACGAAGGCGGTCATCGCAAAACCGATGACAATGGCGGTCAACACCAGCGCCTGCGGTAAAGGATCAGCGTAGTTGACGCTGAATCCCAGGATAGCGGGGCCATTTATGGTGAGTCGGCCACTGGCAAACAGAAACAGGTTAACTGCGTAGGAGAGCATGGTCATCCCCATGACGACCGGAAAGGTTCGTCCTCGCAAGGTCAGGAAAATACCACAGGTGGTCAGTACACCGACACACAATGCATAGAGGGCCTCCATTATTCATACTCCGTTTGCTTTGGGCGTTCACCGGTGGTGATCTTGCCGAGGTTGGCCAGAATCAACAGGGTGGCACCGATCACAGTCAGGTAGACTCCGAGGTCGAACAGCAGGGCACTGGCCAGTTCGAACTTTCCGATAATCGGCAATGTAAAATAATCAAACCAACTGGTCAGGAATGGACGATCGAACAACCAGCTGCCAGCACCGGTAGCCAGCGCAATAAACAACCCGCTGCCAATCAACCATTGGTAATCCACTTTCAGGCGAACTTTCATCCAATTAACACCATGAGCCACATATTGCTGGATGAGTGCCAGAGAGGTAATCAGCCCGGCAATAAATCCACCCCCGGGCAAGTTATGCCCTCGTAAGAAAATAAATGCGGACACCAATAACGCCAGGGGCAAAAGGCCCTGGGATATTACTTCGAGCATCATGGGGTGTTTGTCACGGGCCCAGCTGCGGCCATCGATATCACTGGTCGGCATGGCGATGTGCATCTGCGCGAGTAGTTTGTAAATGCCCAGTGCAGCGATGCCCAGTACGGTAATTTCACCCATAGTATCAAAACCACGAAAATCGACCAGGATGACGTTCACTACGTTAGTGCCGCCGCCACCGGTTTTACTGTTGTCCAGGAAAAAATCGGAGATGCTGACCAGCGGTTTCGTCATTATGGCGTAACTAATGGTTCCTACCACACCGCCAATCACTGCGGAGATGCTGAGGTCGCGCATGATGCGAGAAGGGCTCGATTCTTTTGGCGTGCGTTGAGGAAGCAGGAACAGCGCCAGCAACAACAAGATAATCGTGGCGACTTCGACCAGCAACTGGGTAAGGGCCAGATCGGGTGCAGAAAATATCGCGAAGGAGATAGATACGATGAGCCCGACAACGGACAGCATTAACAAGGCGATAACGCGCTTGCGATGCCAGATCACGGTTGCCAGTGCGCATATGCAGAGTAATGCGGCACCGGCGCTCATCACGTTGTTAAGGGGCGTTTCCGGGCGGATGCCTTCTGTCGTATTAAGGTTCATTATTGGCACGGTGATCAGGGCCAACACCATGAACATCATCCAAAACATATATCGTTGCAGCGAACCGTTTTCCAGCCAGCCGTTAAAATGAGCAGCTTTCTCTATAACCAGCTTGATAGTGTCGTCAAAAACCAGTTTGGCATCGGTTTCGGGGAATTGAGCCTGAAAACGGAACAGGCTGCGGCGGTTATGATAAATCAATAAACCACCACCCATAGCGATCAAGCTCATTACAAATGGCAGGTTGAAACCGTGCCAGATTGACAGGCTATACGTGGGGACGGCGCCACCCAAAACGGCGCTGGAGGCACTCGTTAAAAGGTCGCCCATCATGAATTGGGGGAATATGCCGACTAACAGGCAGAGACCTACCAGAATTTCTACCGGAACCTTCATATAGCGTGGCGGCTCATGGGGTGTTCTGGGCAGATTAATCGGTTCGCCATTAAAGAATACATCGTGGATAAAACGGATCGAGTAGGCAACTGCAAACATGGCTCCGATGGTCGCCAGTACGGGGATCATCCAGGAGAGTGAGCCCAGCGCACTTTGGTCGAGGGTTTCTGTGAAGAACATCTCTTTGGAAAGAAATCCGTTAAAGAGAGGGACTCCAGCCATAGAGGCTGCCGCGACCATGGCAAGCGTCGCAGTGTAGGGCATGTATTTCCATAGCCCGTTCAGTTTGCGCATATCACGAGACCCTGACTCATGATCGATGATGCCGGCGGCCATAAACAGGGATGCTTTAAAGATCGCGTGGTTAACCACGTGGAAGATCGCCGCGACAGCGGCTAATCGACTATCCATCCCCAGTAACAGGGTGATCAGGCCGAGGTGGCTGATGGTGGAGTACGCCAGCAAGCCTTTAAGGTCATGTTTGAACAGAGCAATATAAGCACCGAGTAACAGGGTTGCCAGGCCAGTCAGGCTGACCATCAGGAACCACTGTTCCGTGCCTGCCAGTATCGGGTAAAAGCGTGCCAGTAGAAAAATTCCAGCTTTTACCATAGTGGCCGAGTGCAGGTAGGCGCTGACCGGGGTAGGCGCCGCCATGGCATGGGGGAGCCAGAAGTGGAAGGGAAACTGTGCCGATTTGGTAAAGGCTCCGAGCAGCACCAATACCAGAATTACCGGATAGAGGGGGTTTTCACGAATCAGATCACCGCTGTTCAGGACGGTATGCAGATCGTAACTACCGACAATGTTGCCGATCATCAGTAATCCGGCGAGTAGAGCCAGTCCACCGGCGCCAGTCACGGTGAGGGCCATTCGTGCACCCTTACGGGCGTTGCTGCTGTGCGACCAGAAACCGATTAACAGGAAGGAGCTGATGCTGGTCAGTTCCCAATAGGCCCATAACTGGATCAGGTTATTTGAGAGAACTATGCCCAGCATCGCGGCCATGAACAGAATCAGATAGGCGTAAAAACGCCCCATGGAATCCTGATCAGACAGGTAGTAGCGCGCATACAGGATGATCAGTAAACCGATACCGAGGATTAATAATGAAAAGAGTAATCCGAGGCCATCAAGGTGGAATGACAACTCAAGGCCAATCAGTGGAATCCACTCAATGCTCTGTTGAATAGGTTGCCCGGCCAACACCGATGGCATATAGGCAAGCACCATAGTCAATGCTATAGCTGGCGCGATGGCGGTGCACAAGGCACATATACTTCGTCCCCAACGTTCGCTGAGTAACGGAACCAGGGTACCGATCATCGGTAACAGCGGTATCCAGAACAGACTCATAGTGGGGAATAACTCCTCGTAGCTCGTTGATTATTCAGCAATGGATAGAATAAAAATAGTAGTCTAAAAAGACCTCTACGGCTGTACAGGTCTGGCAGCAAATGGGTTCGAATTTAAACGTAACCCCGAGTGTGAGTTCTACAGCCAGAAGTCTTCAGAGCCAACGTATTAGCGATTCGCTGATTCGGCGTCCTTAATTTAAAACCTGATCAGGCTACGTAAAATATTTGCTATGAGTATGTTGTAATTTGTATAGCATGTTGATGCAGCTGTCACGATTCAATAGGTAGTTTTTTATAATTAACAGATGGCGCCCTAAAGAGCAACTTGGTACTTGGCTAAGGAAGGTTGTTAATAAAGGTGGTTAAAAATGTTGATGACATTGGAGAGCAATGACGTTCTAAAAAGAAAAGAGGCCTTCCGGCGGCCTCATTATGAAAAGGTTGCCAGCGGCAATTAAGGTATTTACCGTATGGTGATGCGGTTATGGGTTAATCCCTGGTGGCAATCCACACAGGTTTCTCCCCGACTGGCCATTTTTTCGTGGTTCAGGCGAGCTCTTTGGGGTTGCTTGCTGAGATCGAAGTTGTCTCCCTGATGGCAGTGTCGGCAAGTGCCCGAATCGCTCGCAACCAATGTCTTCCAGGTTTTCTCAGCCATGGCAGGGCGCAGTGATTCGAAATTCTCCTTGGTTACCGTGCCAGCCATCATATGGTAGATGTCAGCGATAGCAAGAATTTTGACTTTCATCTTATCCATGAAAGGGTGGGGGACATGACAATCTGCACAGGTAGCAGGAATATCGACTCCGTCACCATAATGGCTCGAGGCTTTATACTCCTGAACGATGGTATCCATGGTCAGGTGACAGCTGAAACAGAAGGCGTTCTGGTTCGACAGCACCATCATCCCCTGGAAAGAGCCAGCACCGAGTAGTAGCAGTACAACGCCGATGGGAATGCCGAGTAGAAGGGGTTTTTTAAGCCACTTCCACAGGCGTTGCCAGCGGGATTGAGTATTCTCAACATGGTTCACGACAACGTCCTCTGTTGAGGGAATTGAAGGGGCCCTGAAGGCCCCTCCACCCGATTACTTCTTGATTTCGCTCTTGCTTTCATTCGCGTAGCGGGCCTTAAAGGTAGCCTGTGCTTCTTTACGAGCTTTCTTCACTTCTTCTGGTTCCTTGCCGCTAAACCAGGCGTGCTCGGGACGGGCAAGTATTTCATCAAGAACCTTACGGGCACGTGCAGCCCCTTCGGTGTTACCGGCGTGTTCGGCCTTTTCGACCACCTCGAGGTATTGTGGAACCATCTCTACATAGAAGCGCTCGGCAACTTCAAACATACCGTGCCATTGCACATAATCGGGTGCTTGCATCGCAGCGCCGTGACGGGCACGTCGACCTTCGTGGTGCCACAGGTAGAACCAGGTCCACTCGATCTCCTCGTCAAAGCCGACTTCGGTCAGCATGCCCTCTTTTTTCAGTGTCGCCATGAGAGTCTTGCCTGGACTGGCAAATTTATCGTTATAGAGATTGACCAGCGAGTCGAACTGTTGATAGAAGTTGTCGACCAAAGACTTGGTATGACAGGCCTGACAGACCTCTTCCATATCCGAGCGGCGTGCTTGCCAGGACTTTACTGTTTTACCTTGAGCCTTGGCTTTGGCGTCAATTTTCTCGGAAACGGCAGGACGAAGTGTCCAGCTGATACGGGTACCAATATCGTGGGTAACGGGCTGTTCACGAGTTGCTGACATGTGACAGGTAGCACAGGTCGGTGCAGCGTCGTAGTCTTCGCCCACGATCCACTTGGAGGAATCCAGATTCATGCGATCAACGTTGGCGTAGAAGTTGATGCCGTGCTTGGACTCTTCGTAGATCTCTTTTTGCGGATGGTCAGGGCCGAGGTGGCACTTGCCGCAAGCTTCCGGGCGACGCGCTTGCACCAGAGAGAACTCATGGCGCTGGTGGCATGCGGTACAGGCACCGAGGGAACCATCCGGATTGATGCGACCGATACCGGTGTTGGGCCAGGTGGTGGGGTCAAGGTCGCCATTTTCCAAGACCTTGACCTCAGAGCCGTGGCACTGCCAGCAACCGTTTACCGCGGCGGGTGACTGGCCGTTAAAGGTCAGGGCACCTTCAACAACTTCTGCGAGGAAGTTATCCAGCGAACCCATGATTTCCCCCGCCTTGGCGTGGTGACTCTGGGTAAACTCATCGACTTCGGAGTTGTGGCAAGAGCCGCAATCTTTAGGAGAAACGATAACGGATATCGTCTGTCCCTCATGCTGAATGGCATCTTTGTCGGTTGGCTCAGCAGCATGGCACTCGTAGCATCCGACGTTAGCGCCATAGTGCCTGGAGCGACCCCACTGGGCATACAGTGATGGGTTCTTATCCTTGTGACAGGCGGCACACTCGGCGCTTTCGTCACTCATCGATTTGAAGGGTTTCAGAACCAGCGCTTTGGGAGTTGCCATGGTCTGGGCTGAAAATACGAACAGGGTAGCCGCAAAGACTGCAAGTAGTGCGGCACGAAGGGAAAATCGTTGGGTATGCATGCTATATCCTCACAGGCGTCCGGCTGGATTTTTTTGATTGGTGTCGGCCAGACTAATTCCATTTAATCAATATGGATAATAAAGGAGAGGTAGGGGATTGCTTTGATCAAAGTCAAGATTAAACTAAAATACCCATATTTTTTAAAGGGATATAGGGCGTTTGCTTGCGAGTTACGGGTGCTTTGTTTGTATGGAGTCAGGCGGCTCTCTTTGGTTGTAATATAGGGATCGCTATTTTTAGGGTGCACTCTTTTCTGATGATTAGACCTGATTGCCAGGCCCTATGAAACAAGCGAGAACCTTGCTCACCAAAATAGTATCAGCAGGAAAATTAAAACCGGGTACTATTTATCTTAACGAATATCGATAGTCTTGATTATCCGCTGGTGAGGGGAGAGGTTATGCTTTTCTACAAGCCCACAGAGGCATTCACTCTCCAGCGGTTACCGTAAAGATTTCACCTCATGAATTTCAACCACAATTAATCCGGATTTAATTCGCTGTATGAACGCCTTGGCTGATTGCTTAAGGCTTCTACATCATATGGTCTCTTCGTACAGTGCTCTGGCGGCATCCACCGTGAGTTCAATAGGATTACCGGCAGCGCTTGGATCTGCCACGGCCATCACCGCGAGCTCGGCAATGCGCTCGCGATCGACACCCAGTGCACTGAGTTTTTCGGGTACTTGCAAGTTGCGTGAAAATTCGATGATCCAGTCATAAAAACCATCGAAGCCGCCTTTGATACCCAGGTATGCTGCTAGCGGGCCGACCCGGGTTTCGATGGCTGATCGGTTGAAACGAATCACCGCCGGCAGCGCAATGGCGTTGGTCATGCCATGAGGGGTGTTATAGACCGCTCCTACTGGATGAGACAGTGCGTGAACAGCGCCTAGCCCTTTCTGAAAAGCGGTTGCACCCATTGCTGCGGCGCTCATCATATGTGAGCGAGCCTCAATATCATTACCGTTAGCAAACGCGCGTGGCAGGAACTCTTTGACCAGGCGCATGCCTTCGAGGGCAAT
>JAUXFT010000134.1 GCA_030622755.1 Aestuariirhabdus sp. | reverse complement strand
TTTTTGTTGTTGTACCTCAGATTGTGGATGCCATCGGTAAGCGATGTTGCGCTCGCCAGGGTTTAATTCAGGAACAGGTAAAATTCAGCCAGGATTAACTCCAGGAAACATCGAGCTTGCTGGTAACGTAGCGAAACTTACCGGATGGTTCTCTGGGTAGCTGTGTTAGCTGTTTGATTAAAACCTCTACGTCTCCAAGTCGTTGGCGAAAGCCCTGTTTGATCTGCTGTTCAAGTGCGGCGTTATAACGATCATCGACGACTAATTGCAGATGGATTTGCTGCACTGTTTCCTGCACGATCTTGAATTCTTTGACGCAGTCAAGATCTCTCAGAATGTAGATCAGTGACAAAGCGTGCAGTACCGTGCCGTCTCGGGCTATAAGGAAATCAGTCGTGCGACCTTCCAGGCTTTCCAGTAAAGGTAAGCCTCGTCCACAACTGCACGATTGTTTGCTGAGTCTCGCCAGATCACCGGTTCGGTAACGCACGAAGGGATATTCGTGGGTGGCCATATGGGTTATGACCACTTCTCCCATCTCGCCAAGGGGTAACGGGTTGCCTTCAGGGTCGATGATTTCCACTACAAGATCTTCGGCGCTGATGTGAAGTCCGCCTGCGGGACATTGGTGCGCAATGAAACCGGCATCACGACCGCCATACCCATTGGCGCACGAGCAACCGAAGACCTCTTCGATAATGTTTTTTTGGTTATCGTAGAGCCGCTCAGACGTCACGAAGACTACCTTGATACCGATGTTGTCCAGTCTGATGTCGTGGCGTTTAGCATAGCTACCGATCAAGGCCAGAGCAGAAGGGTAGCCGAATAACATTTTGGGTTTATAGCGACGAATTTTGGCAACGTATTCGAGAACATGAGTTTCACTCATTTCGAAAGCAGGAAGTAACTGGCTGCGAAAAATCCGGTCTCTCAAGAGCTTTATTTTATCTTGTTTACCAAGCTCAATAGGGGAGCCCCACACCACCAGTTCACGGTCTCCGATATCAACATCCCACCACTTTGTTGCGCGCCATTTCGCAGCGATATCATGGCTCTTGCGTGCTTTGCCCACCCAAAACTGCAGCGGTTCGCCGCTCGATCCACCGGTATTGAAACGACTGAGCGGACCGGCATCATCGGCCGCTAACAGATCCTGCTGGCTACGCATTAATGACTTGTCCATCAAGGGTAAAATTTGCAGATCGTTCACACTCGATAGTTTGTCTGGTTCGAATCCAAGTTCGGAATATAGCTGTCGATACCAGGGGACCTGTTGGCCAATGCGCTTCAGGAATTTGCGTAAATTATGAAGTTGTAGATCGGCAATATCATCGGCTGATAACCACTGGGATTGGTCCAGGGAATCACGCAAAGCGGTGCTGGTATGTCCTTTTAGTGATTCGTGAAGGGGAAACAGCAGTCGGGAGACCAATTGAGTGTACATTGCGATCCGTCGCTAAAATAAACCGTTGATAAGAGTATGGTTCAAAACGACAGCGAGGAAAGCCTGGTAGTGTAAAAGTTCATCAGGAGATTTAATGCCTCCTGATGAGTGTCCTAAAGGTCGTTAGTCAATTTACTGTAAAACAAGTCAATTGACTGAAAAGGTGTTCGTGATGAGCAATGCGTCAGGGGTGAAATTGCAGGCGACCACTGGCGGCCTGCTCAATGGATTGACGGTTCATCAACTGTGACCGATATCCCCCCTGATTGTAATGCGCTGCCTGGTCATCAAAGTGTGGATCAAACGGGTTGCCGGATTGGCCCACGGGATTGATGCCTTGTGCCTGTTCGATGTCGGACAATGGAATAATACGGCGAGTAGACGGATTGCTGGTGACTCGATAATGTTGCTCAGAGTAGTTATACGACATTTTGCTCAGGGAACGTTTACTGCTGTCGATAGCGAATGGTCCGACGTTAAAGAGTTTATTCAGAGGTTTCACCTTACCCAGTGGATGTGGGTGCTCGATGCTATGCACTTTACTCCATTGCCAGTTGCCAGGGTCATCACCAAACTGTTGTTGCAATGATGCCAGGGCCCGTTGCCAGGCGCGCCGAAGAATCTGTTCGCGACTCTCCCGAGTATCAGTATCCTGATTATCCCACCAGGGAGATTCGGAGTTGGCTAATATTTGCTGGAAGCTGTGATCTGCCATAAAGGTTTTAATAAAAATCTCGTAGCGATCTCCCAGCTCATCGTTAAATATCTCTTGTTGGGTAAAGAAATAGGTACGCTCGAAGATTGTTGCGGCAATGCTGTCGAGGGGGTAGCCCAGATCCCATTCCTGTATGAATTGGAGTGCTTGCTGATCGATAGATGATTGAGAAGAGTCGGATGGTTCTCTGCTGGAAATACTCGATAACAGTAAGTCGCGAAGATTGGAATTCAAGGCGCCTTTAGTGTCGAGTTGTACCTGCTTGAGTTGTTCCGGGGTCCAGTCTTTTTTATTGCCGTTGTTCTCAGGGTTCAAAAGTTGGTTAAGTCGTTCAGCTCGGTCGGCAGGGGTGTAGTAGCCAGAAATAATGTCCTGGTTGTCACGCTGGTAAGGGTGGTTGGCTGAAAAAATAACACCGTTGGCCGGATTCACCCTGCGAGGATTATGGCTGAAATCCAGATAGTCGTTTATGTCATCGTTACCGCTGGCACCATCGAGAATCATCATGCTGTGCACGTGAGGTGGCCGATTGGGTAATCGTGCGCTCGCCCACATGGCGATATTGCCATCAGTATCCGCGTAGTTAATGTTGAGTCCGGGAGCCCAGATTTCGGCGACCGCAGATTCAAATTGCTGCATATTGCTGGCGGCATTGACCTGGTAAAGCGCATTTACGGTATCGTTACGTGGGTCCAGAAAGGTCCAGAACATGGCGACGGGTTGTGAGCTGTCATCGAGTTTTATTGCTGGTTTTGCCAGGTCAGTAATGATCGGTCCGTGGCTTGAGGTGCGAACTTTGATGGTGACAGGATCTTCACCTTTGATGCGAATGATCTCTTCGCGTAGAGCAAGTTGCTGCCATTGATCCTTGTGCCATACCTGATCGTGATTATCGTTGTTGGCCCGTTCCTGATAAAAATCGATATCATCGTTTTCAAACATCGTCAGTCCCCAGGCGTGATGACGATTATTGCCCAGCATGGCAAAAGGGATGCCGGCCAGATAGTGTCCGTAAACTTCGAAATCCGGAGTGACTATATGAGCTTCATACCACACGGCGGGTACCGCGATGCCAATATGAGGATCGTTAGCGAGAATGGGTTTTCCGTCCTGTGTGCGCTCGGAAGAGAGTGCCCAGGAATTACTGCCGATGAAATGCCCGGCAGGGAATATCGAATCGTTGATCTCTAGTACCTGATCGACCACAGAGACGAGTTTCGGGTTGGCGGCAACAGAATTTGCCGTCTTGTTTTTTGTACGACTATCCGGTGTTAAATAGCCGGTATTCAGATAGATGGGGGCGAGATCGTTCAGGTAATCGTTACCCAGTGTTTGCGCGATCCAGTGGTAAAGAGGATCCGTTTTAAAGGCATTGGCGAAACTGTAGGCCATATAACCCATGGTGTGGCCGATATCTTCAAGGGTAAATGGTGCAACATCGACGCGTAAGATCTGGTATTCCAGCGGCTTGTCACGCGTTGCTATGTATTGATTTATGCCGCTTTGGTAAGCGCTGATAAGGCGGGTATCTTCTCGCTCTGGCTGTTGGCGCATCTGCTGTGCCAGGCCGGTCGCGTACTGATTGATGCTCAGCGTGCGGAATAATTTGTCAGCATCCAGCATTTTTTCGCCGAATAATTCAGACAAGGTTCCGGCCCCGGTTCGTCTCAGCAGATCCATCTGGAACAGTCTATCCTGAGCATGGACGTAGCCCAGGGCACGCAAGGCATCTTGCTGGTTTTCTGCGTAAATATGTGGAATACCCCATTCGTCATAGAGAACCTCGACCGGGGCAAGAAGTCCGTTCAAGTCGATATCACCGTCGCGAACTGCCTGTTGGCCCTGAAGTGTGGAGTAGCCCCAAAGTGCGAGCGCCAGGCAGGTGAAGAGCACAAGCAACAATGCTCTTTTTAAAGACCGGTTCATGCCATTGATTCCATCATTGAGTTCATTCATCGTTACGCTAAATAATACTGAAACAAGCATTTGATTTAGTCAAGAAGGGTTGGGGCTCAACGCCTTGAGCGTTTCATATGAGTCCGGTTCAGTTCATAGGATAGGCGTGTCGGGGCATGGAAAAATAGATAGTTACCGAGGGAGGCTAACCGAAGCGAAAGTTCACCGATATTCAGGGTTATTGGTTGTCAGGCTCGAGTGATACAGATGCGGGTGGTTTTTGCAGTTTTCTCTGCAGAGTACGCCGGTGCATGCTAAGGGCGCGAGCGGTGGCAGAAATGTTGCCGTTATTTTCCTGTAACACTTTTTGAATATGCTCCCATTCCAGCTGATCTACCGACAGCCGGGTGCCTGGATTCAGGGCCTCGGCAGCTGCGGGTTTGCAGAGCAGAGCGCTGACCACTTCATCGGCATCTGCCGGTTTGCACAGATAGTTACTGGCGCCCAGTTTTATCGCCTCGACTGCAGTGGCAATGCTGGCGAATCCGGTCAGTAGCACAATATTAGTATTGGCATTGGAGGTTTTAATAATCGGGATCAAGGTAAGTCCGGACTCCTCCTGCAATTTCAGGTCGACAACGGCATAGTCCGGCTGAATTTTTTTCAATAGTCGTTCAGTGTTGGCGATGGTGTCGGCGGTATACACTTCAAAACCACGTTTGCGCATGGCCCTCGCCATCACCTGTAAGAAAGTGATGTCATCGTCAACTAGCAGTAGCGAGGGCAGTTGATCATGTACGGTCACTGGTAATCTCCAATGGTAAGCAGGGCAAGGATATCTCGGTGATGGTGCCTTTCTGGTTATGGTCATACAGTTTAACTTCACCACCAAAGCGTTCAATTGTCGCCTGGCTTAAGGTGAAGCCGATACCCAGCCCCTCTTTTTTTCCTGAATAAAAAAGCGTTCCCAGCCGCTCGGTATCGATGGTGGATAACCCTTTTCCATAATCACGAATCGTAATGATGAGTTGAGGTTGCTGATAGCGGGCAGTTAGTTCAATTTGCGAACTTTCGTCGGCTGCGTTATTGAGCAAATTCATCAAAGCCTGATCGAGCGCTGGATCTGTGAGTAGCTGCAAATGTTCCGGTAGTTCAAGAGGCGCTGTATTGACCGTGCACTGTGGGCGCATAAGTTGCCAGCGATTCTGTAGTTGTGAAAGCATTTTTTTTGCGTTTAAAGGCACAGGTTGCGATTGCCTGCCCTGTTCAACTAATTGCTGAAGGCTTTTTTTGCAGAGTTCTACCTGTTGTATCAGGCACTGGATATCTGCGGGCAGATCGGGGTGTTCCCGGTACTCTGTTTTTAATTCGTTGAGTAAGGTTTTCATGGTTGAAAGCGGGGTGCCCATTTCATGAGCGGCGCCTGCAGCAAGGGTCGCAACAGCCATTATCTGTTCGTTATGTAGCTGCTGCTCACGATGAAGTGCTAATTGTTGTTGCTTGAGCCTGAGTGCGCTGGCCATGCGAACCAAAAAAACGGTAATGAGCAGAGCACTGAACACAAAATTGAGCCACATGCCGGTGACATGCAGTTGCGCCATCTGATGAAGGTCGCCCTGTATGCGAATCTGTGGGTAAAGCTCTGCCAGCGGCACATAAAAAAACAACAACATTCCGTAGGCCAGCAAGGACAGGATTAGCATGCCCCAGGCATAGAACCAGGGCAGTGTTGCTGCAGCAATGCTAAGCGGTACCAGGTAGTAGGAGACGAATGGATTGGTCGCACCACCACTGAAAAACAGCAGTAAACTTAAACTGCAAATATCAAACAGTAATTGCCCAAACAGCTCCCCTGGCGTTACGGGAGTTGGCGAGCGTAAGCGCAAAACAGAGGCGGTTATGACGAAAAGGTTAACCAGTAGTATGCTGCCAATCAGCGAGAAGTTGAGTGACATTTGCAAGTGGGTATGCGCCCACCACAGCGCCAGCGATATGGCGCTGATAAAAAGCCCACGAATGATGCAGAGCCGTTTGAGATTATCCCGGGAAGCGAAGGAGAGCATGTATGGCTGTCTTTTTAATGTATCTGGTTAGCTGCGGCTAGTGTGCTGTCTTGCCATTTGACCCAGCAATAAACCGGAAGTCCCGGCATCAGCAGCAGGAAACTCCGGTAAACGGTATCCTGTCCGGAACCCGAGATGAAGCGGATGTTGATCAGTGATAATCCCCAGAGGGCCGATAAACCCACAATAATCGAATAGACAGGATTGCTACCCAGGGACGGGAAAAACACGGTCAGGTAGCTGACAAAGGCAACGCAAATGGCAGCATTGCCGGCCCAGACCGCGATCCAGTGTCCCCAGGCGATCATGAAACCCGTGAAGTCACCCTGTCCTTCTCGGGTATAGGCATAAGGGCCACCCGCTTTAGGGACCAATACGGACAGTCGGGCGAATATTAACGCCAGTAACAGGGCTCCCAGCGAGGTGAGTACCCAACCAGCAAGGCTTATAGCGCCATAAGATGCCAGTGCTGCAGGTAACAGGAAGATACCTGAACCGATCATATTTCCTACAACCAGAGAGGTACATATCCAGAGCCCTAATCCTTGCTTACTACTGTCAGCCATGCGATTCCATTCCATCGAAGTAGCGGTCTAATGTGTGTTATAGCCGACGTAAGATACCAGTGGCGGTCTGTGGCGGGCAAGCTTGTCACCCGTCGTTTTTTGCTTGTGAAGTGTGTGGAGCCAGATGGCAGCGTACAATAACGGTAAATTACATGGCATCTGGATGGATGCTTGCGCGGAGCTGGATGAAATCCGGGAGCAGGTTAATAAAGTGCTCTCCAAAAGTCCCGAAGAAGATGCCGAGGAATACGCGATCCATGAATTTGAGGGTTTTGGCGCGTGCGGTTTAAGCGAATATGAAGGGATAGAGCATGTTCATGAGCTGGCTTTATTTATAAGAAGAGCATGAAGAAATAGCGGGCGAACTACTTAATAACTTTGGGGGTGATCTTGGGGACGCTAAAAAGACAATCGATGAAAATTACAGCGGTTGTTATAAATCGCTAGCAGATTACGCCGAAGAACTGACAGAGCAAACAAGTCAAATACCCAGCCATCTTGAAAATTATATCGACTATGAACGCATGGGGCGGGATATGGAGCTAAGCGGCGATATCTTTATCATTAAAACAGGCTTCGAGGAAGTGCATATATTCTGCAGCCACCAATCAGGTAAAAGCCATTGCTCAATAGAGCGAGGGCTTAGCGTCCGCGTTTTTGTGGCTCAGCGGCCTTTATCAGCCTACACGCTCATTCATCGCTCTCATTGTCTCCGCCGGAGCCAAACTGAGCCTCAAAAGCTACCCCCTTTGAGGGGGTATGGAAGGCGATCATATCTCCTCCAATGTAAACATATATGTTTACGCTTATCTCAAAATCGTCAACATATGAGTTGACTTGTCAGTCTACGATGATCTGTAATAATAGATCAAATAACACAAAATGATCTACTATTACAGATCATTTTGTTGTGGTGCTGGACTCATGGTGATATATTAATACATATTGTATGGCAACCTAGATATAGAAAGATAGATCATGTCAGTCTATGTAAACGATCAAATACTCAAAAGTCTGCGAGAAGCAAGGCAGCGCAAGGGGCTTAGTCAAAGAGAACTAAGCGCCAGGTCTGGTGTGCCGCAGAGCCATATATCCAAAATTGAGAGTGGCTCTGTTGATCTCAGGGTTTCCAGTTTGGTTGCTTTGGCTCGTGTTTTGGAATTGGAGCCGACGCTGGTGCCTAAAAAGAGCGTACCGGCTGTCATGTCTATCGTGCTTAGCAGTACGGGTGCGGATATGGCGAATGCCCAGAAGCGTTTTCAGCAGGAGATAGAGAAGTACAAGCAGATTGTTTCGTCTATCCCTGAAATGCCATCAATACCGACCAGTAATGTAGAAAGGTTAAAGAAGGCAATGGATAGCATTGAGCAATTTAAACCAAGTCCATCTGCTGTAAAGGCCATTGAGTCTTCTAGGGAAGCTTTGCAAAAAGCCATTAAAAATAGTTCGACCTTCCAACTGGAAACCGCTATGAATCCTGAAGCTTTAGAGGCTATTAAGAAGGCTACACGGAACATGAATAACTTGCGCAATGCATTGGCGCACCAAATCCCCGCGCATAGTTTACCGTCATTGCCTGCTTACAGTTTGGATGGTGGAGATGATGAGTAACGTATCTACCCTCAACGTCTATCTGTATGAAGAGCTGATTGGGACAATCACCAATGTTGGGCATGACCGTAGCCTGTTTGCCTTTACCGAAGAGTACATTGATGCAGCTAATCGCCCGATACTAAGTCTTGGTTTTAAAGATGCGCATGGCGGATTGATTACAGATTTTAAGCCTGTGCAGACAAAGCTTTTGCCATTCTTTTCAAATCTCTTGCCCGAAGAAGCAATGCGTACTTACTTAGCGGAAAGGGCGGGGGTTAATCCGGTGCGCGAATTTTTCTTATTGTGGGTGTTGGGTCAGGATTTATCAGGAGCTGTTACCGTCAGACCTGCTGATGGTGAAGAGCTTCCACCAGTTGCTTCTGAGTCTGCTGACGATGAAAAAATAACTGAGAGTCCAATGCGGTTTTCTCTGGCGGGAGTACAACTGAAGTTTTCAGCCGTGCAACAGGCCGCTGGTGGTTTAATTATTCCTGCGACAGGTACGGGTGGATCGTGGATTGTTAAGTTGCCGTCAAGTAGGTACGAAGATGTGCCTGAGAATGAGTATTCAATGATGGAGTTGGCACGTCAAATCGGGATGGATGTGCCGGAAACCCAACTACTTAATATCAATGATATTGAGGACATCCCCGCCGGTATAGGGCAGTTTGGAGATAGTGCCTTTGCAATCAAGCGCTTTGACAGGAGGGAGGACGGCAAGACTGTTCATATCGAAGATTTTGCACAAGTCTTCGGAGTCTATCCTCATGACAAATACAAAAAGGCCAGTATGCGTAATATTGCGCAAGTCGTAGGAATTGAAGGGCAAGAAGAAGATATTGCTGAGTTTGTTCGCAGGCTGGTGTTTAACACGTTGATCGGTAATGCTGATATGCACCTGAAAAACTGGTCGTTGATTTATAACGATAAGCAGG
>JAUXFT010000040.1 GCA_030622755.1 Aestuariirhabdus sp. | reverse complement strand
TCATTACTCATTACTCATTACTCATTACTCATTACTCATTACTCATTACTCATTACTCATTACTCATTACTCATAGTTCATAGTTCATTGTTTATTTCTGGAACGTAGGAGAAATTGAGTGTCTGAAAATACTGGAGACATTCGCTACGAAGCACAACGTAGGTTGTTTCATGTCCGTGCCCGTCGTGCCGTTGGATATTACGATGTTGTGTTAACGATACTGTGGGGGACTGCTCTTGGTGGTGTTGTCGTGGAGGGATTGTTTGGAGGGATTCCGTGGCAGTCCTTGGGCGGGGTAAAAAGTTTGTTAACCCTGTTAGCTCTGGCCATGATGTTTCTACTTTGCTTGTGGCGCTTAGCTGAAGGTGTACGTTCTTTAGTATTGGGTGTAAGTCCCCGGTTAGTATTGCGTCGGGAAACCTTATTAGGGCTTAAGTATCAAGCAGAGAGAGGTCAGTCTACTTACTCGATTGCGCTGGGCAATCAAGTAATTACCCGAGTGATTAATCTGCAAACGTTTCTCGATGCCTGGCAGCAGGCGAAAGATGAAATCGCTAAAGAACAGTTGTGTGACAATGTTAACGTCGATCATGAAAACCAGGTAGACGATGAATCTACAAAATAAAAGCCGATGAACATTATTACGAAAAAGTGTACGCACAAATGTACAAAAAATACGAATGAGCAGATTGGTCTGTTTGTAGAACAGCTTGGTCGGCGGCCTCATAGTGTTACCGTATTTAATCCTTACCGGGATGCAGTGTTGGCTGATAATTTACGTATCTATCTTCGTGCAATGACGAAGGTGATGGGAGCTCGACCGGCAATGTTGATTGGTGAAGCTCCTGGTTACCTGGGGTGCCGTTTGACGGGTATTCCATTTAGTAGTGGTGAGTTATTTGTTAACGCTAATCACTATTTTTTAAAGAAAATAGCTACAAAATTGAAGATCACTGAGATAGCAGGTGAAGCGAGTGCAACCATGGTGTGGCAATGCCTTGAGCGTCGTCGTAACCTGCCACTTTTTTGGAACTCATTCCCCTTTCATCCTCATCGATCCGGAAATGCCCGGAGTAATCGATCTCCCACTGCTGAAGAGGTTCGTGAGGGTCGCAGTTATCTTGAGGCGTTAATTGATATCTATCAGCCACAGCGCGTGGCAGCCATTGGTCGTGCTGCAGGCAGGGCGTTACAGGCTGTTTATCCAGATCACAAAGTGACCTATATCCGTCATCCATCGTATGGAGGTAAAGCTGATTTTGTGAAGGGAATGGAGCAGTTTTTTAAACGTTAGATTTTTATAAAATAATTCTTAATGTGGTAAATAAAATTTCTCCCGATTATTACAAATAAAAAATGTAGAGTGACGTTAACGATTAATCTCGATGGTGTTTTTTATCGGGCTATAAAAAAGGCACCCGAAGGTGCCTTGAATTCGAACGGATAAAAACCTAATTGTTTTGCTTCACGCGATCATACCAGATCTTGTGATGTTGCTTGGCCCACTCCTCGTCAACCTGACCTGAGGTCATGCCTTCCAGGGCTCCCTGAACGCCCAAGGTTCCCATGTACATATGGAACAATGAACCGCATAAGAGAAGAATGGCGGATGCCGCATGGATCAAAGCAGAGGTTTGCATTGTTTCACGGAATTGCCCGTAATTTGGGAAATCCAGTACCAGACCACTGCCGCTGACAATAATTCCGAATAACGCCAGCACCCAGAACCAGGCTTTCTCACCACCGTTGATATAGTCTGCCTCAGCGTGTTGGTTGCCAATCATTCCACCCATCTTGCTAAACCACTGGACGTCGATCATGGTGAAGAAATTATGCTTCATCCATTTTACGATCATAACCAATAGCCCGAGGATAAATAGCGGTCCCAGATAGTTATGCAGATCTTTACCGAGATCCATATAACCGGAGAACGCATTTTTACCCATCATGGGGATCAAGACAGCTTTTCCGTAGAGAAGAGAGAGGCCGGTAACTGCAAGAAGCAGAAATAGAATAGCGACATACCAGTGAATGACACGGTCTGCGCGATTCCAGCGCTCCATGGTTTTACCGGAGGGTTTGTTACTCATACGCATAGGCCCGACAAGTATGTAGGCCAAAACCAGAATTACCAGGCTTAATGCCAGTGCCCAGGCTCCGCCGGGAGAGATCCATTTGTTGCGGAACTCCATCCAGAATATGCCGGAATCATTGATCAGATTGCCACTCTCGTAGCCCTTAATCTGGGTCACTCCAGTGTCACCCTGGCGTATTTGATCCCAGAATCCTGTGGCCGAGTCAGGGCTGACCGCCGCCATGGTATAGGGAACCATTGGGGCCAAAAACAGCACCAGAGCGAAGCAAATTAGCGCAAGGTTAAGGCCGCGTAAGCGGCGCAGTAACCCTGGGTTTTCTGCCAGTTTCGATGTTTTCATAAGCATCTGTCCCGTTTCAGGGATTAACCGCAGGAGCGGTTAATCCTTGGCTTTACGGCCATAAGCCATGGACTGGCCCCAGGCACCTGCGTTAGAACCACGATAGGTGATTCGCTCACGGAAGATGTCGGAAACATCGTTGGCATCACCTGCAAGTAATGCTTTGGTTGCACACATTTCGGCGCAAGCGGGTAGCTTACCCTGAGCAATACGATTAGCTCCATATTTCTCATATTCGGCAATGCTGTTGTCCTCTTCGGGACCACCGGCGCAGAAAGTGCATTTGTCCATCTTGCCGCGAACGCCGAAAGCGTTCTCCATCGGGAATTGAGGTGCGCCAAAAGGGCATGCCATCAGGCAGTAGCCACAGCCGATACACAGATCCTTGTTGTGCAGCACGATGCCATCCTGGGCTTCGTAGATACAATCAACCGGACACACCGCGATACAGGGTGCGTCGGTACAGTGCATACATGAAACCGAGATGGAAGCCTCTTCAGGCTCACCGTCGTTAATGGTAACAACGCGGCGGCGGTTAATTCCCCACGGCACCTCGTTGACGTTTTTACAGGCGGTAACGCAGCCGTTGCATTCAATGCAGCGCTCTGAATCACACAAAAATTTCATTCTAGCCATGATAAATATTTCCTGTGCTATGCGGTTGCTTATGCCGGTAAGATTCGACAAAGACTCACTTTAGACTCCTGCATCTGAGTCACCGAGTCGTAGCCATACGTCATTACTGTGTTGGCAGCTTCACCAAGTATTATCGGATCGGCACCCTCAGGGTACTTGCTGCGCAGATCTTTACCCTGCATAACTCCAGCGAAGTGGAATGGCAGGAATGCAACACCACGATCGACACGGCGAGTAATCAATGCCTTGACCTTGATCCTTGCGCCCTCTGGTGTTTCTACCCACATATCCTGTCCATCCCGAATGCCTGCATCGTTGGCATCGCCAGGGTGGATTTCGGCGAACATCTCCTGTTGCAGTTCGGCCAGCCATGGATTGGAGCGGCTTTCATCGCCACCACCTTCATATTCCACCAGGCGTCCAGTGGTCAGGATGACCGGGAACTCCTTGGAGAAATCCTTATCCTGAATCGACTTGTACAGAGTTGGCAGGCGATAGTGGGACTTGCGATCTTCGTAGGTCGGGTATTTTTCTACCAGATCACGGCGAGAGGTATACAGAGCTTCACGGTGTGTCGGCACCTTATCAGGGAAGGTCCAAACCACACTTCGAGCCTTGGCATTACCAAAGGGTGCGCAACCGTGCTTGATGGCAACTCGCTGGATACCGCCAGAGAGGTCGGTCTTCCAGTTTTTACCGTCGGCAGCCGCCTTCTCTTCAGCCGTAAGATCATCCCACCAGCCAAGTTGTTGCAGCAGTTTGGCAGAAAATTCCGGATGACCATCGGTTATCTCGGAACCCTTGTTGTAGGAACCATTAGCTAACAGGCTGACACCGTCTCTTTCAACACCAAAGCGGGCGCGGAACGTCAGACCTCCTTCAGCAACCGTCTTACTGTTGTCATACAGCAGAGGCGTACCAGGGTGTTTCTGTTCTGCGGTGCCCCAGCAAGGCCAGGGCATACCGTAGAATTCGCCATCGACTGGACCGCCTTCCGCTTTCAGGGAAGTGAAGTCGAAAGTGTGCCAGTTTTGCTGGTGCTCTTTTAGTCGTTCGGGGCTCTGGCCGGTATAACCTATGGTCCACATACCATTGTTGAATTCGCGTGTGATGTCCTCAATCAGTGGCTCATCATCATTCACTTTGATGTTCTTGCACAGCTGCTGATCGTAGCCAAATTTCTTGGCGAATTTATACATAATGGTGTGATCAGGCAGTGATTCGAACAGTGGCTCGATAACTTTGTCTCGCCACTGTAGAGAGCGGTTGGACGCGGTTACGGACCCGTAGGTTTCGTACTGAGTGGTGGCCGGTAGCAGGTAGACGCCATCCTGTCGGTCTGGCATAACAGCACTGACGGTAGGGTAGGGATCTATAACAACCATCAGGTCAAGCTTATCCATCGCTTTCTTCTGCTCGAGTCCACGAGTCTGGCTGTTAGGCGCGTGCCCCCAGAAAACCATGGCTCGCAGGTTGTCTTTCTGTGCGATGTTGGCCTTGTCCTCCAGTACACCATCGATCCAGCGAGAAACGGGTATGCCGGCGGTATTCATGGCGAATTTGGGTTTTTCTGCCGTGCCTTCGTAGGAATTCTGGTCGAAGCGGGCTTTTACCCACTCGTAGTCGAGATCCCATACCCTGCTCCAGTGCTTCCAGGCACCTGCAGATAAACCATAGTAACCGGGAAGACTGTGGCTAAGTATGCAGAAATCGGTGGCTCCCTGAACGTTGTCGTGGCCGCGGAAAATATTGGCTCCACCGCCGGCAACGCCCATGTTGCCCAGTGCAAGTTGCAAAATGCAATATGCGCGAGTGTTGTTGTTACCGATAGTATGTTGCGTGCCACCCATACACCAGACAATGGTGCCGGGTTTGTGCTCCGCCAGAGTTTGGGCAACGCGGCGCATCTGCTCTTCACCGACTCCGCAAAGGTCTTCAACTTCGGCCGGGTTGTACTTCTTGACCTCTTCACGCACTTCATCCATGCCATAGACACGCTGCTCGATGAAGTTGGTGTCTTCCCATTTGTTTTCGAAAATATGCCACAACAGCCCATGTATGAAGGGAACATCGGTTCCGGGTCGGATACGTACATACTCTGTAGATTTTGCCGCGGTACGGGTAAATCGTGGATCAACGACGATGATTTTTGCTTTATTGCGCTCTTTGGCGCGCAGGATATGCTGCATGGCGACAGGGTGCGCTTCTGCAGGGTTTGATCCAATGAGGATTATCGCCTTGGAGTTGTGCATATCGTTGAAGGAGTTGGTCATCGCTCCATAACCCCAGGTGTTGGCAACACCTGCTACGGTAGTGGAGTGACAGATACGAGCCTGGTGATCAACGTTGTTGGTACCCCAGAGGGCAGCAAATTTGCGGAACAGGTAGGACTGTTCGTTACTGTATTTGGCTGATCCCAGCCAATAAACAGAATCGGGACCGGATTCTTCACGAATCTTCAGCATCTGGTCGCCGATATCGTTGATAGCCTCATCCCAGGAAACTTTCTGCCATTTACCGCCAGCCAGTTTCATAGGATATTTCAGGCGGCGTTCCCCGTGACCGTGCTCGCGTACTGATGCACCCTTGGCGCAATGAGCACCGCGATTGAAAGGATGGTCGAACGCGGGTTCCTGTCCAGTCCAGACGCCCTCCTGAACTTCAGCATAAATACCGCAGCCTACTGAGCAGTGGGTGCAGATGGTGCGTTTTGTTTCCACTTCTTTCCTGGGGTTGGTTGCTGCCTGGGCTTTTTGCATCATGCCCGGAGCCAATAATTGGCTAGCCGCTATGCCTCCAGCAGCAACGCCACTGGCGCTTAGGAAGGAGCGGCGGCTGATTCCGTCAGCCTTGGCTTTATCCTGTCCGCTTTCGGGGCTTAATTTAGTTAGTTTCATTAGTTCATCGCCTCGTATAGATAGGTTGTCAGAACCCGAGCCGCAGCCTAGATGCGGGCGGTGTCGTAGTAGGCTTTAACGTGATCCGATTTACGGTAACGTCCCGATTTTTGTTCCTCTTGCTGAGGCAATTCACTTGCGTTACTGGTACTCGCAGCACCTGCTACGGCAGCAGCGCTACCAGCAACTGCGACTCCTTTTAGAAACTGTCGTCTCTGGAGTTGCTCCTGGCTTAGTATTTTTTTGCTCATCATGCTCTCTCCGACGGTTATCGTTATTGTGGTTGATTAAACTTTTCGATTTCTTCCTGCATAAAAGCGCTGCCCAGCTGTCCTGCTGCGATATAAAAGCTGGCGCATTTGGCATTTTGCAGGTCATTAAAAAAGCGCTGGATCCATTCCTGGATATGGGTGCGAAAGAAACGCTGTTGTTGCTCATGTGAACTTTCGTGAATCAGGTATCCCATGACTTCGCAAAGAGCGGCTACATGGTCTTCTGGTTCGTGGGTGTCTGCCTGACGCTTGAAGCCTAACTCTTGCAGATCGAGTCGAAGTGTCATCAGGGGCTTTTCCATCATGAAACCAGTTTGGTACCAGGATCCAAAAGGCAGTAATTCTCCCCGACCTACGCCGATAAACAGTTCCTGATGTTCCTGTTTAGCAGAATGTTCGCTGGTTCGAGCGGCACTTTGTTGCAGAGTACTGTACGCGTGTTCCAGTGATGTCCGGCAGGTATCTATGTGGATGCCCGATAACAAGTTTAGTAACTCGGTGGTTGGCGGCTCGCGCAGTAAAGCAGCTATCAAGGCATAAGCTTCTGAACGAACACTTTCTTCCGCGCTTGGCGTTGGGGGCAAATCGATGGCTTCCATTGATGAATCCTGTGTGGTCATTTGTGCGCTCATTGAATCAGCTCGGATTGATTGTGCATCATTGCTTTGACGCGACAATTCGCGCATAGCTCGAGCAGGTTGGCGTTGTTGCCCTGAAACATGTCATGACCGGACAGTTGTTCACGCATTTTATTGAACAGGCTTTGTGTGGTGAATGCTGTACCACAATCGCCGCAGCACAGGGCGGCTTCTTCATGCAGGGTTTGTTGCGATTTACGCAGTTTTGCGTCAAACAGGTATTCACTCTTAAGGGATAGTACTTGCTCAGGGCAGGCACTTGCACAAAGATTACATTGCACGCAGTTGTGTTGGGTGAACATCAGTTTGGGTGTGTCACCGCCGGCTTGAATTGCCTGTGTTGGGCATACCCCTGCGCAGGACATACACAGCGTGCAATTTTCACTGTCGATCTGCAGACTGCCAAAAGGAGAGTCTGCGGGCATGGTTGCTGTTTGTGATGACTGTGAACTGGCCGAAAAAAGTTCGTCAATCGCTTGATACAATGCATCCCGGCGGCGGTTGCCTGGCAGGTAACCGGAATGGCTGAGAGGCGCTACCTGAGTATCGAGGAGTTGTAGTAGCCGCTCGCGATCGTCGGTATTTATCAATGTAATGCGAGAGGTATCGAATTCCATTCCTTGTAGCAGGGCCTGGGCATACATCAGCTGGGTTTGCAGTGCACTCAGGGCGCTGGCAGGAATATCCGAGGAGGTCAAAATCACAACCTGTCTGGCGCCCCATGCCAAAGCTGACATCCAGGTTTCCAGTCCGGCACAGTTAATCTCTTCCAGTTCAAGGCGTAGTGGTTGTGCTTCCAGTTTGGTTGATATCTGTTCGAGCAGAGCCCGGCCATTTTCCTGATCGTGGATGACCAGTACAGGGTTGGCGGCAGGCAATTCAGAACGAAGTTTTTCCAGTAGTTGGCTGGGAGGTGTTTCGATGTGTTCGATGGCACCAGTAGGGCAGCTGCTGGCACACCCCCCCACGCCGTGACACAGGTGGTGGTCAATTTCGATGCGGCCTGTGTTGGAGTGAATGGCATCGGCAGGGCAAACGTCCAGACAGCGTGTGCAGCCGGTCAGGTGGCTATTGCTGTGGGCGCAGATATCGTTATTGATTTTTAAATAGACAGGTTTACTGAAATCTCCCACCATTTGTGGCAGTTCTTCCAGCGCCTTTTGCAAAGATTCGTGATCCGGGCAGTGGTAATAACCAGCCGGGGTAAGTTCGCAGCCCAGGCTGCTTTCGCGGCCAAGATCAAGTACAAGGTCGAATCCTTTCCTGAGGCACAGCTTGGCAAAGGAGTTTGCTGTCAGGGCATCCTGGCCAGTGACAGCGGCATCAAAATTCCCGAGATAACCTTGTAAAGTCTGCAGGCTATAGTGATGAATCTGAGCCTTAATGTTTAATTGAGCCGCTTGCTCCATCTCGTCCGAGATCTCTGCAGGCATGGCTTCCGTCACTAGAATTGTGCAACCGATTTTTCCGGATAATTCACTGGCAGCGAGACGACCCCGGTGTTCGGGACCAATAATTAATACTTCACCGACACTCTTATAGGTGATTGTGCGGCCGTTTGGCTCAAACTGACTCACGAATGAAGCTTCGTTATATTTCGTGTTAACTGCGGTCATAGATCCTCTATTAGGCTAGTGGGAAGCTATTGCTTCTCTTATTACTGTTGGTTTACTAGCCCCACTCTTTTAATAGCAAAAGTAGAACCAGAACGAATGGGTAAAAAGTTTGCTGTGATCCGTTTAAGTCTTAGTTTTTGTTGGGTTTTTGAGGTCTGTTGGGTCAATTTGGGGGCGGTGGTCACTATGCCCCGCTTGTTGGGTCTCTGTGAGAGCAGATTGTTTCAGGTTGGAGGTGTTGCTCTCAGCACGTGTTTCCGTTTGATCGTCTGTTTGTCCTACTGTTTGTTGTACGGATAGCTTATCTTGCTCTGAAATTTCCGGCACTGACTCGCTCTCTTCTGGCTCATCGCCTGACTCCTCTGCTGATTCGATAGAACTCTCGGTGTCGACGCTACTGGCTTCGCTCTCTTCCAGCTTTGTATGAGTGTTAGCCGGGTCTCTATCAAGCCACTGTTTCAGGTGATCGCTGACGGTATCTCCAAGAGGCTCAAACACGCTGTAATCTTCGTCGTAATCATCGAGTTTGTCGGTAATGTTGAAATGGGACAGGTGAAATAGCTGTTTGAGCGCCTGGCTGCGAAGCGTTTTGCTAACGCCTTCGGAAAGGAAATCAGAATAGCTGTCATCGCTTTTCAGACTGCCGAGATCGGGCATATCAGCATCGGTTTTTGGGGCTTCAGCTTCTGTGTCGGTTGGTTTTTCCGGAGACGGTAATATTTCATTATCGATTTGCTCTGGAGCTGGATCTTCCACTCCTTCTTTTTGTCTGGATTCCAGTTTTCGCCGGCTCCAGCGAGCTGCAAGGTTTTCTGTTGGAGTGTTATCGCTCATCAGGCTTTCTTTCCCTGTTTTTTCTCTCCACTTGCCGACTTGTCGCGAAAGCGACGTTTACCGCTGTTGCTGGTATCTTCGCCGTGCCGGCCCATAAAGGCTTCTATCCAGCATTGCAGTGCGTAAGGCATTGGAACTGAAAAGACGTCCTCTTCCCCTCCATCCATATACGATGAAGCAAGATCCTGGCTGGCAGTTACCAGAGTTGGCAGCATGGTGGTTTCGCAGGCTTCGTCCTCGTCCATTTCGCAGATTACAAATATCCTTGGGTTGTGCGAGCTCAGGTTCATGCGGTACGCCGCCCGCTCATCACGATGGAGTTGCAGAGTCAGAGCTGTTTGTTGATCGTTCTGATTGTTTGTCTCTTGTCCGGATGGGAGTGCTTCACAATGCCAGCTGTCAGAGAACCATTGCCCGACTTGCTTCTGCTGCCTGGTCATTATGATATCCAGGGGGTATTGGTCGAGGGCTTTGCTTTCTGGCTGTTGCAATGTCGATCTCCTGATATCGTCTGTGATGGAGGTGATTAATATATATCTTAATTTCCCATGCAAAGCTTGTTCCCGAAGGAGGGTCCCATGAACTCTGTCATGGTTGGGTTTTTTTGGGGCAGTGTGACTGTTTTTGAGCATTGTTGGGTCAATTTGACCCAACAATATTGGCCATCCACCCCTGAATGACCAGGGTATGTTTTTTGCTTGCTTCTCTGTAAGCAGACTTTGGCTGAGTTCCGTCATGCACTTCCGTCAGGCACTTTGGTTTATCCTGAGGGGTTTATACAGAGGGTATCAGAAAGGTGTATTCGGGGCGGTAGTCGTCGGAAGTGGCCAGGGATTATCAAGTATGGCTAAACCGTCAAATTGACTCTGTTCTGTCTGGTTCATGAGTCGCGTCATGAGCTGCGTGATAACTCACTTCATAGAATATGCGGTCATCTATGCATTGAGCGTTCGGTAAAACCACAGTTTAGGGAACCAAAATAATGAATGCCTTATTAGCCTACCGACCATTGATGAGCCGCTCAGGGCTGGAAGCAACCCATGCCGTTGACGCGGTAGATGAGCAGGGGGAAGTGCGTCGCATCTCTATTGCTGGCGAGCGGCCATTGACCATTTATATCGACAAACTGGAGCTTCTGACGCTAATGACTATGGGGCGTCGCCCCGAAGAACTGGTGCTTGGTTATCTGGTGAATCAAGGCATCATCGAACGCATAGAGCAGATTAAAGCGATTCAGGTTGAGTGGGACGTTGAAGCAGTAGCCGTCGTGACGGATGGCTCTATAGATGGGTGGGAAGAGCGTCTGGGGCGTAAAACGGTTACCACTGGCTGCGGTCAGGGCACTGTATTTGCCAGCATGATGGACAAATTTAACGAGATTGATCTGCCCAGGATTCGTTACAAACAATCAAATATCTACGCTTTACTGGATTCATTGGCGAAGCATAACGAGATATATAAGCAGGCTGGAGCTGTGCACGGCTGTGCGCTGTGCAAGGACACTGAGGTGATAGATTTCGTGGAGGATGTCGGGCGTCATAATGCGGTTGATACCCTGGCGGGTCGGATGTTGCTCGATGGCATTACTGGTGAGAACAAGATTTTTTACACCACCGGGCGCTTAACCTCGGAGATGGTAATCAAGGTGGCGCAGATGGGTATTCCCTTGTTGTTGTCGCGTTCCGGATTGACCCAGATGGGATTGGAGATGGCGCAGCAGGCAGGCGTGACCATGATCGGTCGTGCCAAGGGTAAGCATTTCATGGTGTTCAATGGCCATGAACAGATTGAATTTGATCAACCGCCGGCACGTTTGGAAAAGCGTAGTCCTCGCAGTAATCGCGGTTAGCCAGGAGGCGATAATGCAACAGGGTCAATTAACGGTTGAGCGCAGTTCGGCTGAATTTTTGAATATTAAGCAGGTGGCAGATTTTCTGCAGCTGAACGAAAAGAAAGTCTATGCAATGGTCAGTGAAGGGTTGATACCAGCAACTAAAATAACTGGTAAGTGGTTGTTTCCAAAGCGATTAGTAGAAAGCTGGCTGTTAGAATCCTGTCATGGTGGTGTGTTAACAGATCGTTTGTTGATCGTGGGTAGTGGTGATCTTTTGTTGCAGCAGGCATTGTCTCGACAACAGCTTGATATGCAGGATGCCGGTCTGGTCTCTTTTTCGGCAACGGGTACTCGTCTTGGTCTGGCTATGTTGGATCGAGGGCGTGCAGATGTGTGCATTATGCATTGGGGGCCGGCGGCAGAGAGTCGAGTGCGTCATCCTGCATTATTGCAACGTTATAAGAATTACAGGCAATGGACGTTGGTTCGGTTGTTTGAGCGTGAAATTGGTATTGCTTATCGTCAAGGCTCGCCTATCCATAGCGTGCAGGAATGTTTCGCCGGAGGATCGAGGTGGGTTGTCAGGCAAAATGGTTCCGGAGATCGTCGCCTGTTTGACGAGCAGCTGGCCATTGCTCATCGTTCAATCGATGAGTTAAACGTTGCTGATCCTGTGCTGAGTGAAATGGAGGTGGCTTCAAGTCTGGGCGAAGGGCGAGCTGATTTCGGTATTTTGTCCAGAGCCTGTGCGGGGCAGTTTGGTCTTTCATTTTTGTCGCTGGGG
The DNA here is from genome assembly GCA_030622755.1 of Aestuariirhabdus sp. GTDB lineage: Bacteria > Pseudomonadota > Gammaproteobacteria > Pseudomonadales > Aestuariirhabdaceae > Aestuariirhabdus. The sequence continues at coordinate 8,945 of JAUXFT010000040.1, read as the reverse complement.
AGTGAAGCGCTGGATATGGTGTTACCGCAGCCTGTCTACTTTCGTGTGTTGGTGCAGCAGCTGGTCGCTCAGTTTCGGTCCAGTGCCTTACAGCAGCAAGCCCATATTTATGGTGGTTATAATTTCACAGAGTGCGGAGCAATTCTCTGGGCACCGTGAAATCCAGATAAACAGGATTGTTAGAGCTTATTAGTTACAGGGAAAATTGAATACAGAACCTGGGCATGGTCTGGTGAATCGATCAATGGATCTTTTCGGTTGAAAGAAACCAGGATTTTCGTGGCAAACAAGGGTGAATTTATTGTTCGCTACACTCCCATGCCTGTAATTTTCTTTCCAGGGTTTTGCGGGATATTCCAAGTTGGCGGGCGGTTTCTGATTTGTTACCACCGGCGTTTTTCAGGACTCTTTGGCTGTGGTGCTTGATCACTTCTTCAAGAGCCCATTCGTTTGGATATCCTCCGTCTGTCGGTGTTGGCTGGGATTGGCCGGGGGTTTGGGTAAGGTAGTTGCCGGGTAGCTTGCCAAGAAGCAGGCAGCGCTCGATAAAGTTGCGCAACTCACGAATATTTCCCGGCCAGTCATGGGCTTGCAGGTGACTGAGGTCAGCGTGAGAGAGAGGTATCTCCGCAACGCTTAACTCTGCCGCCAGTTGTGACACGAAGTGATGAACGAGTGGAGTAATATCTTCGGGTCGATCACGCAAGGGTGGCATGGTCAGGGTCAGGATGTTTATGCGGTAGTAGAGGTCTTTGCGAAATTCACCGGCGCGGGAGCTGTTTTCAAGATTGCGATTGCTGGCTGCAACGATACGGACATCTATAGGGATCTGTTTTTCGCCGCCAACCGGGCGGATGCAGCGCTCTTCCAGTACACGAAGGAGTTTTGCCTGCATGCTTAATGGCATTTCCCCTATCTCATCAAGAAACAGGGTGCCGCCAGTGGCATGTAAAAACAGACCTTCCCGTGCCTGTTGAGCACCCGTAAAGGCACCACGTTGGTGTCCAAACAGTTCACTTTCCATCAGATCAGGAGAGATAGCGCTACAGTTAATGGCCACAAATGCGCCTTTACGGCCGCTTTGCTGGTGAAGGGCCCTGGCCGCAAGCTCCTTTCCGGTTCCGGATTCCCCTTGAATCAGAATCGTGGATGGGGTGGGCGCTATCCGCGCGATGATATCGATAACCTCGTTGATCTCTGCACTGTCTCCGATAAGCTCGGAGTTGCCCATTCGTTGCTGTTGCCAGGGTGAGCGCAGATAACTTTGTCGCTGTTTGCTGCGACGCTCGAAGCAGCGCTGCACTGAGTGCATAATGTCATGAGTGGAGCAAGGGGTGTGCAACAGATCTGCCCCTCCGGCGCGCAAAACTTGTATGGCGGTTTGGGTGTCTCTGTTGCTACTGAGGCAGATAATGTCTGAGCGTTCGCTGTAGTAGCGGAGGATGCGTTCCCAGTCTTCGGTCAACGCAGTAAACAGATCAAGATTAACGATCAGTAGATCGAAATGACAGCGTTTTAACAGGGCACTGGCTGTCTCCAGATCGGTAGTTTGTTCCAGGAGACCACTGCTTTGCTTGAGAGCTTGCAAAATCTCCGGTTGTTCACTGCATTCATCAAGTAGCAGTATCGAAGAGATACGGATATTACACACCGGGATGCTGTGCAGAGTACTTTTAGCGTTGTTCGTGCTATCGATAATGGAAAAAGGCAGCAATTGAGCCATGGAGTAAAGCCTTGTAACGTTTTTGCCTTGTGGGGCGACGGTGTTGTTTTTATGTCTGGTATCGAAGTTGTCTGCTGTTGTTAGAGATTTAATCGAGTAAATTTAAGCTAGGTCAGATTGCACCAGTCGTCCAGTGCGCTGGGTCAATATGACGCTATATTTCAAATACTATCTAGAGCCTTTTGGTGCTTTACGGGAGAATTTACCGCTTCAGTACAGTTTTGCTTGAATAAAAGCATAAGACCATTACTCAGTTATACCGGCAGGATCGGTCGAATAGCATTCGACTTTGGTCGACATTTGGCACTTATGAGCGCCGCCACGGGGTGTCGTGGTACAAATGTTGCCTTTGCTTTAAAACGAAAGCACGAAAGCATGGAAGAAAGGGCTGGAAGGTATTACTTACGGATACTATGGCTCATCCCAAGGTGAGCAGGTAGGCATTGTACGGCGTGGAAAACTTTTGTCTGTTAGTAAGTGCTTACTGTTGCGTGGTAGCTTGGCAATTAATGATTCGGCTTTCTGTTGAAGAATGGTTTATTTCTTTAGCACTAACGCTGATCTATGTCGTTTTTTCAGGGAATACGCGTGATAGCATATCCGCTACAGCTTTGTTGCATCTGCGCAGTTTCAACTGGCGCTGAATCTCATAGCAGCTCTATGCCAATGTAGGTAATTGCGGGGCGATCAAAGCAATGCGATCAAAATAAGGCGATCAAAATAAGGCGATCAAAACAACCAGAGGGAATTTTGTTGAGCAATCAAGTAGTGGTGGAGGGTGTGATACTGGCTGGTGGGGAAGCGAGGCGCATGGGAGGTGATGACAAAGGTCTGGTGATGTTGGCAGGTAAGCCGATGATTCAGCATGTTATTGAGCGAATTTCTCCTCAAGTATCCAGTTTGACGATCAACGCCAATCGGAACGCACTGCGTTACTCGGATATGGGGTATCCAGTGGTGGCTGACCAACAGGTGGGAGAGTTTCCAGGACCTCTGGCCGGGATGGCTGCCGGGTTGTCAGTCAGTCAATCTGATCTGGTCGCCTTTGTACCCTGCGATGCACCCTTACTTCCTCTGAATCTGGTTGAGCGTTTGAAAGACGCATTGATTGAACAAAACGCCGAAATAGCGGTGGCTCATGATGGTGAATATTGGCAGCCTGTCTTTGTGCTTATGCAGCGCTCCTTGTTACCGGGTCTTGAAAACTTTCTCAATGGTGACGGGAGAAAAATCATGCACTGGTTCCAGCAGCAAAAGTTGGCCAAAGTTGTTTTTTCTGATGATGTTGAGGCCTTTGAAAACGTCAACACCCCCGAACACTGTCAACGACTTGAGCGGATGATGTCCAGGGAGCTAGCGCATGATTGAGTGCAAAATACCGTTAATAGGATTTATTGCTCACAGTGGTACCGGTAAAACGACGCTATTGTGCAAGTTGTTACCGATATTGCGTGAGCGTGGATTACGAATCGGTATGGTCAAGCACGCACATCATCAGTTTGAAGTTGATACGCCCGGAAAGGACAGCTATGAGTTGCGTAAATCCGGTGCCGAGCAAATGCTAATCTCTTCAAGGCAGCGCTGGGCGATGATGAGCGAAAATATTGATGAAGAACCTCGCCTGAATGACCTGTTGGCCAAGTTTAATCAGGATCGATTGGATCTCATTATGGTGGAGGGCTTTAAGCCTGAGCCTTATCCAAAAATAGAGTGCCATCGTCCCTCCCGGGGCAAATCCCTGTTATATCCCAAACATCCCAATGTTGTTGCGGTTGCCTGTGATGAGTTACCTGCTGAAGGTATTGGCGATCGACAGCATCTGGATCTGAATGATGTGGAACAGATAGCTGACTATATCTGCAACAATTACCTGTAAGCTCCAGCGAGTATTTGGGTAACCGGGATTTTTATTCGTCACAAAGAATTAACACAAAGACTTAACACAAAGACGCACCACTAAGGTAAGACGGCTAAGTACTACATCGCAAAAGGATTGGATAAATGAATGATGTCACAACCCTGAACACCTGTTGCAATGCCCACGGCGAGTTACCTGTGGAGCAGGGACGTCAGGTGATTCTGCAACAGCTTGAAGTGGTGTCGACAACAGAGTTTGTCTCTGTTCGGCAGGTGGCGGGGCGAGTACTGGCAGAAGATATTGATTCTCCGGTAGATGTGCCCGGTTACGATAATTCAGCCATGGATGGATATGCGCTGCGCTTTGCAGACCTGAATGATAGTGAGCAAACATCACTTGCGTTGGCTGGGCAGGCGTTAGCGGGCCATCCGTTCTTCGGTGCAGTAGCTGCGGGTAATGCGGTACGTATTATGACGGGTGCCATGATGCCGGATGGCACTGATACCGTGGTGATGCAGGAGATTGTGACGCTTGAGGGTGATCTTGAGGGAAGTGGCGTCATCATCCCCACCGGCATTAAGAAGGGGCAAAACCGTCGCTTTGCGGGCGAAGATATTGCAAAGGGCTCAGTGGTATTAAAAGCGGGCGTGCTGATTCAGGCAGCAGAGCAGGGCTTATTGGCTTCGTTGGGTTTGGGAGAGGTGCCGGTCAAGCGACGCCTGAAGGTAGCTGTGCTTTCTACCGGTGATGAAGTGTGTTTGCCAGGCGAAAAAATATCAAAGGGGCAGATCTTTGATAGTAATCGCTTCAGCTTACTTGGACTACTGGCTTCACTCGATGTCGAAGTCGTTGATCTTGGTATTATCGCTGATCAGCCAGCGCTGTTAGAGCAAGCCTTTAGCAAAGCTGCCAACGAAGCAGATCTGGTGCTCACATCCGGTGGCGTGTCGGTAGGGGATGCGGATTACGTTAAGGAGACACTGGAGCGTATTGGCGAGATCCATTTTTGGAAAATGGCGATGAAGCCGGGTCGTCCCCTGGCGTATGGCCGTATCGATAGCGCTGTGTTTTTTGGTCTACCCGGGAATCCAGTGGCCGTTATGGTCACGTTCCTGCAGTTTGTGTTGCCTGCGATAAAGAAGATGCAAGGCATCAAAGACTGGCAGCCAATGACGTTGCCTGCGACCAGTACCTGTGCATTAAATAAACGTGCTGGTCGTACTGAATTTCAACGAGGCATTTTTAATTACAGTGAGGATGGCCGTTTATTGGTTACCATTAGTGGTACTCAAGGATCAGGAGTGCTGAGCTCCATGTCTCGGGCAAACTGCCTGATTGTTTTAACCGACGATGAGAGCGATGTGCAGGAGGGAGATCAGGTAAAAATTCAGCCGTTGATTTTGTGATCATTGCGCAAGTAATGGTTGTGACTGGACATATAACAGCGCTTTTCGCTGACGCAGAGGCCGCAAGAAATTAATAGGGGTGCCCTTTAAGACTTGGTAGTGCAAACCGCGGATCTGGATTTATGGCTTTGTAACTGTGCCCGCAACTCGATATGATAATTGGATATTGCAGCGGTTTGAATTTCTCGCCCGTTGTTACTTTAGTTTTTGTTGATCACTTTTAGCAGACTCCTACATGCTCACCAAATTATTGGTTACCGCCGCAGTGATACTCGGTGTTTTTATCTACCTTCGTCAGCGTAATGATGCCGCGCGCGCTGTCGCTACGTCCACACCGGTGAGTGCTGAACAGCCTCCGTTCCCCGTACCCTTTAAAATGCTTGCCTATGGGCTGGCAGGATTTATTGCTGTTTCCGCGTTTTGCTACATGCTTTATGACTATCACGACAGTCGACGGTTACTGGCAATCAAAGTGGTGAATCCTTTAACGGGGGCTGAGATCGAATACAGATCGACCAAGGGACAGCTTAAGGATCGTTCTTTTGAAACGGTAAATGGTCAAACGATCCGTGTTTCGGAAAATGAACGTCTGGTGATTCAAGCGATTGACGAATAGCGCCACTTGACAGTTTATTGTTTTTTTTAGTGGTTACCGGTAGATGAAACCTCACGTGAGCATACTTGCTAAATAGATTTACTTCAGTTGAAACGGATCAGCACGAAGTAAATATCCTATGCATTGTAGGCCTACCAGCTGATCTGTAATTTGAAGTGTAGTGTTACCAGAAGACACCTGGACTGAAATAGGTGAGCTCGCTTAACGCGTTTTCTCACATGCGCAAATGCATGCTACATGGAAGTCCAACACCGGCAGCAGAGAAAGGCTCAGGGAGATAGATTATGATGCGGTTGGATACCCGGCTGGAATCTTGCGACTTGATGTTGTTTGGTGGAGTCGGCGACCTGTCTTTACGCAAATTATTTCCTGCGCTGTATCAGCTGGAAGCTGCGGGGGTATTGCATCACACAACGCGCATTATCGCTATAGCCCGTAAAGATTACGACGATCACAGTTTTTGTACCCTGCTTGAATCCTCGTTGCGTGGTTATATAGGCGAGGATCAGTTTGATGAGCAGCATTGGATCTCACTAAAAAAGCGCATTAGTTATCTGCGGTTGGAATTGTCTGATCTGGATGATTACGCCGCGATTAAGCAGGCAGTGGCCACCTTGTCGCCAACCGTTATCTATTACCTGGCCACGCCTCCAGAGTTATACGGAACCATTTGTGAAAATCTTCATAGCTCCGGGTCAATTGCATCCGCAGGGCGTATAGCGCTGGAAAAGCCCATAGGGCATGATCAGAAAAGTTCTCGGGTTATTAATGATAAGGTCAGTTGTTATTTTGATGAATCCCGGATCTACCGTATTGATCATTATCTGGGTAAGGAGACAGTACAGAATTTGATAGCCTTGCGCTTTGCCAACAATCTGTTTGGTTCGCAATGGGATCAGCATCATGTCGATCATGTGCAGATTACTCTCGCAGAGCAGGTCGGTATTGAAGGGCGCTGGGGTTATTATGATCAGGTTGGGCAGATGCGTGATATGGTGCAAAATCACCTGATTCAGCTGTTGTGTATGGTCGCAATGGATCCGCCAACGCAGCTGACCGCTGACAGCATTCGTGATGAAAAACTGAATGTTTTGCGCGCGTTGCGCCCGATTACCGAAAAAAATGTGAAGCGGAGAACGGTTCGTGGGCAATACCGTGAAGGAAAAATTAATGATAAAGCCTGTCCTGGGTATCTGGAGGAGGAAGGGGGGCGTAGTAATAGCGATACTGAAACTTTTGTCGCGTTACGAGTGAATATTGATAACTGGCGTTGGGCTGGAGTACCGTTTTATCTTCGCACCGGTAAACGACTGGCGGATAAAGTTTCAGAAATTATTATTACCTATAAATCTCAACGGCATTATATTTTCGATCCTCGCCAACGTGCTATGGCGCAAAACAAGCTGATTATTCGCTTGCAGCCAGATGAGAGTATTCGTCTTCGCGTGGTAACCAAAGAGCAAAGTCTTGAGCAAGGTATGGCACTGCAATCGCGGGCATTGGATCTTGATTTTAGTGGCGGCGAGCAGGCGCGTATACCTGATGCCTACGAACGTCTGTTGTTGGAGTTGATGCGCGGTAACCCCTCCCTGTTTGTACGTCGTGATGAAATAGAAGAATCGTGGAAATGGTGCGATAACCTGATCGATGCCTGGAAACGTACTGGAAATCAACTCGAGCCCTATGCGGCAGGTAGTTGGGGGCCAGAATCAGCGAGTAAGTTAATATCGGGTCGAGGTCGAGAATGGCATGAACGTCTTAAAACATGACGATTAATTATTTTCTTGCGTGATTGCTGAATGAAATTATCAGCTGCGGTAGCGCATTAATTTCAGAGCAGTACCCTTTTTCAGTGCACTAATCGTTTTCCGTAACCTCTGGGGAGACCGGCCCGCTGAGTTCTTCGTCGATATAACGTTGTACGCATTGCAATCCATTACGCGTCGTAGTGATTACCCAGGCGACAAAAATAACTGCAACTGCGATAAAAGCGATCCATACGTCTGGAAAAAGTAATGCCAGGGCCAGTGCGATGGGTACTATGACAAGAATCATTTTTTTTCCGCGTTGGCGAATGTCTGCCAGTAAGGCTTCTCCAGTCGCACGATCATTGATCTTCGTGTTTTGCAGGGATTCGCGTACCACTTCGTATTCTTTTTGGCGTTTGACTGCCATACGCCCGAAAGGATCGTTCAATTTCATAATGTGTTCATTCTCAAGGACTCCGTTCTCAAGGAGTCTGGTTTGATCGGATTATAAAACCAATCCAATAAAGGCCTTCAGCTGGATCGTCAGTCATGGTCTCCTGATTGCAGAAAAATTACCAGTGCCGGGAAGCTAACCTCTAGCGAGTGCGGAATCGCGTATAAAAATGAAAGGTATGATCTTTACAAGCTAAGATTCCCTGAGCGCGATGGGATTATCTGTGCGGTGTTCCATAATATGGAGGAGAGCAACGCTTCAGGACGCCAGAGATTGATATTCTTTACCCGTGAGAGTTCTTCAGGATTGATAACAGGCTCAACTTTGGCGGTGTTGAAATAACCTGTCCATTCCAGCTGGCTGCTTGTTCAGGACCCGAATGTATGGCTACACTTCAGGGATTATTAAAAATATTATAGGTGGGAGTCAGGTCAATGGAAGATCAAATCATTCTGCAAGATGGAGTGCTTCATTTTAGCTCTTTCATGGCGGTTACCTTGGGTATCGTCGTGTTGTTTGTCGGTCGTCGCCTGAACAATACCGTAGGGTTATTACGTGAGTTCAGTATTCCAGAGCCGGTGAGCGGCGGGTTACTGGTATCTGTGCTGATCGGTCTGATTTACGCGATAACCTCCGTTGAAATTGAGTTTGATCTGCACGCGCGTGATGTGCTGTTGGTGTATTTCTTCACCACGATCGGTATTAACTCCAGTTTGAAAGATCTGCTAAAAGGTGGGTTACCACTCGTTATCTTACTCTGCATCACGATCGGCTATATGATTGTGCAAAACTTAACCGGCATTACGATTGCGTCCATGTTTGACCTGGAAACACCGGTGGGATTGCTGGGAGGCAGTGTCTCACTGATTGGTGGTCATGGCACCGCCATCGCCTGGGCTCCTCGCATAGCAGAAGACTTTGGTATCAGTAATGCTATGGAGATTGGTATGGCTGCGGCCACCTTTGGTTTGATTCTGGCCAGTTTGATGGGTGGACCAATCGCCAAGTTTTTGATTAACCGCTATAAACTCAAGCCTGCAGAAGTAGAGCCAGTAGATGTTGGTGGAGTGAGTGATGAGTCCAAGGATAAAAAAATCACCGGGTTTGATTTTCTCGACGCGGTTCTGGCAATTCACATCT
>JAUXFT010000097.1 GCA_030622755.1 Aestuariirhabdus sp. | reverse complement strand
AGGTGAAAACCTCATGAATAAGCTGCTCGTGAGTTTGCTTGTTTAGCGGCATCTAGCCTCTGTTGGAGGTGTCAGTCGAATTATCTATTAGCCTGGCAGACTGTTCTGGTAAACCAAAGGGTGCGAAAGATAAGGTTGGGCTGGATTCTGAGTATGGTTTAAAAATCGTCCTATGTAGTAAAAAAAACGGCTAATCCGATTTGGGTTGGCCGTTTTTTATGGATTCTGAGGAAGTGAAATCCAGATGACGTGTACTAAATATCACGCTGTGACTTTTTTCCTGCGAAATAAACCAAGGGCCGCGAGGCCAATAGCGATTAAGGCTAAACCTGAAGGTTCTGGAATTGTGTTGCCACCACGCTCACCCGAGATCTGAAATACGGAGTCTTCGCTGGCGTAGAAACTAGAAGCAGACAGGGGGTTGGTAGATTGCCAGCGTCCCGGGATGGTTTGCCCGGTGCCATCGGTCTCGTCCCATGTCGTTAATCCTCCGCTAACGTTATTGTGCAGACTTATGTAATAGGTGCCGGCCCCCAGTGTTACGGAAAGGCTCGTGATGCTGTAGTCGAAACCGCTGTAACTGCCAAATAAAATTCCGGTGGAGTTGGCTATTCGGTTGGCAACGGTGTTCAGCGAAAATAGAGGTGATCCACCATCAGGGAGACTACTGAATATGGCCAAGTCTGTGGAACTATAACTTATTCGCTGATCGTGTTGCCTCCAGCTTAGACCGGTCAGGGTTGTGCTGGACGACAGTGAAAAATCCTCGAACATAGTCCATCCACCGCTATTAAAACGCCCAACCTGTGTGCCGGAATAATCTCCGTTATCATGAATGAACGCCGCCTGTGCATTGCCAATGATGCCCAGAGAGAAGAGAACAGTTGCATATACTAGCTGTTTCATAGATTACTCCTCATAAACCGTAGACTGGTGTTTTTAAGTGTGCATACTTCATACCAATGGCTAAAAGTACAAGGAATTCATGAGGTTGAGCTAAAGGATGTTTTACGGGCATTTTTTTTGTAAATATTGCTGACAATAATCTGTGACTTTCTCGCTGCTGCTTTGCAGGGATCATCCTCATCGTTATTAGTCACACCTGTTATATTTTTTACACCTTGGTGGAGGTTAATCATTATGAGCAGTGGAAAAATATTTGAGCTTTCTGATTTGGCCAGTGCGGCACAAGCGAAAATTCAGCAAGAGTTTCGTGATATTGATCCAGTTGTTGGTATTATGCGCAGTCTGCGAGAGTCGGGGTTTTCGGCAGACGCGATGACCATCGATAGCTTTTGCAGTGGGAAGCGTATTATCTTACTGTTGCACGATGATAAGCCGAACGAAGTGGCGTACCAGTTTAGCTATAAAGATAAGGATCCTGATCCGGAGTTTATTCATATACCTTTCGCGCAAGTCACAGCTGATCAACTGTATCGCTGGATGAAGGGTTATTTTTCCGAGTCTTGATGATTCAGCCTTGATGATTCACCGTTTTTAATAAACCTTACAGTCGTTTTGATTACTGGTTTTAAGATTGCCTCGGGTTGCTTTCGGTTGCGTGTATTGTTGAATGCAAAAATATCTTTAAGGCACAATTATTTTTATGCATTAATCACTTTTAAAACCTCGTTGTTATAATTTTATATAAATATTCTCGTTTCATTCCTGTTCTATACTGAATCAGTCAGCCGCTATAAAGCATCAAAACGGTATCTTGCATGTATCGCTTCGTGTTCTTCGTTGCCCTTGGTTACTGTGCGTTTTACCTGATTGTTCTTAATCGTTCTTAATTTAAAGATAAGGAGTAATTTAAGGACACTAGATAACGACTGAAAAACCTATTGAAGTGAATGCTTGAAATAGGTGCTTGAAATAAATGGATAAAATAGAAAACTGAAAACCAATAAGTTAAAGAAAAATGTAAAGCCCAGCTGTTTGTTTAGCCTCTAGCTCGCATATAGAATCCGTTTTTGTGGTGAACTATTAATACAGTTATGGCGTTGGTTTTTTTCGTACTGGAGTTGTTCGATGTAGAAATTTTTCCATATTGAAACTGTCCATACTGAAATTTTTCCATAGTGAATTGTTCATTGTTGAAATAGCCGATAAAAAGCGAGTTAGAGACGTTCAAGGGATCTGTCCTTATCAGGCCTTGCAATAGGCTTCGGTCAGGCTTCGGTCAGGCTTTCTGTCTGGTTTCCTTTATATTTAAAGGAATAGCGTTCCCCTCAGTTGCCATATCGTTGCTTTTGATCTGACAAAATATTCAGGACGAATTATTTCCCTGTATTCAGTGCCCGATTGTTGTTTTATTTAACAGTTAGCTCAGCAGTTAGCTCTTTATTTAGCTCCGAAGTTAGAACGGGCGCGGCAAATAGCTCTACCGCAGGGGAAAATATTATGTCAGTCGAGCAGATTTCATACGATGAAGCCAGGACAAAAATGAAGCCAGGGGATGTAATCGCTTTTGGTGGAAAAGGTAACTTTTCGCAAATCATCAAGATTGCCACCTTTTCGACGGTGTCCCATGTGGGCACTATTTTACAAACTAAAATACCCGACGATACCTCCGATCGATACTTTAACCAGATTGTTGAGTCCACCTCGCTGGCTGGATTTAACGGGGTAAATATTTCCAGGTTCAGTGATCGCCTTAACGATTATGAGGGTGAACTTTGGTGGCTACCCTTAAGGAGTGAACTCAGGCAAAGCGCGTTTGATCAGATTAAGTTTTTTGATTTTCTGTTCGATCAGGCAAAGAATCGAATTGGCTACGATACGGCGCAAGCGGTGAAATCTGCATTGGATGCGCTGGATGATCTGCCTTTTGGTATGCACGGACCGGCGCACAACAGGGAGGACTTTAGTAAGTTTTTTTGCTCCGAACTGGTGTCGGCAGGATTGGAAATAGCCGGACTTACTGGCAGTGTTAATGCCTCTGAAGTTACACCCATTGACCTCTGTCGCTGGAATATTTATCACCATACCTACTATCAGTTAAAGGGAGATGAGGATAAAACCATCTCACGCTATAACACGGCGGATCCTAAAGACTGGAACGTCTAGTGCTGCATTGATAAAGAGTGGTTTAAGTTAGTTGATAGCGGTTAGGAGTGACTGATGAGCTGCTTCTAAAGTTCCAGGAGAGGCAGCGTTTTAGCGCCTGGGCCTACTAGTGCGATGTGAAAATTCTCGATCCTTTAGAGGCAACCTGGATCAGCACCGAGTGCTTTTTTAATGGATCTTTTCAAGGGTTTGGCAATAAGAATCAGGCCGATAATTAACAATACGACGGCAAATTTTTCAGATCGGTCGCCACCGTCGAGTTCAATGTACAAGACGACCAGGCAACCGATTGCAATCAATACGAAATTTACCAACGTGTTTACGATCATATAACCTGAAGTTTCAATCTCTGCTATGGGGAAATAGGGGGTTATCTATATTCAGTAATTTATTTCTGTAATCTGTTGTTATGTCTGTGATTATCGAAAGCGTATAGAATTGATGTTTGACTGTTTACCTTCTTATCCTTCTACCTTCTTACACTTACTTTTAGGAAAGAAAGAGGAAAGAAAGGCAAAGGAAATAAAGGTAAGTATAAGTAGTAGATAGTGCAATTCTACGCTTAAGCATTTTTTGTTCAAGAAAGGTAACGTTCCAGATAGTCGAGGCGATCCTGTCCCCAGAAACCCTGTTCATCTACTTTGTAAAATGGCGCACCGAACACACCGGCTTCTATGGCATCCGCAGTGTTTTGCTCATATTGATCCTGGGCCTTTTCCATGCACGCAGCGATCAGGTTTTCATCAATTCCGGATTCTTTGAGGAGTGTTGAAACCGTTGCTGGGTCTGCAATGTCGCGCTCTTCCGCCCATACGGCTCGAGTGATGGCATGGCTTAACGGGCCGACAGCCAGTCCGCTATTTTGCGCAGCGATGATGGCGCATGAAGCGGGCAGCGGATTAGTAGGCCAATGTGCAGGTTTTAAATTGATGGGCAGATTGTTGAACTCGGCAACACGGGTCAATTCCTGAATCCGGTACTGTTGTCGTGACCAGTGACGATCTTTCGGTGGGGTACCGCCGGTTGCTGAAAACAAACCCATGATATCAAGCGGCTTGTAGTTAATGGTAGTGCCGGTCCTGGCCGCAATCTCTTCCAGTCGCATTCCGGCAAGGTAGGTAAAAGGTGAAAGTACCGCAAAATAATAATCGATCTGTTTCATAGTGACTCCATATCAGGCCAGGGGGCTACCAGCGGCAGGATCCATAAAGAAAGATTGTTAATGTTGAATTATTAAATAGTAAACGAAATACCGTGGAATGGCAGGTTTAACGTGTTATTAAGTAAAGACACCGCTGAATAATTCGGAATGGGCGTCAATTGGGGCTTCCAGGCGAACCCTTCCTCGGCGTTATCAGCCTTTGCAGGGCGTGAGTATTCCTGCCTCCTGAGTAATCCTGCAAATAAGAGTTGTCCGTATTTACGATATGTACAAAGGTTCTGATTGCCGCTACTAACGGCGAGTTTTGCAATTAGCTCAGGTGCCTTAAATATTACAGCCTGCCGTATCGATACATTCCTGTTATGAGTTAACAGACTTAGACCCAGACATCTCTTTGTGCGGTTAGCTCGCTTGTAACATCGCCGGTATTAATAACCCCGCGTGGTTCAACCAGCATGATGTGACACTCCGTTTGAGCTACCGGCTTGTGCTCAACGCCTTTAGGAATGACATACATCTCGCCTTCACCCAGCGTCACTTTGCCGTCCCGAAATTCGATATCCAACTCACCACAGATAACAATAAACACCTCATCCGTATCCGGATGATCATGCCAGACAAACTCGCCCTCGACCTTGGCCAGCTTAAACTGGTAGTCGTTCATCTCGGCGATTACCCGCGGAGACCAGTGCTCAGAGAATTTTGAGAGTTTGTCCTGGATGTTTATTTTGTTGTGAGGCATGAGTTACTCCGTTAACGATTTGGCAAGCGCGCGACATTTTTCGAGTCAGCTGGTCAAAATTGTTATGCCGGCCTCATTATTCGTAGTGAGTCCATAACCGAAGTACCTTAATAGAATGTTCTTTTTCCAGTACCTGGTAGACAAGTCGATGTTGAATATTAATACGGCGAGAGTAGGCTCCTGAAAGATCACCGACAAGTTTTTCGTAAGGCGGCGGGTTTTGGAATGGATCTGTTTGAATGATGGTAAGTAGTTGCAGGGCTTTCTTCTCAAGCCCTGAAGAGGCCAGTTTTCGGGCATCCTTTTGGGCGTGCCTGGTATAGTAAATCTGCCACATTACCAATCCAGCTTCTCATCGCAATCAGCAAGATCGGTGGCCATTCCTTCCTGAATGGATTCCCTCATGCCAGGCACTGACAATAAATGAAGGGTTTCGTTAATAGCCTTCCAGTCGTCCTCAGCCAGAAGAACTGCATTACCTCTTTTCCCTGTAATAACAATGGGTTGATGCGTCTCTGTGGTTTCGTCAATGAGGGCGTAAAGCTTGGACCGAGCCTCAGTAGCATTGAATGTGGTCATAATCACCTCCGAATCATGGAGCGTACGTAAATACGTACGTGGTGTCAATGGAGGTGTGAATTTCTAATTATTAGAAGGCACAGTTTTGATTCGTCTTGCGCCAAAACTGCTAAGTTAATTGACTTGTAAAACGCATTACTCAACTAGTTTTACTAGCTCTTTAAAATCACTTATCTTTGATAATCCGGATATTTTGGCCCTTGCTAATTAGACTCTCCGCTTTTAACCGATTGGTTAAGCGTTATTCATTCCCCCCGCATGATCAACGGTTATCCCTTGTGCACCCACCTCAAGTTTCTTCCGCATAGCTTCAGGAATTAACATCTTTTCATGTCCGACGGTACTGACCATCACATAAACGATTTCTGCGGATGCAATCATGGACTGATTTTCAGAGTTGTAAAAATCAACCTGAAACGAATAGGACGAATTCCCGATTTTTGATGGCTTAACCGTAATGGCAAGAACCTCATCAAACCTGGCGGGTGCTCGCCAGTTTATCGTATAGCTAACCACCTGGTTATCTATGCCACTCTCTACAATGTTCTTATAAGCGCCCCAAACGACTCGGGTGTACTCGGCGACGGCTATATCAACATAATCCGCATAGATGGCATTAAATACCACTTGCTGCGCATCGCATTCTGAATACCGAACGCGGAGAAAATAACAAAAATCATTCGTCATCCAGGATGAGCCTCTATATGGATTACGCGGATATTTAACCTTTTGATCATACTACTGTCGGGTTTGATTTTGACCCATTGGTTAATATATTAAATTCATGTCGGGATGCAGCCCGACAGCTGCCTTAAGGAAACGGGCTGCCACCCTTTAAGAATCCCCGTGACGTGGTCGCTCTCGGCCGTCCATGTCCCTCTGCCCGGAACGACATCCCTGTCGTTACCTTGCGGCCTGATTCAGAACGGATCACATCGGATGCAGGCGGTGAGGGTGGTGCATGCACCCATTTCCCCTTTCATGCAGGCCGGAGAGGTGTAGTGGATACCGGGCTTACTTGCGATAAAAAGCCCGTTAACTCTCGGCCGTAAGAGAACTCTTTTTTTGCGATGCGAATAATTTGCGTTGTCGTGAGCGAGCGACACGCCAGGCATCGATCACCCCGACGATCCAGCAAACGATCAATGCCGTGGTCACAGTATCAATGAATTGCGCTTCGGTGGCGCTGGTCTGCTGTAATACCATCTCTGTAATGGTGGCTATATCGGGTTGAACTTCACCGCGCTGAATCTGTTCGACGAGCTGCTGCGCCTTTTCCATCGCTGTTGAAATCAGGGCGTACAATGCCAGGCCTGAGGCGCTGGTCAGCAAGGCGGCAGAAACATAGCGTTTGAGAAAGAGATGGCCAGCGCCTGGAAATAACAGGGCGGAGAGCAGGACGGACTTTGTGGTTATTTTCATACGATTTTTTTGAGTTAAGAGGCGCTTAATAGTAAAGGCCTTCTGCTGATAAATGATAGCAATGGACCAGGCTGTTTCTTTCTTTCCTTAGATAGATGCCTGGCAGCCAGAACTTAGGATTTGGCCAAACGGGCGATACCTTCGATTAGTGTTACAGATTTGGCACCTGATCGTTCAATCATTTTTACAATCGCCGATTGAATCGTTTCGTCTTCGCGAATGTCGCTCTCCGTCCGGAACGTTTCGGTTTGTCCGGGGACACCTTCGTCGGCAACAAATTCCAGCGCAACTTCGGTCGCTATCGCGTCATCCTGGCCGAAATAGGTGATGGTAATCGTAGGGTAACCCTGGAAGCCCATTTTTGCTTTCTTGGCTATGCGCTTCTTTGATTTGTCCAGATTCATATTGTTATGTCTCGCTGAGAAGGGCTCGAGTTGAAAGGGTGCGCATTTGTCGTCAGACCCGATACAGGCAGGCAAGACCTGTTGGTTGATGATGAGCTTGTTCGAACCTCTTTGCCAGTAAAATTCAATGAAAAACCCGGGAATGCTGACGCATTATCCGGGTTAGGTCCGGGGCTATAGTTAGGGTGAGGGTTAGGGCAGTAAAGGCTTGGTGAGCCCGTAAGGAAAGACCCTTATTGTAAGGAAAGCCCCTTATCGGTCCGCAATCAAACGATTCAAATTCTCGAGATCGTTGATCACCTGCCAGTGACCGCCCCCATCGACCACACGCTTTTCCCAATCGTTAAGGCGATTGAGGTAATCACGTGGATCGATGTTATCGCTGCGCAACTTGGTGACGTTGAGTGCGATAACACGCACGCCTGACAGCGTGATGGGAAAGTCACGTATGTGGCCACGGACCAGATCCTCTTCCAGGTCGGAGAAAATCAGCACATATTTTTCTCCGGCACCGGTTTCGTTGAGGAACTCGGTTGCCTGCAACAAGCCTCCGGTAATATCCGTGTGCCGACTGCCACCGGTGACGCTAGCTACGTAGTTATCGAGTTGCTGTTTGAAGGCGCGTTTTTGCTGGTTGGCCGTACTGGGGCGTTCATCCAGTGACACTTTGGCGATGATATCTTTTTCGCTAAAGCTGCCACTATCGATGCGCGCCACGGCGATCGAATCGCCACTATCAAGGGTTGCGAGCAGGTAGTTCATAATGCTTTGCGCTTTCTTCAGTTCTTTGGTGTAGGTGCCCGAGGTGTCCATCAACAGGTAGACGGCCCGGTTGGCTGGTGGTGGCTCGGCGCAACCAGCCAAAAAAACGCTGGTTAGCAACACACTGCGCAGAAATCGTACTCGACGAGTCATTGTCATTAGGTGATAAACACTCTTTTTTAAGCGCTTCACGTGGTTATGCAAGATGTTACTGTTCATGATTTCACTCCAGTTTGTTCCATGACGTCAGCAGGGTATGCGGCCGACTGTTGCTTGTGCGCTGATTTTTGATGCGCTGATTTTTGGATGGTGCGGGTGATCAGGCGTTCGATACTTAATGGCACCATGATCACCAGGTCGTAGAGGTGAATCAGCACCTTGCACAGATAGTTGGCAGCGTTACCGATAAGGCGGGCGATGATCGCGGCGGCGCGGAGCAGTCCCTGTCCGATAAGACCGAGCACAGTCCGTAGCGAGTGAATAAACGACTCCAGCGGGATCGCAACGAAGGCGAGTGCGAAGGGCAGGATAAAGCCCATGACCATCTGTCCGAGTGAGGGTATCCAGCGGAAGTTGGTCTCGACTACGCTGGCACCTGCGAGGGATTGGGTCAGGGCTTCACGGTCGAGTGCCAGCAGGTCACGCATATAGGCCAGCGAAGCCTCAACGGTAGCGAGGATGGTAAGGATCAGCAGGGTGATGATCATCATCCGTCTGCGCATCTTGTCGTCCATCGAACCGATGATGGGAAACAGGTGGGTGATGCGCAGTGACTCCAAAAGAAACAGCCCCATCGCAATTTCGACCATGATGATCACCAGCGCGGCGATGTCGGAGGTTTTCATGCCGGCGATGTAGCTGGTACCGCCAACCATCTCGGACATTGGCATGGCGATCAGGTGGAAGTTGATCAGGCCACCCATGACGGCGATAAATAGCACCAGCCCGGCGATAAAGAACTGGGTCAGCGACGAGGTCATCAAGGTGTGCACGGCGGTGTCTTCTTGCGCACGCATGCTTTCATAACGCTGCATGTGATGATCGATCTCCTCGGCGCGGTCCTCAAGGCCGTCGACGTTGCGTTTTACATGGTCGAGATCAGTGATCGCACGTCGCCACAGAGGTTGCATGCCGCTGAGCAGCTTGTGATTTTGTTGGCTGCTTTTCTGGTAGGCGGCGAGAGTTTCGTCCTGCGCATCAGTGATGGTGTCGTGGATCTTGTCGAGAATCCTGGACACGGCGGCATCGCCATTACGCGGGATGGCAGCGACGGTTTCAACTGCGCTGAGCCAGGCTGGTGGCACGGGTGGTGAATCGATGCAGGAGTGATAGTCCTTTTCAATTTTGCTGACTGTATCGCTGATTTGTCGGTGCAGGGTGGGATAATGACTGAGGTCTCGGGACACGATGTCGTTAACGCGCACGAATTCGCGTTCGATGGTGCGCTGCGTATTTTCCTGGCCAGCGGCAAGAATAATCGCTTTGTTGCGAGCGGCGAGACTGGTCTGCCACAGGTTGAGTGCTCGTGCGCAGAGGCGCATGGTGCGGTACACGCTGCGACCACTGGTGCGCAGCAATTGATGGGACTGGTGGCGTCCCAGATACATAACAAGAATAAGTGCGGCCATCCACACAGCCAGTGATAATGCTGGTTGGTTTGGCCAGATGATGAACATTTCGGTAAGCATGATATCTCTCCAACGTGAGAATTCGAAAAGCTTGCCGGGTTGATCGTTTTCGATGTTCACCGCAAGCCACTGGATCAAGTTATAAATGGCGTCGGTGAAAAATCAGTGAAAAATAACTGAAAGATTGGTGAGAAAAACAGTGGATACCCGCAATAAGCGAAAGAGTTCACACATTGAGCCCTTTGATCAATGAGGTCGTCGAAACGAATAATAGAGAGCGCGTATGCTGATAACAATCAGTGAAGAGTTTTGTAAGAATTATTCGTCAGGTCTTAAGAAATAATTTTCGTATTAATAGAAAATTTTTGTGAGCTTTTTTGTTGGAACTTTTGTAGGTGCTTTTGTAGGTAAGTAAAACAGGGCGGGGTAATGGCAACGATATTCTGGGTTGAAGATCAAACGCACTGGATCGATAAGTTCACGCCTGTTTTGCAAAACACCGATTTTAATGGCAGCGCTAACACACTGGTAATTTCACGGTTTGCCGACGCGGCGAAACAACGCATCGGAATGACGCCGGTGGATGATATGCCGGATATTGCGATACTCGATGCGCGCATGAACGGCAATGATCAGGCGGGTTTTGGCGTTTCGCGTGCGTTGCAAAAGAAGTGGCCGCAACTGCCGATTATTTATCTGTCCGAGCACAGTGGTACGGGTATCGAAGCCGATGCGTTCGAGATGACAAATACGCAGGATTTTATCGCCAAACATCAGCGCAATGTCGAAGCGGTATTGTGCTGGCGCATCAAGGCATTACTACGACAGAGAGTGGTAGCCAGCGATAATCCGGCCGACACCATTATCAATGGAGATCTCACCATCGATCTGGTGACCTGGGAAGTTTACTGGCACGGCATCAAGTTAATGAATCCGACTAATCCGAAGCGTCCGTTGCCGCCGATGCCGCGAAAAATTTTACGTGAACTGATCGAAACGTCACCACGGCCAGTGTCGACTTTGCAAATGGCGGATCGTCTCGACGTGGATGCAGAACGGTTTTCCTACGCCAGCTATCGCCAACACATCAAGACCTTGCGTCACGCCTTTGATCTGGCGGAGGGAAACAACGGAAGTTTTGTTGCGCGTTGCAAGGCAGGACAGGGCATCGCAACGTTTGGTGACCAGGAATCCTACTGTTGGATTAAATAAATTTCGGATTAAGTAAGTTATGGATTAAATAAATTACGGGCTAACAATAGTGATGAGTTAGTGAAGAATTACCTATGAGTCGCTGATGAATTGGCTATTGATTGTAAGAATGAAAAACTGTTTACCGTTACGTTATCGAACTAACGAGGTTATTTTTCTGTGAAAACACAACGTATTCCCTATCCCTGGTTGAGTGCACTGCTGTTGCTCGTGCTGATACTGTACCTCTATGCCAATGCTCATCGATCTATCATAGGGTTTTACCAGCTGCCGATTCCCGAGCTGGTGTTTATGTGGCACTGGCAGCTATCGGCTATTGCGCTGGTGTTCTGTGTATTGTGGTTCGATGTGCGCAAATTCTATCAACGACAGCAGCAGTTTATGCGTGATAATGAGGGTCTCAAGGAGCAAATTCGTGCGCTTGCTGATAGCAAAAAACAGCTACAAAGTAAGGCCCATACCTATTCAACACAAACCGATAAACTCAAGCTGTTTATCAGTGATCGGTTGTTGGAATACATCGAATACGATGAAAAGTTTTTGCACTTTAAAGGCATCGCTGCCGAAGTTCGTCACAACGGTGTGATCTGCTACGATAAAATTCTAATCGCCCTGACCGCCGCCCGGGAAGCCGAACCGGAAAACCCGATTCATGGTGAAGCACTCACCAGTTTAAGCTATCTGTGGGATCTGCTGGACCTGTCCACCGCCGATAATATCGCGTTGCATATCAACAACCATATCTGTGAATGTGAAGAGTATTTCTATCAGGCCCAGCTGCAACGCACTAGGCCGGATCAGACCCAGGCTCAGAAACAGCCTCAGACTCAGACGATATCACCCTATGCGCCAACATTTTTTGCGCATGATGCCTTGCTGCGAGCTATCCGGCCGTTGATGACGGAAACGGATGGCACGCCGCTCGATGAATCGGGCAACCACTATAGTCATGCACAATTCGATAGCCAGTTTCAGTTTGTGCTGGAGAAACACGCGGAGCTGCTGGGGAATGAAAATCATATTGTGCTGGTGATGGAAAACCTGGTTAAGAACGCGCTGTTTTACAGTGGCAAGGTCAGGCCCGGTAACCCCCAGAGCAAACGGTATAATCGTGTTGCGATATCTCTTGTCAATACACCACAGACAGCGGAAGTATCGGTTTACAATCATGGTCCGCACATTCCCGATGAGCAGAAAGAGCAGATTTTTCAATTGGGTTACACCACGCGCCGAGCCAAGGATGAGCATGGCCGTGGGCTGGGGCTCTATTTCGTCAAGGAGATCGTTAACGGTTATGAGGGCAAGATCGCCCACCGCAATATTCACAACTGCACCGATAGCTTTACGATCCGTATCGAATTGGAGGGGCGTGGTTTTAGTGGAGGGGAGGTGATCACCGAGATGATTGATACTCGCCTGGAGGGCGAGCAGCTGCTGTGCTTTAGTAGAACGAATAGTCGCACAAATAGTCGCACAAAAAAAACGTTGTCCGATGTGGAATCCACGACAGTTGTGACGGAGCAGGAGAGCAGCAACAACAGCGATGACGATTTTTCCGCATTAAAAAGTATCGAATGGAAACGTAATCTCGGCGT
>JAUXFT010000221.1 GCA_030622755.1 Aestuariirhabdus sp. | reverse complement strand
TCCGATCGCCACCACGCGTGTCGGAACAGCGCCCGTTAAGGCGCTACGCGCCATGCCTGGCGCACCCATAAAAAAACCCCGCAATAAAATCACGGGGTTTTTGCTTGGCAGTGAACCGATCAATTTATACCGATCGGTTCAAACCCGGTAGCAATTTACATCATGCCGCCCATGCCGCCCATGCCGCCCATATCAGGCATAGCTGGAGCGCCACCTTCAGTTGGCTTATCAGCAACCATCGCTTCGGTAGTGATCATCAGGCCAGCTACAGACGCCGCAGCTTGCAATGCAGCACGGGTTACTTTAGTTGGATCAAGAATACCCATCTCGATCATGTCGCCGTATTCGCCGGTAGCAGCGTTAAAACCGAAGTTACCTTCACCATTACGAACCTTTTCAACGACTACGGAACCTTCATCGCCAGAGTTTGCAGCGATCTGGCGAATCGGGCCCTCCAGTGCACGCAAGGCCAAAGAGATGCCCGCTACCTGGTCAGCATTAGCGCCTTCAACCTCGATGTTGGCCAGGGCACGAATAAATGCAACACCACCACCGGCAACAACACCTTCTTCGACTGCAGCACGGGTCGCGTGAAGCGCATCTTCAACACGCGCCTTCTTCTCTTTCATTTCGATTTCGCTACCAGCACCAACCTTGATGACTGCAACACCGCCAGCCAGCTTGGCAACACGCTCTTGCAGCTTTTCACAATCGTAATCAGAGCTTGACTGCTCGATTTCAGCGCGAACCTGCTCAACACGGGCCGTAATATCCTGCGCGACACCGGCACCGTCAACGATGGTGGTGTCTTCTTTAGTGATCGAGATGCGCTTGGCGCTGCCCAGATCATCGATAGTCGCAGTTTCCAGGGACATACCCACTTCTTCAGAAATTACAGTGCCACCGGTCAGGACAGCGATATCCTGCAACATCGCCTTACGACGATCACCAAAGCCTGGTGCCTTAACGGCAGAGACCTTAACGATACCGCGCATGTTGTTCACAACCAGAGTTGCCAGTGCTTCACCTTCAACATCTTCAGCGATGATCAACAATGGACGGCTTGCCTTGGCAACCGCTTCCAGTACAGGCAACAGCTCACGAATGTTGGAAATTTTCTTGTCTACCAGCAGGATGAGAGGATTTTCCTGCTCTGAACTCATGCTGTCCTGATTATTGATAAAGTATGGAGACAGGTAGCCACGGTCAAACTGCATACCTTCAACGACGTCCAGCTCGTTGGTCAGGCCATTGCCTTCCTCAACGGTAATAACGCCTTCTTTACCCACTTTTTCCATCGCGGCAGCAATGATGTTACCCACTTCTTCATCACTGTTAGCAGAGATAGTACCAACCTGGGCAATCGCCTTGGCGTCGGTGCAAGGAGTAGACATCTCTTGCAAACGCGCAACAATAGCAATGGTGGTCTTGTCGATTCCGCGCTTGAGATCCATTGGGTTCATGCCGGCAGCAACCGCTTTCAAGCCTTCGTTAACGATTGACTGGGCAAGAACAGTGGCAGTAGTCGTACCGTCACCAGCCTGATCATTAGTCTGGGAAGCGACTTCCTTGACCATCTGAGCGCCCATGTTCTCGAACTTGTCTTCCAGTTCGATCTCTTTTGCTACAGAAACACCGTCTTTAGTGATGGTTGGAGCACCGAAAGATTTTTCCAATACAACGTTACGGCCCTTAGGTCCCAGAGTCGCTTTAACTGCATCAGCCAATACATTGACACCGACCAGCATGCGCTGACGGGCTTTATCACCGAACAAAACTTCTTTAGCCATTGCTCTATTCCTTAATATTCAATTGTGTATCAAGACGAAAAACGAGACGAAGCCTAGGCTTCGAGAACGCCAAAAATTTCACTTTCATTCATAATGATCAGCTCTTCGCCATCAACCTTAACAGTATTGCTTCCAGCGTACTGACCAAAAACGACCTTGTCGCCGACCTTCACGCTCAATGGACGCAACTCGCCACTCTTCAAAACAGAGCCTTCACCTACGGCAACAATCTCACCCTGGTTAGGTTTCTCGGCAGCTGAACCGGGAAGTAAAATACCACCTGACGTAGTAGTTTCCTCTTCCTGACGGCGTACAACGACACGATCGTGTAACGGACGAATTTTCATTGATGTTTCTCCAAGTGTTTTCCAAAATGCTGACAAAGCAGCAACCGTTGTATAAGTGCTTCGGATCATCCGAACGTAAAGAACCGACCCTTGAGCCGTCTCCCTCAGCCCTGGTATTTGCCGGAGCAACACACCAAAAGCTTAATCAGGTGTTCCTGTAGATGGGGTTAGTGTGAAGAAATTCAACACCTTCCATGAAAAAAATTAATCTTCCCGGCGATATTCTCCATCAATGACATTGTGGCCATGCCCTGAACCCTGCTGACCACGATGTTCAAATGTCTGCCCGAAACCTTGACCGCCAGCGACAAAACGGCCAGAGCTGATCATACGAGCCACCATGCCTCGACGCAGAGGAGCGATCAAAAAAGAGAAACCTATCGCATCAGTAACAAAACCAGGTGTTAACAGCAGCGCCCCACCGACGGCCAGCAAGACGCCTTCCAGAATCTCCTGAGCGGGGAGTTCTCCCCCATTAAGACGCTGATTCGCTCTGGTGAGAGTGCTCAAGCCTTGTTGACGAAGCAGGTTGACACCTATAACCGCTGTCAGCAATACCAGCCCAACGGTATACCAGACGCCAATTACCTCCCCCATCTTAATCAATACCACCATTTCAATAATTGGTACGATAATAAAAAGTAAGAACAACACACGCATAGCCAATGTATCCTCAATAACGTGGGTTATAAATGGAGGCTTTTGTACAAAATTCAAGCCCTGCACTGGCCATGCACTATAGAACTCAACCGGGATTTACACCACCGCATTCAAAACACCCTTCAAAAGCTCCCTTTATAACCTCTCTATAAACTTCCCTTTAAACTTCCCTTTAAAAAAGACCATCCTAAAGAAAAATTATCCTGGCAATTATCCCTTAGCGGATATACTAGCGAGCCATAATTCCATATGTATGGCATTCCATACTCCGAAACCACCTTACAGCAGTGAGAACTTATACTGTGAATATAGAAAATAAAGTAATCATTATCACCGGCGCCGGACAAGGTCTGGGTCGCACTATGGCTATTGAGTTGGCGAAAAAAGGGGCAAAAACTGCTCTCGTTGACCTCAATGAAGAAAAGCTGATTGAAATTCGGGAACTGTGTGAAAAAGCCGGTTCCGAAGCACGTTATTACCTTGCAAACGTCGCCGACGAATCCTCAGTAGAAGGTATGGTCAACCAAACTGCTAACGACTTTGGCCAAATAGATGGTTTGATTAATAATGCGGGCATATTACGCGACGGCCTGCTCATCAAAGCCAAAGATGGCGAAATCAATAAAATGAGCCTCTCACAATGGCAATCTGTAATCGATGTGAATCTAACAGGGGTCTTCCTGTGCACACGAGAAGTTACTGCTAAAATGGCCGAGCACAATAACGGCGGCGTTATTATCAACATTTCGAGTATTTCGCGTGCCGGAAACATAGGGCAAACCAACTATTCAGCGGCCAAGGCCGGGGTTGCGGCTATGACCGTTAGCTGGGCCAAGGAGTTGGCACGATTCAATATCCGCTGCGCAGCAATAGCTCCGGGCTTTATCGCTACCGACATGACCGCTGGCATGAAGCCTGAAGCACTTGAAAGAATGACGTCCGTTATCCCTCTGAAACGAATGGGCACCTGCGAAGAGATCGCTCACTCTGCCATATATATACTGGAAAATGATTATTATTCAGGGCGTATTATCGAAATGGATGGCGGCTTGCGACTATAGGCCGGAGCTTCCAATGATGTGCAGCAGAGGCTGATTGAGAACTATTTCTGTTAGCTGGCTACAGCCAAACCTTCGAATACCAACAAGTAAACATTTGTCATGGCTGAAAACTTAAAGGTATATCAGGAAGGAAAAAAGCTGTTAAGAGAAGGATATTAACTGCAGTGCCCCAGATGTGCCCTGTTAAAACATTAGCTGAATTAACCGGGCATCTGGAATCTATAACGACTATCGCTGATCCCAAGGAACGAATGGAATACTCTTTGACTCAGCAACAGCATCTGGAAGCACTAAACGCCTTCTGCCGTCCTGCCACTGCAGCACATACATGGATTTACCAATCTGCTTGCCGCTTCCATCGACGGTATAGCGTCCCACAATAGAGATAAAGCTCATGCTTTGCAGTTGCTCCCGGACCTTATCCTTATCCAGCGAGTTAGCCAAACGGACGGCCGCTTCCAACACTTCACCCGCGGCATAACCACCGGCAGCATTACTGTCCGCACCACGTTTATATATACGACGATAGCGGAAATCAAAATCAAACGCCAGCGGCTCCCTTACCGCCCTGATCCAGGGAGTAAAACCTAAAACACCCTCAGAATCTGCACCCAAGGCTTCACCAAATGCAGCCAGTGACGGCCCAGAAGTAAAGCCCATAGCTCTCGGGCTATAGTTTTGTTTCTTGGCTTCACGAACAATGGCAATTGAGTCATTGAGATAGGTCGCTCCCAGCAGCATATCCGGTTTCTGTTCGGCAAGATTACTGATCAACCCGGAGAAATCGGTGGTATTGCTTGAGTACGAATTAAACGCGACCACTTCAATTCCAAG
>JAUXFT010000070.1 GCA_030622755.1 Aestuariirhabdus sp. | reverse complement strand
CTGACTTATGGGTTTAGTTCCCCAGAGCTGATTAAGCACGTACAACAGAACAAGTTTCCCAATATTACGCCAGCCACTGATCAGCATACGAGTTGTGAACTGAACTCCAGGGGTAATCCATACTGTAAACGACTAGGTATCTCCGTTGATTTTTATGTTGAGGGTGTTAGTTCTCTGGACGTGGCGCAGTGGATTGTTAAAAACATCGAATTTGATCGCCTCTATTATTACTCCGCACATCGGCCGTTTCATGTCAGCGTAGGCCCGGAAAACTCAAAGTATATTACCTGGATGCACGGTTATCGCGGTGGGAGACATACTCCAAGATTCCATACGTGCGAAAAGTTCTTGGCCGCCGTTGGTGATCTGATCTGAGTTTGAATAGAAAACCTCATGGTGTGTTAGAGGTTACGGCAAAAGTAAGCCTCTAGCTCAGCTGTACTTTATAAAGTAAATTAGATTACATCGATATAAATAATATTATCTTCGCCATTGCAGAATTTATTGAATGCATTCGGCAGCGCCTGATAGTCAGGGGGAAAAGGATTTTCCTTGGTTTGGTACGCAGGTTGCCTGGTAGGTGTTAAATTCAAATTAAGTCCATCAGGAATATTTCATGAAATTTATTCACACATCCGATTGGCATATTGGTCGCCAGTTTCACAATGTCTCGCTGTTGGATGACCAGCGGCATGTGCTCAATCAGCTATTGGAATATATCAGGCAAGAGGCCGTTGATGCGTTGGTCATTGCCGGTGATATTTATGACCGCGCCATACCGCCTGCCAATGCGGTGGAGTTGCTAGACGACTTGCTCACTAAGATCTGTATGGAAATGAACGTTCCCGTCATATTGATTCCGGGTAACCACGACAGCGCCCAGCGTCTGCGTTTTGGTTCACGCCAATTGAGTAAGGCTGGCCTTCATATACTGGGGGATTTAACCAAGGCGACTGAGCCTGTGATTATCTCTCATACCGACGGAGACGTTGCTTTTTATGGTGTGCCCTATAACGATCCTGAAACGGTTCGGAATCTATTTGGTGTGGCGCTATCAACCTATGATGAGGCACATACCTATCTGGTAGAGCAGATTGCAGCTCAAAAATCTGACGACAAAAGTAATGTGCTGATAAGTCACTGCTTTATTGATGGGGCAGAAGAATCCGAATCCGAGCGCCCTTTGTCGATAGGCGGTTCAGATCGCGTCAGTTATCAGCCTTGTCTGCCGTTTGATTATGTTGCGCTGGGGCATTTGCATAGTCCTCAGTACAAGGGGAAAGAACATATTCGCTATTCTGGCTCTCTATTGAAGTACAGTTTTTCAGAGCAACATCAGCATAAAGGGGTAACGTTGGTAGAAGTGAATGCTGATGGGTTGCAGTCGCTAAAGCACCTCTCGCTGTCCCCTTTGCGTGATATGCGAATTATAGAGGGTGAGCTGAATATCCTGATTGAGCAGGGCAGAGTCGATCCGAATAATGAAGATTACCTTCTGGTCAGGCTGACGGATCGTCATGCCATTCTTGATCCAATGAGTAAACTGCGGGCAGTATATCCGAATGTACTGCAGCTCGAAAAACCGGGCATGCTGGCAACGGGCGATCAGCAGATGAGTCGTGAAAAGCTCAAGCGGGGTGAACTGGATATGTTTCGGGATTTCTTTGTGCAAATCACGGGGCAGGAATTAACCGAGGGGCAGGATGCGGCTATCCAGAAAACGATAGAAAAGATTCACAAGCACGAGGTGATTGTATGAAGCCGCTGAAGCTGACTCTGCAAGCCTTTGGTCCATTTGCGGGTACTGAAATTGTCGATTTCTCCAGGCTTGGAGAAAATCCGTTATTTTTGATCAATGGTCCAACAGGAGCCGGTAAAAGTTCTATTTTGGATGCCATCTGTTTTGCTCTTTATGGAAAAACCACGGGTGATGAACGTGACGGTACACAGATGCGTTGTGACCATGCCAACATGACTGTACTCACTGAGGTAAGCCTGGAATTTTTGTTGGGAGCAAAACGCTACCGGGTTCGTCGAGTACCACAGCAAGAGCGGGCAAAGAGTCGTGGTGAAGGGACGACGACACAGAATGCCGAAGCCCAGCTGCGTGAACTTGACGGTTCGGAAGATGGCACCTTAATGGTGTCAAAGAGTGTATCGGATGCTAACGCTCAAATTAAAGAGTTGATGGGGTTGGATGTTGAGCAGTTTCGCCAGGTTATGGTTTTACCCCAGGGTAAATTCCGGGAATTGTTGATG
This sequence comes from Aestuariirhabdus sp., assembly GCA_030622755.1. GTDB lineage: Bacteria > Pseudomonadota > Gammaproteobacteria > Pseudomonadales > Aestuariirhabdaceae > Aestuariirhabdus. The sequence continues at coordinate 12,498 of JAUXFT010000070.1, read as the reverse complement.
GCTGATTCTAAAGAGCGTGAGAAGATATTCGGCCAATTATTTCAGACCAGTATATATCGACAAATTGAAGAGCGTCTTAAGGCACAGGCGGCTGTGATTAAGCGAGAGGTTGATAATCATCACAGTGAAATCAAAGGTATTTTGCAAACTGCCGGGGTAAATTCTGAAACGGAAGTGGCTAATGAGATAGAAACCCTTAAGCCTGTTTTGGCTAAAGCGCTGGATGAAAAACAAGCAGCAGATAAATCACAACAGGAAGCGATTCGCAGTAAAGATCAGGGGACGGTGCTGCAAAAGCGTTTTAAGGTGTTGGATGACAAGAAAGAAATGCTTGTTACTCAGCAAAGATTGGCACCAGAAATCAAGTGTAAGCAAACAGAGTTGGACAGAGCAAGTCAGGCGCAGAAAATAAATCATCTTTATGCAGCCCAAAATGCACAGTCAGTCCAGCTACAAAAAATTGAACGGCAGATAGTTTCAAGAAATGAGCTGTTGGAGAAAACGAAGGTGGCTCATGACAAAGCAACAGATGAATATGCCCAGGCCAGGAAAGCACTAGAGGGCGTTGATGATCTAAAAAAACATCGTTTGAATTTGCAACGTTATGAAGGTTTTTTAGTGCAGTTGGGTGAGGTCGAAGAGTTACAAAAAAATAACAAACTCGCTTCTGATAGTAGTCATCAGGCTTTCGAAGCCAAGCGGCGTGAACAACAAAATTTGCAGAATGAGCAAACGACAAATCAGCAGGCCATTAATGCACTGGCAATAGATTTGGAGCAATTACCAACCCAGCAAGCCGCATTGGAAAGCCTGGAATATAAATTTAAGCAGCGTCAGGCATTGGAAGTGCTACGAGAAAAATCTGTTGAGTTATCGGTTCAGTTGAACAGAGCTCAAACGGACGTAGATATTAGAGAAGTTGAGTCTGAACAGGCCAGTGTTGCGGCCACTAAAAAAGAGTTGTCATGGCACAGCGCTCAGGCGGCGTTATTAGCCAGGGAACTGAAGCAGGGTGAGTCATGTCCTGTATGCGGTAGTTCAGAACATCCGAATCCGGCAACAGGTACAACAGATAATGAGCTGGTAACCAAAGAGCAAGTGGATTCTGCTCGTGGGTTGCAACAACGGGCCTTCGATCGCTTGAATACCTGTAAAGAGGAGTTTGCTCGGCTAAATAACCTTAAAATTGTTAATTCCAGTGGAGATAAACAGCTAAAAGACAGTGTCGCAGAATATGCTGATAAATCCGTCAAATTAATATCTGATGAACTGTCGGTTTTGGAAAGTGTAGTCAAGCAACTAAAAAACAAGCAGGAAGAGTTGCAACAGCGTAATAGTCGAACCAGCGAAGTACAGCGATTACTGACGGCACTATCTGAGTCCTTGACTGCGCTTGATGATGCCGTTAAATATGATTCCGAGGAGTTGCTTAAGGTAGCCGCACATTTGAACCAGCTGCAGCAACAGATACCAGAAGAATATCGCGAGGCAGGAAAACTCGCTAATGAACTGAATAAGCCCAGTTCTCGCATTCAAACTATTACCGATGCAGCCGCCGTCGCAGAACAAAATCGGTCAATTCAAAAAACTGCTTTAGATAAGGCAGGCTCCACGCTAGAAGCCTTAAACCGCCAATTGGAAGAGGAACAAAATCTATTTGGTAAGGCGGTTGAGGACTGGTTGAGTGCATTGAAGAAAAGTGATTTCGAGGGTGTTGAGACTTTTAAACTGGCCTTGCGCAATGATAATGAGCTGCAACAGTTGCAGGCTGAAATTGAAAGTTATAGCGAGGAAGTAAGTAAACTTGTTGCTGTGATTGAACAGATGACAGCAGAGTTAGTTGATCAAATTCCCCCGGATTTAGATTCACTGGATGAGGCGTTAAATGCTACGGCTGATTTATTCAAGGCGGTTGACACCGCATGGCGTGCGTTATCTGAGCGAAGTAATTTGTTAGTGTCAGTTCTGGAAAAATTAAAAAAAGTTCATGAGAAAAACGAAGTGCTGGAGAAGGAGTATGCCGTCATCGGAACCTTGAGCGAGGTTGCTAATGGCCAGACCGGGGACAAGGTAAGCCTCAATCGCTTTGTGTTGAGTGTGCTGTTGGATGATGTGCTTATTCAGGCATCACAGCGTTTGCATATCATGAGTAAGGGACGTTATCGACTGATTAGAAAAGAGGATCGAGCCAAAGGCAATAAGGCTTCAGGTTTAGAGTTGGAAGTCGAAGACGGAAATACTGGCAAGGCGCGTGCAGTAGCAACCTTGTCCGGTGGTGAATCTTTTATGGCTGCATTATCTCTCGCTCTCGGATTATCGGATGTAGTGCAATCTTATTCAGGGGGCGTGAAACTTGATGCGCTATTTATCGATGAAGGATTCGGTAGCCTGGATCAGGAATCCCTTGATGCCGCTATTAAGGTTTTGATAGATCTACAAGCGACCGGCAGGATGATCGGTATCATTTCACATGTTACAGAGTTAAAAGAACAGATGGCATTAAGGCTTGATGTTACTAGCGGAAAATTTGGAAGTCATATATCAACGATAGCCGTCTGACGGATATAGAATGAAATCATGTGACCCTCTATCGTATGCAGTGGTTCTTGGCCGGATGAATTGAAAGTTTTACAGCCACTCTATTGTTAATCTTTAACCTCTCTTTCATCGCGCTCTCGATTGGGGAATGTTCCACCATGGAGCACATCTTCCACCTGTTTTTGTGTTAAACGATTACCCTCTATCTGCGTGGAATAATGCGTGGATATAAGGCGCGCGGACTCGCGTAGAGATGTTAGAACAGGCACAGTTATCGGCAAGCTGGAAACCGCCTGACGAGAGGCCTCAATATCCATCAATAATTTTGTGAGTGCCGCTGTGATTTGAAAATTAGGTGTAAATACCATTCAATAAGCCTTACGTTTCTGATGGATTTCATTCTGGTAATATTCTTACAAACTTCCAATAATATTCCAATAAACTTCGTGTCTAATATCGTATCCAGGCCTTGGTCGTCATCCACGGGCGAAAGCGTGGTCGGGATTGACAGGTATTTGCTCCTGCAATACCTGCATTCACGCCATCCATGGCGATTAGCGCCGAAATGCTCACGGCATCCAATCCGCGCAGGTTTGGTCTGAATTAAATAATCCATTCAGGCTTTTATATGTGTGGTAGCGGGGGCCAGATTGAATCGAAATCGCTTGTTACGATTTCGCCCCTGCGGGCTTCGCCACCTATCCCTTTCAGGAAGTGGCTCGTTGGTGATTGCTACGCAATCGCTGAACTGACGGCCTTCGTTGCTTTATGAAGAGCTGAGCCCGATGTCTTTTCTAAGCTGGTGCTTTCAGGTATAAAAAAAGGCGAATCAGTAAGTTACTGATTCGCCTTTTAATTATGTGGTGGCGGGGGCTGGTTGCCAACGCTATCTAGCTTATTGATCAACGCATTTGATATCTTATCAAAGCAAACTCCCACTGTGCACGCTACTATCATCAAGCCAAGTCGAGGGAGTTCACGCTTTAATCGGCGCGGATTATACCCGCACTCTCCTCCAATCTACAATAGCCGATAAAATGTCTGATAATTTTACTAAACCTCCAAAATACCCTCCGCCTTTCTCTATGCGCTTCACCGAAGATGAGCGCAAAACATTGGAACAAGCTGCGGCTGGTCAGCCTCTTTCTGCATATATTAGCTGGCTGATATTCAAAGGAGAAATGCCAGTCATGCCGAAAAAACGTACTCGCGGTGAAAGTGCTTCTGCGGATCATAAACAACTTGCAAAGCTTCTTGGCGCTTTAGGGAAATCACGCATTGCCAATATTAATAAGTAAGGCCTTGAGTAACTGCGCCCTCAACAGCTTTAAGCAATCTCTTCCTCGCCGCATCACTTTTATCACCAGCGAGTACAGCTAAATCAATGTCTTCTGAAAAACAATCAATCAATCTGTAAGCCTTGGAAAGAGATGTACCACCCTTGAATACGACTTCACCAACATGCACAGATTCCGATAGATGTTTAAGCGCTTTTGTAACCCAATAGTCTTTTTCAACATAGACTTGCGGTAATCCGATTGCCTCGACGGTTACAGCTACTAATTCAGCAAAAGCTTCATTAATATCATGTAAATTCATTATCGGATATTCCATTCCTTAGCCATTGGCCATTTTGATTGATCCAGCTTCAACTTATAGATAGTTGTTGGGTTAAGAGATAGAGCCAAAGAGCCTGGCAGTGATAGTTTCAAGCTCGTGAACAGTAAACCAACCAACGCCTTGACTTGGGGGCTATAATAATTTTGTGCTAATTCAACCAATCGCCCCTGCTCTCGATCTGATAATTCAGAAATATATCGGCGCATAATTTTAAGGGTTAGATTTATATCAGAATCCAGAAATTTCTTTATGTCTTTCAATGTATCCAAATATTGAAGAAGCTTGACACCCTTTTCCTGAATAGGAATACGCGTTACCACCGTTTTAATACGGATCGTGTCAAATACCTTTTCTTGACGACCACCGTTTTAAACCGCTCAGTGTAAATGGTCGCTGTGAACGCTTGAAAGAATTGTCTTACCGATTTTTGGATCTATAAAATTAAAATGTACCACGGCATCAAAAAGCGGTGTTTTTTTGATCTTATATTTATGATCATAGTGTTTCTCGCTCTTGATTACTTCCTGCTCTGCCAATCCCAAGAATACTAAAAAGCGCTTAATCGCCCTGGAGGAATAACAACGGCGTAAATCCTCTTCTGGGGTGGAGTAAGGCGACCCTTCCATTTCATCAATCACCATGGGAAAGGCTCGTAGAAAATCATCTTCGTAGACAGAAGTAAAAGTCATTTTCTCACCATGCTGCTTTAGTAAATATAGGGTAAATAAAAACGATTGCTGTATAAATGGAACATCACTGTAATGATCCCAGTAGGCCCAATTAAACTTACCATAATAGGTTTTAAAAATAATGGGATAGAGCCCTTTTAGCCCTGACTTGCTTGCGATCTTTTGATATTTTTTAGTTAAATAGAAACGTCCTTTGGTTTTACGAAGAAACCCTGCCAACTCAAGAACAGTACGCGCTACATGCAATTCAAAAAAATCATCTTCTTTATTGACCTTGTGAAAGGAAGCGAAAAGATCATCAGCATATAATTTGCTGTAATCACTCCACATTTCTCTACAGAGTTTTTGAGGTAGACCGCCCCTAGCTTTTGTTGCCGTTAATCCCTTGTCATCAATAGCTGAAATAATACCCTGGATTAACATCAAAATGGGAGCATCAGGCTTTATGGGTAATTGCTCAGCAAACTGGAAAAGCTCAGGTGTGTCATAGGCAAAATTAAGCATTCGATAAACTTGTTCAGAAGACAGCCCAAGAAAATCATCTTGTGCTTTCTGATTTTGTTTTGCCACAAGGATATCTGCTGCTGCCTGCACTTCTTCTATTGAGTCAAATTCCTGTTCTGACAACAAATCACTTAATTCATCACTTACGGCGCGTGATACTGATAGGCAACAATGCTTATATTTTTTTCCGCTACCACATGGACAGGGATCATTTCGACCAGTTTTCATTAGCTACATTCCTGAAATTTCGATTTTATTCATATTTAATTCCTCATATAGCGAGCCTATCTTATTACGCTAAGTTATTTACCATCGTAGCGAAAGACTCTCACAGGCTCATTAGCAGCAATCATGTATTCCTGCGTAACATCCTTCTTCATCTTCTTAATGCAGTCGTAAGCATCTCTGATCGGAACCTCTAAGGAATCCCTGCCCAACGATAAACCGGCATTCGTCTGCTTCTCAGTGAATGAGGCGTTACCTGGACGTCGGTCAATAGTGCCCTGTAGGTCTAGTGGCAGAACGATACCGTTCAATCGTTTGATGCCATGGGCCATCATGAGTCCTGCGTAGTCTGCATCAAAGAAACCGTAGACCTGCATCTCATATGGCGCACGAGCCAAGAAATTCTTTACCCCTATGGCCATGGCATCATGTCCGCGGTAAATGACAAGATCAGGAATAGGGCCTACCCACTTAACCTTATCCCATTTATCAAAGGCCGCAAGGTTCTCTATGATGACGACGGACGAAAACGCTATTACTGGCAGGCGCCTATGATCAACACGATAGCTAATTGCCTCCGGTATCATCCTCCACATAACCGGTATTTCTGCTTTGCCCGGTTTCACAAGAATATAATTCTCATCCGGGTTTTCTGTTGCCAATTTCTCATTACTTACGTATTTGGCCATCTCAATCCGATCGCCATGCGGTAATTCTTTCGCCGGATTGTGGCCCGTTTCAATCTGAACCAGCTCAGCAAGCTTTTTCCTGTCATTGATTCCAAGTCTGATTTTTCGACCGTACTGGGTTCCGATCCCATAATCATTGTGAATCCAAGTCCAGAAATTATTGGCGGGCACTTCACGCTTCATGTCGTGAATGGCGGAGTGGACCGCTTTCATTTCCTGTCTTCCTAACTTACGCATAGCTTAACATCTGTGATGAACGTATTCGCACTGAAATGAATGTTGGGTATGGTGGATAGTTCCAGATTAAAATATTGCGCATCCGGTCCCTCAAGCGCTTGATACTTGCAGATAACACCATTGAGCCAGTATTCCAGCTCCACCTCCATTTCGCTCGATTTGTGATATACGACAGCCGATATGTTGGTACCAGCGTTATCCAGTGCGTAACAGAAAAAACCATCAATCAATTTTTCTTCCAACGACTCTTTGTACGTGACCTTTTTTGTTATAGGCTCTTCTATCGTACCACTTTCCCGGCTGATCACTTCCTTAGCCGTGCGCCCGTGTGACGCCACCATTTCCGCTACCAGGTTACTCAGAAAGGGCAAATCAAAGTCATTGTGCACATCAACGTGTGGTTCTATGGCGCTAGATTGCGCGACGTTCAGCAGTCTCGGAATATTGCTTACTTCTGTGTAATCCATAAACTCAAAGCTTGGGTTGTCATCCACGTATTTAAGTAAGGCGTTTATCTTACGTGTCTGCAGCTGACGCTCCCTGAAACGCCCCATCAATTCCGTCAGCCTGCCTTGCGCAACTAATAGATCAGCATGAGCACTCGAAGTTGATTTGTACATCCGTTGCAGCAAAAGACCTCGTAGCCCGCCTGATGCACCGCAACGTACGGCCAATTCCTTGTAATCAAAAACATCCAGTCCATCCAGGATGCTTGTAACTCGCTTCATCGCAAGCTCATTTTCCTGCAACTTTTCCTGAACGGTGCGGGCAAAACCAAATTCGGCATTGATTTTCTGCCACAAGGTATTCACAGAGACTTGCAGGCTTTCCGTGATGGAATAAACCAGCTCATTTATTTCTTCGAGCGCACTTTCCTCGCCCTCATAATCGCAGTGCTTTTTTCTGGAGTGATAATGACTAATTAGTGTTAATAATTCCTCGTAGGCTGAACCAAGGTTGGCATCCAACTGCCGGTTACGTTCTGGCCTGATCGCTAATTCTATTGCATCCCTGAAAGATTTACGCAGACGGAAAATATCTGTCTCTGGCGGATTCCACACGACATTAAGGCTTGCGAGCTTAGCCAACTGTTTTTCGTTCTCGTGCGTCTCCAGTACGCCCTTATTCAGGTACATCTCCATCAATAGGGCGCTGTGTTTCCCGAGTGCTTTTAGTACCCGTTCTCCTGCTGTTTGGAGCGGATTCAAATCAAGCCACCCTGGGTTGTAATCTCTTCTTCCTCAACCGGTATCGCTTCCTGGCTCAGAATGAAATCTATTACAGAGTACAGATACGCCCATTTGTAAGTAGCCGTAAAAACGAACTGATCGTGTTGCACCAAATAGCCATGCTCCACCAGCCGCTTGAAAACCATGCTGAGCTGCAATTTAGCATCGCCAGTCTGCGAATTAATAAACGGAGTACGGCGCAACTCCTCAAGCGCTGATTGAAGAGGGCGGCTATCCTCAATACGTTCCAGTAATGCACCCAGCCTTAAGGTATCTTTAGGACGTAACGATTCGTCAGAATTCATTGCCTTACGAACAAGATCCATGAAACGCACCAGAGGAATCAACGCATCTCTTGTTAGGTAGAATTGTGAACGTACCCCGGAGCGGTCTTGCTCGGGATTAATGTACGCCAGGTAGAATACTTCCTCATCGACATCGCGAACGCAGTAATCTATGCGCTGAAGAAAATTATCAATCTGGACTCGTTGTTCCGGTACCGACAAATAATCAAATGACTCTGGATTACTGACTTCGCAAATAAAGCCACCAGCCATCAACGCCTTAACTGCAGAGGAAAATACACTCATGCGCTTAACTCCAGTTTTTTAATCTCATCCAGACGTTTCGACAGCTCAGATTCCTCCACCAACATACTGCACAAGGTCCTGGTTTTTTCATTAATCAGGTAGTGCACATCAAAAAGTCTCATTATGTCTGATACGGGATTAGGGAATGCACCCAGTATCGATATCTGATTGCGGTCACATGACTCAAAAAGCTTCTTGATCATATCGACGTGGAGCGTCAGCAGTTCGTCCACCGGCCAATTGATACGAACCTGTGATTTGCCCTTAATCATCCGGCAAAACGCCAACATGAACTTAATCAGGATTAGATAGGCCATCCCGTGACTGCTGCTACCGGACAGCTGGGCATCGCTGCGGATCACCAGCTTGTCGTTACCTTCTACAAGCTGAATTTCAATCTCCAGAAGATCAGAGATTCTTGGCTTTAAATGTTTTGGTGTAAGCGCAGCAACAACCTGACTCAGCACCTCAACAAACTCATCGCTTGGCAGGTCGGTATACCCAGTCTCAACCCAATCACTGTACTGCTCATCAAAGCGAGTCAGTAACGGCCAATACTCACGTGTTTTTATCTGGCTCGATATTACCACCTGTGAATCACTTACCCCACGCAGTTCCAAATCTGAACCTACATACTTCGTAATCTCTTTCGCCTGCTGCGCAATGGCTCTATCAGCATCCTTCAGAACGTCATAGAAATTCTTAATGTCCTTGCTGAAGTTCCGCGCCTTATTCACCAGTTGATCGCGATGGGTACCCATAAACGTTGTGAAGATGTTTACCAGCTCTAGCGCTGTTATCACTACGTCGGCTGTTGTGGCATTTTCTTTGTTAAATGGAATCATTGCCCGAGCCCAAAGCTCTGAAATCGACGTATGGCCTTTACTGACGATAACGCCATCCAAGTCACTGATCCCGCTTTTCAGCTTTCTCTCTGAGCCCCTGTAAGCCCTTATTGAATTTTGTATTTCTACTATCGGCAAAGACGAAAGTTCATAAGGCTTTGCCAGGCGTGAAGAGGTGATATCCTTTATCTGGCCAAGCGTATCCTTAATCTGCACACACGTATCACTGGCAACCCGCCTTGTTGTTTCTTTCTCACGCTTCGTAGCAACGAGTCGTCCGGATTGTGTTTTGTACTCTTCGTTGGCGGTAGACAGCTCGAAGTTAAGTTCGCGCAATGCTGATTGTGCTGCCAGAACCTTCTGCTCACATTCCTCTTTGTAGGTGCCAGCATCATGATCAAGCCATCGTTGGTATCGCTCAACCAATGGACGCTTAGCATTCGTCTCCTTAATCCGAACAGAAAGCATAGTGAGTTCGTCTTCAAGCTGTGTGAAACGGGCAGGATCGATACCTTTGTTGGCGAGAATGTTGTCTCTGTCTTTCTTTGCCGCCTTAATGTCGGTTTGCATTTCATCCGAAATCGTCTTGATATGACGATCGCAAGCATCAATGGTGTCATCGAATTGTGATGTCAGGTCTCCGTAGGTGACACTCAAACTATTGAGTTGATCCCTAAGGCTATCTTGTATGTCTTGAATGGCAGCTTTCCAATCCGCTTTAAGGCTATCCAGGCTCTTTTGTTCAATAACCAGTTGAGCCTTATGCGCCTGCTTTCGGTTATATACATTTTCGCCCAGCCTGGTTTTTAGGGCGTCCAGATCATTCCGGCGATTTCTCAGTAACTCTTCACAACCCTCACGCTTATGCTCCAGTTGAGCAACAGCCAGTTCGGCTTCATTAACTGAATCATTTGCTGATGCCGCCTCTTTGTTTGCGCGGACAAGCAAATCTTCCTGTAGCTGAATATCACTTTCAAGCTCACTGAGCTGCTGACGGTACCGTTCTTCTTTTTGCGCTTCCTCTGGGGTGCTAAGCCGATCGAGATTCAGTGAAACGCCATACAGAGAATCACTCGCAGCTCCTTCCAGAGTTGAAGGTTTAAGCGACGTGTCATGCAGCAGCTCCGGGCGTATCACCTTACCAATATTCGTGTGCCAATCCGGCCTTTCATCACGAAGGAATGCGAGCAGGGTGCCATTGGCAGGGTGCAACAGGCGCCTGACATCTTCTGATCGCTCAACCAGGCTATTTTTATGTTTGGTGATCTTGGCTAGGTGGTCATGTTTGGCATCCCGGACTTGCCGAGCATGCGTTGCTGAAGTTTGTGCCCGTCCAAGCGACGTATAAATACTCTGCCGCTCGATATCAGCCTTATCGACACCCGACTGCGTATCCAGTTGTTGCGCTGACTCATCCTGGTTGTAGCCCTCATGCTTGGCTAGACCCTTGAGTTCACCTATTAGCTCTTGCAGCGCATCTGAACGCCTGGAAAACTTACCGTTCAAAACCTCCTTTTCTCTGTTCGAGGCCTGTTCCGCTTCACGCTTGGCATGGGACTCATCAACTTCGGTTTTACACTTGCCGCTCACCGCTTCGTTTTTTGATTCCCGCTGCAGGTGGATCCTTTGATTACCCGCATTTTTGATATGCTGGACATTTTTATCGAACTGTTTCGCCGCCGCATCAGCCTGACCTTGCAGCTCTTTAAATGTTGTGGCCTTTTGATCATGGGTTTGCTGCCAGTCATCTACCATTTTGAGATCCTGGATGATCTGCTCAACATTCTCCTGCTCATAAACCAGACGCTCTTTCTCAATGCCGTCGAGTTTATTATTCATTTGGCTGATATCTGCCTTGTGCTTCGCTATACCGTTATCAAGCTCCCCACGGCGTTCATCCCAATCATCATTCAACTGGTTTTGGGATGTGTTGATTTCATCGATCTCACCGGCCAATTTTATGACCTGTGTTTCTACCACGGGTAGGGCATCCAACAGCGTGCGCTTAGCATCAGTTAGTTCCGTTAATTGAGCTGCATGTTGCTTACTCTCAACCTCAAGATTAAGAACTTGTTTGGTATGGTTTTTAAGATCCAGGAATAGGCGTACCTCGCGGGACCATTCATCCACCAGCTTTGGATTTAAACTCGTATCAGGAAATGCAACACCGTTCTCTTCCAGAATGGCAGACACCATTGTCTTAACAGCATCCATCTTGTTGTCTTTGGTGTGGACGGCGCTGATGAGTTTTTCTATGTGCTGTATTTCGCCACCGACAGGCAACGAGTATTGTGCTGCCAGAACACGCAGCGTCTTGCTCTCTGCCAGCTTACGAATGGAGCCTGCATCATTTTGAATTATGGCTTTGGCTTCTGCTGTGCTCAGCAACCGCGTGCTGCTAATGCCGGCCATCTTTAAGGCGCTATTAAATTCCTGGGACGTATTGCTTTCAAAGGCTTTTCCGGATGCCGATTCGTGCTTTTTAAACAGCGCTAAATTAAAGCCGCCACTCACAAACCGGTATTGAACCGTATCGCCATCCGTGGAGTTAAGCACCAGTAATCGCGTCTCACCATTTTCGCGTATGTACTCATACACAATGTAGGAACCTAGACGGGGGAGGTACCATCGGGCAAAGGAACGACGACCATGAGGAACAACAGCTGAAACGCGCTCCCCATAAAAGACAGGGATAAGTCTTTGCAGCGTTGTCTTTCCCGACGCGTTGGTGCCACATAAATTTGTATGGGTTCTAAGATCCAGTTCAGCCACTCCAGGAAGGTGTGTATCGATAAGAATAATTCGTTGTAATCCCGTCATACTTCTCTTCTTTTTAATGGCTCATTAGTACAATGCTATCGTAGATTATCCTGCTTATTCATACGTTTAGCTACTGTGGGGTACTAATGACAAGTTAACTCAATTTGTCCGATAATTTGGTGATGAATACATATAAACGCCATCGATTTCCACCTGCTAGTATCAGTTACTCTTTCTGGCTATATCATCGATTCAATTTAAGCTTCCGTGATGTTGAAGATTTACCGGCGGAGAAAGACATTATTGTTAGCTATGAATCCATCAGGTTTTTTATATGTGGTAGCGGGGGCCAGATTGGGACTGATGATCTTCGCTGGCTATTGGAGAGCTGAGCCCGACGTTCTTTTCTTTTCAAAAGTTACAGGTATAAAAAAAGGCAGATCAGTAAGTAACTGATCTGCCTTTATATATGTGGTAGCGGGGGCCAGATTGGGGCTGATGATCTTCGCTGGCTATTGGAGAGCTGAGCCCGACGTTCTTTTCTTTTCAAAAGTTACAGGTATAAAAAAAGG
>JAUXFT010000026.1 GCA_030622755.1 Aestuariirhabdus sp. | reverse complement strand
CATTTTCTATGCTCTTTCTTGTTGAATAGAGTGACTATTCGCCTCAAAAGAGTCTAAAAACTGCCTCAAACCGGTCTTTTTCTCGTGACGAGCACCTAAGTCAGACAGGCTCCTAGCCACTTAATCAGGTGTCCGTTATCTTTCAGGATTAATGGCCTGGGAGGTTGCCGTATTCTCGGGGGTCAGAACGGTATCGATCGCAGTAGTCTCTGTCTGAGGGTAATCCAGGGTGTAATGAAGCCCCCGGCTTTCACGGCGTTGCTGTGCTGAGCGAATGATTAGATCGGCGACAACCGCCAGGTTGCGAAGCTCGATCAGATCATTGCTGACCTTATAGTTGCTGTAAAACTCATCAATTTCCTGAAGCAGCATGTCGACGCGGTGTTTGGCGCGTTGTAGTCGTTTGTTGGTGCGGACAATTCCAACATAATCCCACATAAACCGCCTGAGCTCTTCCCAGTTGTGGGCAATGATCACGTCTTCGTCGGAATCGGTAACCTGGCTTTCGTCCCATGCGGGAAGAGTTAGGCTAGAAGCGTTTTGGGCGGTTAGTTGAGATCGTATTTCAGCGGCGGCAGAGCGCGCATAGACGATACATTCAAGCAATGAGTTACTGGCTAAGCGGTTGGCGCCGTGTAGACCGGTAAAGCTGGTTTCGCCGATAGCGTAAAGGTTTGGTACGTCGGTTCGCCCCTTGTTATCGACGATGACACCTCCACAGGTGTAATGAGCAGCAGGTACCACGGGAATGGGCTGTTTTGTTATGTCGATTCCGAAGGTGAGGCAACGTTCATGGGCTGTAGGGAAATGCTCAAGAATGAATTCTGCTGATTTATGGCTGATGTCCAGATAGACGCAATCGATACCCAGGCGTTTCATTTCGTGATCGATGGCTCGAGCAACAATGTCTCGTGGTGCCAGTTCCATGCGAGAGTCGAAACGTTGCATAAAGCGCTCGCCATTAGGAAGTATTAATTTGGCGCCTTCACCTCGTAAGGCTTCGGTAATAAGGAAGGACTTGGCTTGCGGGTGGTACAGACAAGTTGGATGGAATTGATTGAACTCCATGTTGGCGACCCGGCAACCGGCACGCCATGCCATCGCTATTCCGTCTCCACTGGCACCGTCCTGATTACTGGTATAGAGGTAAACTTTACTTGCGCCACCGGTTGCAAGGATGACGTGGCGAGCCTGGAATAATTCTACGCGATCTTCAGCAATGTTGAAGACGTATGCTCCAAGGCATTCGGGCTGATCGTTGCCAGTATGGCGATGAGTGATCAAATCGATGGCAACCCGGTTCTCAAAAAGCTCCAGGTTCTCTGCTTGCTTCGCTTTCTGAATTAATGTGCTGGATACTGCATAACCGGTTGCATCTGCCGCATGGATAACACGGCGGTGGCTGTGTCCACCCTCTTTGGTCAGGTGGTAATTCTCAGTGTTTGAAGCGCCAGGGTCTCGAGTAAACGGAACCCCTTGATCGATAAGCCATTGGATGCTTTCTGAGCTATTGCTGACCGTAAAGTGGACGGCATCATCGTGACATAGACCAGCGCCTGCAGTGAGGGTATCTACCTGATGGGCGTCAACGCTGTCAGTGCTGTCCAGCACTGCTGCGATGCCTCCCTGGGCTTGAGATGTCGAGCCAGCCATAAGATTGGCTTTACTAATCACTGCAATCTTGGCGTGAGGAGATAATTCCAGCGCAAGACAGAGACCTGCAGCACCGCTGCCAATCACTAATACGTCGTGCTCGTGTTTCGTTGTCATGTTAGATTCTCGCCAGATACAGCTGTATTTCTTGGTAACGAAGGCAAGATTATAGGGCGGTTTGCTCGAAGGCACTAGCTTGTAATGTATGGAGCCAGGTACCTATTGAGCAGCATATCTTGAACTCGCTATACAATGACCTCATATAGCTTTCATTGAGTAACGTAATACATCAACTTGCCTTGGGGTTTTAAACAATTGAAACTAATGCTTATCCATACGGTCTATCTTGGGGTGATTACGGGATCTCCGTTGATGACAGGGAGTGAGTGGGGTGTATTAAGGGGGATGAGTGATTCAGCAGCAAGATGAAGACCAGCAGCTTGTAGTAAGAGTCCAAAAGGGCGATAAGCGTGCTTTCGATCTTCTGGTCATTAAATACCAACACAAAATTTTAGGGTTGGTAAGTCGTTATGTGTTCGATCATCAGGAAGTTCAGGATGTTACTCAAGAGGCTTTTATCAAGGCATATCGTGCTTTGGGGAAATTTCGTGGAGAGAGCGCCTTTTATACATGGTTGTACCGGATAGCAATTAATACCGCCAAGAATTACCTGGTGTCCAGAGGACGTCGGCCGCCGGATACTGATGTTGAAGCGGAAGATGCTGAACATTTTGATGGACGTAACCCATTAAAAGAGATAGAAAATCCTGAAAACAGGCTATCAACTGACCAGATGGAAAGTGCTATTAAACGTGCCATTTCAAGTTTGCCAGAAGATCTGAGAACTGCACTGACGTTGCGTGAGTTTGAGGGTTTGAGCTATGAGGAAATTGCAGATGTAATGCATTGTCCCGTTGGAACGGTGCGTTCACGGATCTTTAGAGCCCGTGATGCTGTAGATCGTGAAATAAAACCTTTTATAGATTAATGGAACTGGTTGGCATATTTACTGTCAATGTTAACAACAGATTATGTTTGGCAATTCCCCGAGTAGGGGTATGCTAGCGTTAACCATGAAGTTTGAGGTGTTAAATGGGTTCTGATGAGCGCCTGAGAGAGTCACTATCAGCAGTGTGGGATAGTGAAGCAAACGAAATTGAGCTGCATCGCGTGTTGGCAGAAGTGCACGATGATTCAGCGTTGCGTGAGACAGCGCACCGTTACCAGCTGCTTGGTTCTGTAATGCGAAACGAAACGCCAGCATTGGGATCAATCGATCTGTCAGCCGCCATTCGCGATGCTATTGCGGAAGAAGCCCCTCATTCCCTACAGGAGAGTTCGAGCAAGTACCGGGCCTTGGTCAGCTCGGTGGGGCGTGTTGCGGTTGCTGCCAGTGTCACTGTTGCTGTGTTGTTTGGTGTGCAAACCTACAACTATGGTATTCAGCAAACTGCGGTTGGCGGCGAAGCTATTGCGCAAGCCCCGCAAGTTATTCAGCAGCCTGCAGTTTTGCAAATAGGCAATCATCTTGGTGCTAGCGGCTTGCTTGCCGGTTATGGGATTGATAGCGTTGCTCCCAGTTCGGCATCGGTAGAGTTGGCGCAAAAAAAGGCCGGTGCAATATCTCATCAGCGCTTACAAACCTATATGTTGCAGCATGCCGAAAATAACGCATTGAGGCAGTACCGTGGAATGCTTCCCTTTGCTCGCCTGGTGAACGCCGAAAGTCGTTAAAAAGGAATTGCGTCCGTGTTGAAAAAGTTTTTTGCCGTCTCATTGGCGGCATTTGTGTGGGTGTGGGCAAGTTTAGCTAACGCCGCTACACCAGCTAGTGCTGAACTTTGGTTGCAAGCGATGGGGGAAGCGTATCGGACGCTGAGCTTTCGTGGCAATCTTATCTTTGAACACTCCCAGGGATTAAATACTGTTTCTATCGTGCGAGATATGAAGCAGGGACGCAGCCGCGCGCGCATGGTCTACCTGGATGGCGAATTTCGTGAAGTTATCAGGGATGGCGACAAGGTAACCTTTCTTAATACTACTGAGGTGTTGGTATTTGAGCATGGTGAGGATCAATCTACCCCGGAAAATTTAATGCAAGGGCGGTTCGCCGCATTGGGGGATTCTTATCAGAGTGAACTGATTGGGCGAGATCGGGTAGCTGGCCGTTCAGCGGTAATGATCAGTGTCGTTCCGCTAGATCGTCATCGTTATGGCTATCAGTTGTGGCTTGATGAACTTAGCGGATTGCTTTTGAAGTCATTAATGGTAGATGAGAAGGGAGTCATTCTGGAGCGTCTACAGTTCACCTGGTTGAATCTTAGTGACGATATTCGCCAGGAAGAGTTGAGCCTTTCAGTTGAGCTGGCCAAATTACCCCCCCAAAGAATCATTACCCACACGATAGAGCCCGCTCAGGTTATCGGTGCGGCAAATGATACGCTAAGTTGGCAGGTTGGTTGGGTACCCAAAGGTTTTAACCTGACCCAGCAGGATGAACGCAATAGTCCGGTCGGCAAACACCCCGTAGATTCACTGATGTATAGCGATGGTTTGGCAAGCTTTTCTCTATTTGTGGAGCTTGATGATAAAAATCTTTTGGCCGAAGCAACTGAAAGGAATGGTGCGACTACAGCAATATCCAGAGTATTCCGTGATCAAGGTGATTTTTATATGGTCACTGTCGTTGGAGAGATCCCTCTTGGTACGGCAGAACGTATAGCTGTTTCTATTGCACCCAAGGTGCGTTAATTGAATGTTGGCTGAATTTATATGATCGAAGAATCAGGCGTGGCCGTTTCTGTGGAGAAAGGTGCTGTCTGGGTAGAAACCCGACGTCAAAGCACTTGTGGTTCTTGCAGTGCTCGTTCTATGTGTGGCCAGGAAGTACTGCAGAAATTGGGCCGCGGTAGCGATTGTCATCTGGTTCGGGCATTGAATTCCTACCCCGTCCAGATTGGTGACAGGTTGACTATCGCAATACCGGAACAGGTGATTGTCAGAGGCGCGGTATTGGTTTATTTACTGCCATTAGTGTTGATGATGGCCGCTCTGTTTATATGCCAGACCCTGGCTTTGAGAGAGGGGTTGGTGATTGTCGGAAGTTTTACAGGTTTGGCTACAGGCTTTGCAGTGGTTGCGTTGCGGAGTCGATATCTAAATGATAATAACAGGGTGCAGCCACATGTGATTAGTGTGGCTTTAGGGCAAGCCCCGATGCGTTTTGCAGAATCCGATCATTGTTAAATCAGGAGAAATTATGAATCGATATCGTTCATCGATGTTGGCACTGTGTTCAGCGTTATTCAGTGTGATCTGGGTGGTTCAAGCCCAGGCAGTTCAGCTTCCACAGTTTACTGATTTGGTGAAACAGGCATCCCCTGCGGTTGTGAATATCAGTACGGTGCAGGGCAAGCAGGAACATAAACCTATCTATGGTCCTAACGGGCAGCCGTTGCCTGATATTTTTCAGGAGTTTTTTGGTCGCCCCCATCCTCGCGGTGAAAATCAACGCCGACCACAATCGCTGGGATCAGGATTTATTATTTCGGAAGATGGCTACATATTGACCAATAATCATGTGGTTGATGGTGCCGAAGAGGTGATTGTTCGATTAAATGATCGTCGTGAAATAGAAGCGACTGTTATTGGTGCAGATGAACGTTCTGATCTCGCATTGTTAAAGATCGATGCGGATGATCTCCCTACCGTACAAATAGGTAGCTCAGCGGATTTGCAGCCTGGTCAATGGGTTGTCGCGATAGGTTCGCCATTTGGTTTTGATTACTCGGTTACTGCGGGGATTATCAGTGCTATAGGACGCAGTTTACCCAGCGAGAACTATGTTCCGTTTATCCAGACCGACGTGGCAATAAATCCAGGTAATTCGGGCGGGCCGCTGTTTAATCTTGATGGTGAAGTGATAGGTATAAATTCTCAGATATTCACTCGTTCGGGTGGATTTATGGGGCTTTCCTTTGCGATTCCTATGGATGTCGCAATGACTGTTGTCGATCAGCTTAAGGGTCAAGGTTACGTATCTCGAGGCTGGTTAGGTGTCGTTATCCAGAATATCAATAAGGATTTGGCCGAATCATTTGGTCTTGAGCAGGCCAGTGGTGCACTGGTCGCTCAAGTGATGCCGGGTGGCCCTGGGGATGAGTCCGGTATTCGAGATGGCGATGTGATTCTTACCTTCAACAAAAAGAAGATCAATCTATCCTCGGATTTACCTCATGCGGTTGGTGCTACGCCTCCAGGTAAGAAGGTTCCCGTTGATATAGTGCGTGCCGGTAAGCCCATGACCTTGCAGGTGACTGTAGGAGAGCTACCTTCAGATCCCAGGATGGCTGCAAAATCTCCTCCAAGCAAAGGGAAGAAAGCGAATCGCCTGGGTGTGAAAGTAGCGGCGTTGAGTGCTAAGCAAAAAGGTGAGCTTGAGATCGAAAGCGGTGTCGTGGTCAGCAAAGTGATGGGGGGACCCGCACAAGCGGTTGGATTAAGAGCGGGTGATGTTATCACCGACGTAAATAGCGTCAATGTGAAGTCCCCGAAGCAGTTTAGTAAGCTGGTGGCTGAATTGCCTTCGAATCGATCAATTTCCATGCGTCTGGTTCGTCGTGGAAGGCCTGGATATATCACCTTTAAACTCTCCGAGTAAGTTCTAAAGTGCAGGGTGGCTGCAGGCTGGCGGCTGCCCTGAGCTACGGGTGTTTGCGGATAGCAGGGAGGGGGTAAATGGGGTACACTTGCGCCCTGTTTTTGGACCTCATGTATTACAGCACTTCTGGATTTTAATTTGGAGATGTTGTGACAAGGCTTCCACCGTCTCGTTAACAGCGGTCAGCGGTCAGGAAAATGCTCGTATCAGTCTCTGTTTAGTCAATTCAGAGGTCTGTTAAAGAGCTCCTGTATTGCTTGGCTACTACGTTTTTGTTGTCCCATCTGTAACGAGTTTAATCGTCTCTGCTTTGTAGTGAATCACCGTGACTGATCTTTCTCATATCCGAAATTTTTCCATTATTGCGCATATAGATCATGGTAAATCGACCCTTGCCGATCGTTTTATCCAACTTTGCGAAGGGCTTTCTGCTCGTGAAATGTCCGCTCAAGTACTCGATTCTATGGATATTGAGCGTGAACGCGGCATTACTATTAAAGCCCAAAGCGTAACCCTTGATTATCACGCGCGAGATGGAAAATCTTACCAGCTTAACTTTATCGACACCCCGGGACACGTTGATTTTTCTTACGAGGTATCGCGTTCCCTGGCTGCCTGTGAAGGGGCTTTATTGGTAGTGGATGCTGCACAGGGTGTTGAGGCGCAATCGGTCGCGAACTGTTATACCGCTATCGAGCAAGGGCTCGAGGTAATGCCGGTTCTCAATAAAATTGATCTTCCCCAGGCGGAGCCTGAACGGGTAGCTCAGGAAATTGAAGAGATCATTGGTCTGGATGCGACAGACGCGGTTTGTTGCAGTGCTAAAAGTGGATTGGGTGTTGAGGATGTGCTTGAACGTCTGATAGTTGAGATTCCTCCGCCTCAGGGCGACGTGGATGCTCCATTACAAGCTCTGATTATAGATTCCTGGTTTGATAATTACTTAGGCATTGTTTCTCTGGTGAGAGTTACCCAGGGCACCTTGCGTAAGGGTAATAAGATGATGGTGAAATCCACTGGCTTATCACATGTCGTGGATGGAGTGGGTATCTTTACCCCCAAACGTAAAGAAACAGGAGTCTTACGTGCCGGTGAAGTAGGCTATGTAGTCGCCGGTATTAAGGAGATAAAAGGCGCTCCGGTCGGTGATACGCTGACCTTGAGCAAAACGCCTGATGTTGATTCCCTGCCAGGTTTTCAGAAAGTAAAACCACAGGTGTACGCAGGGCTTTTCCCTGTAAGTTCTGAAGACTATGAATCATTTCGAGATGCTCTGGGTAAGTTAACATTGAACGATGCATCTTTGTTTTATGAACCGGAAAGCTCGGATGCATTAGGGTTTGGTTTCCGTTGCGGATTTCTTGGTATGCTGCATATGGAGATTATTCAAGAGCGTCTTGAGCGTGAATATGATCTCGATCTTATTACTACAGCGCCAACCGTTATTTTTGAAGTGGCGATGAAAGATGGATCGGTAATGATGGTGGATAATCCGTCGAAATTGCCTGATCCCGCTCGTATGGAAGAGATGCGTGAACCTATCGTGAGGGCCAATATTCTTGTGCCTCAGGAACATTTGGGTAATGTGATTACGCTGTGTACCGAAAAACGGGGTTTACAAAAAGATATGCAGTTTACTGGCTCTCAGGTGTCCCTGACTTATGAATTGCCGATGAACGAAGTAGTGCTGGACTTTTTTGACCGATTGAAATCAGTGAGTCGTGGATTTGCGTCGCTGGATTATTCCTTCGAACGGTTTCAGGCTGCTAATCTGGTGCGTTTGGATATATTAATAAACGGTGAAAAAGTTGATGCGCTGGCGCTGATTGTGCATAAAGATAATGCAGCGGTAAAAGGGCGGTTATTGACAGAAAAAATGAAGGAGATCATTCCTCGCCAGATGTTTGACGTTGCTATTCAATCTGCGATCGGTGGGCAGGTTATCGCGCGCAAGACGGTTAAAGCGTTGCGCAAAAATGTAACAGCTAAGTGTTATGGTGGTGATGTCAGCCGAAAGCGTAAACTGCTGGAAAAGCAAAAAGCAGGAAAAAAGCGGATGAAGCAGGTTGGTCGCGTAGAGATTCCACAGGAAGCGTTCTTGGCAGTACTAAAGGTGGATAAGTAATTTATGGATATTAATTTTCCTCTTGTGTTGGTTGTGCTGGTGGCAGTAACCGGCGTTATCGCACTGTTGGATCGAGTCAAGTTAGCTCCTGCCAGGCGTAGCCGTGCTCTTGCTCAATGTACAAAAAATGGACAGGCTGGGCTGGCGGATGAGTCGGTTATTGCTGGGCTAGCCAAGGAACCGAGTTGGGTCGAAACGTCAAAGTCGGTGTTTCCAGTACTGTTGGCAGTGCTCGTGCTTCGTTCGTTTCTGTATGAGCCCTTTCAGATACCTTCGGGGTCAATGAAGCCGACATTACAAATTGGCGATTTCATCCTGGTTAACAAATTTGATTATGGAATTCGCCTCCCGGTAATGGATACGAAAATTATAAGTATCGGTGAGCCTCAGCGTGGAGATGTGATGGTGTTTCGTGAACCACGGAACCCCAGTATTAATTTTATTAAACGAGTGGTAGGGTTGCCGGGAGATCGTATCCGTTACCAGGGGAAAGATCTGTTCGTCAATGGAGAGCCTCTGGATAAAAAATTTGTTGCGCGTTTTTCCCAGCAAAGTGTGCCTTACAGCGTCATGGAGGAGACGCACGGAGATCACGTCTACACTACTCGTGAAGACATGTCTTTGGCAGATCCACGTACGCAGCGTGAGTGGATTGTGCCCGAGGGGCACTACTTTGTGATGGGCGATAATCGAGATCACAGTAACGACAGTCGCTACTGGGGGTTTGTACCCGAAGCGAATATAGTAGGTAAAGCGGTCGCAATATGGATGCATTGGCCAGATTGGGGACAGTTACCCAGTTTCAGGAATAATGGCGCAATACAATAATAATTCGGGGGAAGTTATATGAAGTTTGCGAACTCACAACGAGGCATGACGAGTGCCGGATGGATGATGACACTGGCGTTGGCGGGCATGGTTCTGCTGATTACCTTCAAAATGGTACCTTACTATCTGGATGACAGTGCTATTGGTAGTACGCTGGATTCTCTTACTGACAAGCCCGCCATTGATAGCGCTTCAGTTCGAGATGTCAGAAGATATATTAGCAAGGGTTTTCAAACCAACATGATTCGGGATTTCGATAGGGAAGATATCGAAATTTATGAGGAAGATGGTTTCATGAAGGTTGATATCGAGTATGAAAAACGAGTACACATCGTTTCCAATGTTGATGTGGTGATGTCTTTCAAACATAACTGGCAAATCAGCAACCAGTGAAAAAGCTAATTGAAAAACTGTCCCGTAAACTGGGCTATGAATTTGCCGATCAGGAGTTGGCAGTATTAGCGTTAACGCATCGTAGTTACGCTTCTAACAATAACGAACGGTTAGAATTTCTGGGCGATTCGATCGTCAACTACGCCATTGCAGAAGCGTTGTATAATCAGTTTCCTCAAGCGAAAGAAGGGCAGCTTAGTCGTTTACGCGCGCGCTTGGTGAAAGGGAAAACTCTGGCTGAAATTGCACGGGAGTTTGAATTAGGCGATTACCTTCGATTGGGTTCAGGAGAGCTAAAAAGCGGTGGTTATCGACGCGAGTCAATACTCGCTGATACGGTTGAAGCGCTTATCGCAGCCATTTATCTTGATGGCGGCATGGATCGTTGCCGAGAGCGAATCCTGTGTTGGTATGAGAGTCGCCTGAAAAATATGTCATTGGAAGACACACTGAAGGATCCGAAAACCCGGTTACAGGAGTATTTGCAGTCCAGACAGGTCATTTTGCCCGTTTATGCAGTGTTGAATGTAGAGGGCGAAGCACATGAGCAAACGTTCACCGTGAGCTGCATAGTCGCCCCATTATCCAATGGCTGTATTGGCATTGGCAGTAGCCGACGCAGTGCTGAACAAAAGGCCGCTCGCCAGACATTGCAGGAATTAGGAGTAGATGATGGTTGAGCAAGATAAAACTCGCTGTGGTTACGTGGCTATTGTTGGCCGCCCGAATGTGGGTAAATCTACTCTGTTAAATCGAATACTTGGACAGAAGCTGAGTATTACCTCACGAAAACCTCAAACCACCCGACACCAGATTCAGGGGATTAAAACTGAAGGTGGAGTGCAGGCTGTTTATGTGGACACTCCGGGTTTGCACAAAGGTGCGGACAAGGCAATTAACCGTTACATGAACCGGGCAGCTAGCGCAGCGATCAAGGATGTTGACCTGATCGTGTTTTTGGTAGACCGGATGCGTTGGACGGATGAAGATCAAATGGTGCTGGAGCGTATTCGTCATAGCCGTTGTCCCGTCATCATGGCGGTAAATAAAGTGGATCGTATCGAGAATAAAGCCGAGCTGCTGCCTCACCTGAAGCAGTTGGGCGAGCAGCACCAGTTTATTGAGATTATTCCGTTATCTGCAAAAACCGGACGTAATATTGATATTCTGGAAAGCGCTGTAGCTGCTCAGCTTCCCTGGAGTGAGCATTTTTATGATGAAGATCAGTTAACGGATAGAACCTCACGGTTTTTGGCCGCTGAGCTGGTACGTGAGAAGATCATGCGGCAGTTAGGGGATGAATTACCCTACCAGATGACCGTAGAAATTGAAGAATTCAAGCAGCTTGATGGTGTATTGCACATTAGCGCATTAATCCTTGTTGAAAAGGCCGGGCAGAAAGCAATAGTCATTGGTGACAAGGGATCCCGCTTGAAAACGATTGGCAGTGATGCTCGTATTGATATGGAAAGCCTGTTTGATAGCAAGGTTATGCTTAATCTATGGGTTAAAGTCAAAGGTGGTTGGTCGGATGATGAGCGAGCCTTACGCAGTCTCGGTTATACCGACCTTTAAAACCCCGGCACTAAGGAGTTAACTTGGTGTCTCGTCAGGATTCTGTGCTACAGCATGCATTTATTTTGCATACAAGACAGTTCCGTGAAACCAGTCTGATTGCTGATCTGTTAAGTGAAGAGTGTGGTCGGGTTAGCGTTATCTTCCGCGGTGTACGCGGGAAAAAATCTCGTACCAGAGCACTGTTACAACCTTTCTCCAAAATTCTGGTAAGTTGGCAGGGGGCTCGAGAGCTAAAAACGGTTACTTCGGTAGAGTCGAGTGATCAACGCTTTAGTCTATCCGGACACTTTTTGTACTCTGGTTTGTACGTTAATGAGTTGTTACAGCGACTGTTGCACCCTCTAGATCCTCATCCGGAACTTTATCAGCTTTACTCTGAGCTATTGTCTTCACTATCAACGCAGCGGCCTCTGGAATTATCACTACGCCTTTTCGAAATGCAGTTGCTGGAATTGTTAGGTTATGGATTGCCACTGTATGAAGAGGCAGGGAACGGTGAATCTCTTGCAGTTAGCGGATGGTATCATTTTGTTCCTGAAAATGGATTTTTTCGCGTTGCAGTGCCTCTCTCACAGGAGCAACGGGCGTCGCTGTATCCAGGTAAATTGCTTATTGCCCTGGCTGAGGGAAATCTGGATGGGCCTGAACAGTTATTTCATGCTAAACGCTTGATGCGTTCAGCGTTGGCTGCTTTATTAGGAAACCGCCCACTGCGTAGCAGGGAATTGTTTAAATAGAGGTTAAGGAGAAGTCGATGGTCTCAAAGAATCGTTTGTTGTTGGGGGTTAATATTGATCACGTGGCGACATTGCGCGAGGCGCGTGGTACCCGCTATCCCGATCCTGTACAGGCCGCAATTGAAGTTGAACAGGCTGGTGCCGATGGTATTACGGTTCATCTGCGAGAGGATCGACGCCACATTCAGGACCGTGACCTTGACATGCTGAAGGAAGTTATACAAACACGAATGAATCTGGAAATAGCGGTTACTGATGAGATGATAGGAATCGCCCAGCGAATTTCTCCCGCGCATGTTTGCCTGGTTCCGGAAAAACGAGAAGAGTTAACCACCGAAGGTGGGTTGGATGTTATATCGCAGGAAAAGCGAATAGCGACAGCTTGTCAGCAACTTGGCGATGCAGGCATACAGGTTTCCCTGTTTATTGATCCTGAACCCCGACAAATAGAGGCGGCTTTGCGTTGTGGAGCTCCTGCGATTGAGATTCATACCGGTGCTTATGCGGATGCCTGTGAAGCCAATATGGCAGCAGAATTACAGCGAGTCATTGAGGGGGTCGATTTTGCTTCTCGGCAAGGCCTGATTGTAAATGCGGGTCATGGGCTTAATTATCATAATGTTGAATCTGTTGCTGCGATACCCGGACTGAACGAGCTTAATATAGGTCACAGCCTCATCGCTCGAGCCCTGTTTAACGGTATTAAAGAGTCCGTTGTAGAGATGAAACGCCTTATGTTGGAAGCTCAGCGATTTTCTTCTGCACCAGAACGATAAGTTGAGGCATCTTAAATGGTTGTTGGCATAGGCACTGACATCGTCAAGATTGACCGCATTGGGAAGTCACTGGATCGACTTGGTGAGCGTTTCGCTCAGAGAATTCTAACGAGTAGCGAGTTGGAAGAGTATCGTGCAGCGAAAAAACCGGTAGCTTTCCTTGCCAGGCGATTTGCGGTTAAAGAGGCGGCGGCCAAGGCATTAGGAACCGGTATAGGTGAGGGAGTTTCATGGCAGCATTTTTGTATTGAGCATGACCCCCTGGGAGCACCGGTGTTACGTTTGAGTGGTCGTGCTGAAGAGGTGGCATTGCAGAAACAGGCTGCTCAGTATCATGTCTCTCTTTCTGATGAACACGATTATGTCGTGGCTTTTGTTGTGCTCTCTTCCCGTTCTTGATACCAGTTGATTAGCGCATCTAATTCTTTTGTCAGTTGCTCTGCAGGCATCCTAAGGTGCCTGGAACTTAGTGTTTCTGCCGCATGTTGTTTCAATGCAGACTCCATGTCATAACAGGCCTGTCTTAGTTTGGGGACACCGCAATAGCGAGTAGCCCCGTGCAGCTTATGAACCGTTTCTAGCATCTCGCTGTACAATTGATCCGCATAAAGCTGATTAATCTTTTGGCAATCCTCGGGCAGGTTTTCAAATAGCATTTCGAGCATCTCTTCTGCCAGATCAGCCTTGCCTCCAGCCAGTTGTATTCCTTCTTGTATATCAATTAATTCTTTTTGCACCTTAGGAAGTGAGGGAACTGCTTTATAAGGCATTCTCTCGGGCATTTCTTCGGGCATCTCCTCAAGTAAGTGGAGGTGGATGCCGGTCCACTTTTTTATCATCTGTTGTAGTTGAGGCTCACTAATAGGTTTGCTCATATAATCGTCCATGCCTGCTAACAAAAGCACTTTCTTTTCAGTGGCCAGGGCGTGGGCGGTGAGTGCGATGATCGGTGTGCGTTGGTCTGCTATTTCAAGGTCTCGTATGTAGCGAGTCGTATCCATGCCATCCATATCAGGCATTTGGACATCCATGAAAACCATATCAAAGCGATGCTGTCGAATTTGAGAGATCGCTAGCTGTCCGCTATCTACAGCAGAGACCTTAACACCCATGGTCTCGAGAAGTACGGTGATTAGTTTGAGGTTTGCGGCGTTATCGTCAACAGCAAGAATGTGAGGCGTATGCTGTACTAGTGAGGTTTGTGTTACTAGCTGTTCATTTGGTTTATGGCTGCTTTTGTCAGAGGTGACTTCAAAAAACTGTGAGATGGTTTTATAGAGGCGTGCACGAACCAGCGGTTTTCCCATTGTTACGATGTTGGGTGTCGAACCAAGAATCCGACTGATATCGTGCTCTTTATGAGTATCTACAAGTATTAAAAATGAGGTTTTTTCATGCCAGGGGAGCGATAGTAAGCGCTGTAACGTGTCTGTTGGAAGATTTCGCTCATTATGGCTAAGAATGATTAAGTCAAAATCGGGCATTTCAGCAGAATCACTTTGCATTGCGGATAGTTCGTCAGCATGCTCAAACATGCTTACTTCAAGCTTCAATGCAGTTAGCAAGTGTCCGGTGGCCTGGCGTGAAATTTCCTGTGTTTCAAGTAGAGCAACTCGTCGAGAAGGGAATTCCAGATCAAGATATTTCTCGTTTTGCTCGGGTGACATAGGTACGTTAATGGTGAACCAGAATGTTGAACCCTCATCGAGTTCACTTTCCAGTCCAATATCTCCTCCCATCTGCTGAGCAAGTCGCTTTGAAATAACTAACCCCAATCCGGTGCCACCGATTCTTCGAGTGGTGGAGGTGTCTGCTTGAGAGAATGCTTTAAATAACTCTTTTTGTTGGCTGAGCGATAAACCTATGCCGGTATCGGTGACACTAAGTTTAATAATGCTGCGGGGGCCGCGTTGTTCCTCGAGCATGGCGCGGACAGTGATTGTCCCGCTCTGAGTGAATTTTATTGCGTTGCTCACCAGATTGATCAATATCTGTTTAATGCGTAAAGGATCACCTATCAAATGGATGGGCGTGTCGGTATAGATCAGGGGAACCAGTTCTAATTGTTTTTCATGCGCGGCGGGTGCCAGAATGCTAAGCACCTCTTCAACAGTTTCTCGCAGGTTTATAGGAATGCTTTCCAGCTCAAGTTTACCTGCTTCGATTTTAGAAAAGTCGAGGACATCATTGATAATGGATAATAGTCCTTCAGAAGAGGTATGGATGGTTTGCAGGTATTCACGTTGCCGGTCAGCAAGATTTGATCTCAGTAACAGGTTTGTAAAACCAATGATGCCGTTCAGAGGGGTACGAATTTCGTGGCTCATGTTTGCGAGAAATTCAGACTTAATGCGACTGGCTTCCAGGGCTTCTTTACGCGCCATATCCAGTTCTATATTTTGTATTTCAATGGTTTCCAGCGTTTCCTGTAAATCATTCGTTGATTGATCAATATTCTGTTGCATCTCCAGGTGCGCCTGCTGCAACGAAGAAACCATGGCGTTAATACCAGACTCCAGTACGCGAAGTTCTCCACCGGTATCGGTATTTATACGGGTATCCAGATTGCCATTACGAATATGAGTTACCGCGTTCGAAATTTTTCGTAACGGATGGGTTATGTTTTGACCGATACGCATGGCGAGGAAAATATTGAGTAACACACCTGTGATGATCAATACCCCGCTACCGAGAAGCGTCTGATATTTTTTTATTTCAGTGTTGACCGTGGAGAACTCCATTTCATGCCAGCCAATTGGAGACGATTTTTCTGTTACGGGAGCTCTTTCCGATTGTGTCGGCAATGAAAATATAGGGGTGATGATACGAATTGATTGTTCGGTAAACAGGTGTTGTTGATGACTGGAAAACCGTAGATCACTGGATATTACGGAAAGCATGCCGGGCCCTGAATGGACCCGTTGGTCCGCATTGCTGTCATAAATAGTGATTGATCTGACGTCGGCTTTTTCAAGCGCAGAGTTAGCAATATCCTGTAGTAATTGTTTGTCTTGATTCTTAACCTGGTAGCCTGCTATTGCAGTAAACTGTTCTGCGGTAGCCAGACTTCGTTCAAATAGCACACTGTCCAGATCGTTAAGTCGGGTGAGTGTGAAAAAAACACCTAACAGCAGCGTGATAGAAAGGGTGGGTAATAATGCCATTGCCATTACCCGTTGCTTAATGCCGCTATTTTTACCCAAAAGAAACATAGTTATCCTAAATGTTACCAGAGAACGTTCAGTGTATGATTTTTTAGAATTATGTATAAGGTGTGTCTAATTAATTCCTTATAAATATATAGATTTTCAGTATTTATTCTGTGTTGCACTTTCAAAGTATTATGTGCCCCTTTTTTGACCAACCTGTCAAGTTTGTTTGGACATCGGGTTTATCGACGCGCTGCGGCGCCCACCAGGAGTTAAGGAACATGGATTACCCTACTATTGAGCAGCTGGTAGGTAGTACACCTCTGGTGCGTTTACAGCGCTTACCCGGGCAAACCAGCAATCATGTTCTGGTTAAGCTGGAAGGGGATAATCCAGCGGGTTCCGTAAAGGACCGACCCGCGTTAAGTATGATCCAGCAAGCTGAGGAGCGCGGAGATATTCGTCCCGGGGATACCCTTATTGAGGCGACCAGCGGGAATACCGGTATAGCACTGGCGATGGTAGCGGCAGTCAAGGGTTATCGCATGGTATTGATTATGCCGGATCATATGAGTGCAGAGCGTCGATCAGCAATGGAAGCTTATGGGGCGAAACTCGTGCTGGTGAGCAAGGAAGAGGGGATGGAGGGCGCCCGGGATTTGGCGTTGGCAATGCAGCAGCGTGGCGAGGGTCGTGTGCTGGATCAGTTCGGTAACTTCGATAATCCAGGTGCGCACTATCGAACCACAGGCCCGGAAATCTGGAGGCAAACTGATGGCGGGATCACCCATTTCGTAAGCTCCATGGGAACCACAGGTACGATTATGGGTGTCTCCCGCTTTCTAAAGGAGCAAAATCCTTCGGTAGAAATTATCGGTTTGCAGCCTTGTGATGGAGCTTCTATTCCTGGTATCAGGCGCTGGCCAGAGGCGTATCTGCCATCAATATTTGATGCCCGGCGAGTCGACCGGGTTGTTGATATGGGGCAACAGGAGGCAGAGGAGACGATGAGAGCTTTGGCACAGGAAGAAGGTATTTTTTGTGGAGTATCTTCCGGTGGAGCAGTAGCCGCGGCGCTTCGATTGAATCGAGAAGTTGAGAATTCCACAATTGTTGCGATTGTTTGTGACCGCGGGGACAGATATCTTTCAACTGGAGTGTTTACTTCAGGGTAATGCTACGCTGCCATTCCTGATTGGATAGAGTAAAATAGCCGGCTTTAATTGAGGCTGTGTTTTCCATAGCCATTCACGCCTTCGGGGGTATCGTGAAGTTTTACAAGCCGGCATCTCGATCTCGACAGTCTCTTAACAAACTCATGCACCTGCAGATCGAAGGTCTGGCGCATGATTTGCGGGGAATATCTCGTGATGCGGGCAAAACCGTGTTTGTTGATAACGCGCTACCTGGTGAGGATGTCATAGCAAAGGTTGAGCGCAGCAGTGGGCGATATATTGATGCCAGGGCGGTAAAAATTAATAACCCTTCTGTCGAGCGACAGGAACCACGCTGCCAACACTTTGCGCGTTGTGGTGGTTGTAGTTTGCAATACCTTGACAGTGAGCGGCAGATTTATCATAAGCAGCATGCGGTGCTTGACCAACTGCAACGCTTTGCCAATATTCAGCCGTTACAGCTTATCTCTCCTTTATTATCTGAACCCTTTGGTTATCGGTGTCGAGCGCGCTTGGCGGTTTATTTTCACCGCAAGGAGAAACAGTTACTGGTAGGGTTTCGTGAAGCGCGAGGTCGACAGGTCGTCCATCTTTCGGAATGCCCTATACTAGCCCCTGAACTGGAGAATCTGCTTTTACCCTTACAGGAGTTATTAATCAGGCTGGACTCGCGGGATATGGTTTCTCATATCGATTTAGCCCTGAGTGAGCATGGTCGCTGCGTATTATTGCGTCATCTGAAGCCTTTTAGTGCTAACGATTTACAGGTGCTTGAACAGTTTGCCAGTAAGAACGTGGAACAACTCTTCTTGCAGCCTGGAGATACTGATTCAGTGCACTGTTTCTGGAATCGTAATGGAGAAACCCTGCTGCGTTACAAACTGGCACCGTTTGAACTGTATCTTGATTATATGCCGGTAGATTTCACTCAGGTGAATCCGCACATAAATCGCAAGATGGTGCTGCAGGCAATGGAGTGGTTGCAACTCGCTGAGGGTGAAGTGTTGCTTGATCTGTATTGTGGATTGGGTAATTTCTCATTGCCGATTGCTTCCAGAGGTGTATCAGTAATCGGCGTTGAAGGTAATGCTGCAATGGTCTCCAGAGCAACGGAAAATGCACGTGCACTCAGTAGTACTTCGGTGGAGAGCGCTTCGGTGAAGAGTAACCCGGCGAATAGTGATTCGGTGCGATTTGTACAGGCAGATCTATCTTGTAAGGGTGCCTTGAAAGCTATCGGTGTATCAAACATCGATAAGATCATACTGGATCCTCCTCGTGCGGGCGCTGCTGAAATTATCCATGATATTTGCGACTTGCACCCGAGATGCATACTCTATATTTCCTGCGATTCGGCTACGTTGGCACGAGATGCTGCTCGGGTAACGAGTAGGGGATATCAGCTGCAACGCTTTGGAGTGATGGATATGTTTCCCCAAACAACACACGTAGAGTCGATGGCGCTGTTTACTAGAAATTGAGCGTAATTGAGACTGATATATTTTGAGAATGAACGTCGAGTTAACAAGGATGGTGAATACTGCAATATGGTTAAAGTAAGAGAAGATCATCCGGTTCATGATGACGGCACGGTCAACGTCGATGTTTGGCTTGAGCGTATCCGGCAAGATGCTGAGATTAAAAGCGTCGATTTAATTATTGCTGCATGTCAATTGGCGAGAGATGTAGCAACTCCCGGTGAAGTAACGGATGAACTATGGCAGGACAGTGACAGCTATCGCAGCGGTTTAGAGATGGCTGAAATTCTGGCAAAGCTTAATCTGGATCAGGATTCCTTGATTGCAGCCATTCTCTATCGATCTGTTCATGAACAAAAGCTTTCTCTTGAAATGATACGGGAGCAGTTTGGGGAAGTAGTCGTAAAACTGATTGAGGGGGTGTTGGGAATGGCGGCAATAGGCGCTATCCAAACACCGGGTCGAGGTACTGTTCTGGGGCAAGAGCAGGGACAGCTCGATAACGTTCGAAAAATGCTGGTCTCTATCATCGACGATGTTCGGGTGGCTCTCATAAAACTGGCAGAGAGAACCTGTGCTATTCGCGTAGCGAAAAACCTGGATAAAGACAAGCGGCGAATTGTTGCCAGGGAAGTGTTTGAAATTTATGCGCCTTTAGCACACCGGCTTGGTATTGGGCATATTAAATGGGAATTGGAAGATCTCTCCTTTCGTTATCTTAAACCGCAAGATTATAAAAAAATTGCTCGTTTGCTCGATGAAAGAAGGTTGGACCGCCAGCAGTACATTGATGATGTGATGACACAGCTGCACGAGGCGCTTGCAAAGGCAGGTATTGAGGCGGATATCAGTGGTCGGGCAAAACACATCTATAGCATCTGGCGTAAGATGCGGCGCAAGGGGATCGATTTCCGTGAGGTCTATGACATCCGTGCTGTGCGCGTATTGGTTCCTCAATTGCGTGATTGTTATGGAACCCTGGGGGTTGTGCACTCTCTCTGGAATCATATACCTCGCGAGTTTGATGATTATATTGCAACCCCCAAGGAAAATGGCTATCGCTCTTTGCACACTGCTGTTGTTGGCCCGGGGGGGAGAACTCTTGAGGTTCAAATCCGTACTCACGAAATGCATGAGGAAGCGGAGCTTGGGGTTTGTGCTCATTGGCGCTACAAAGGCACCGACACTAAAGCCGGAGGAAGCTACGAAGAGAAAATTGCATGGCTTCGTCAAGTGCTGGAGTGGCATGAGGACATGGGCGACCTCGACAGCCTTGCAGGTCAGTTGCGCAGTGATATTGAGTCGGATCGGATTTATGTGTTTACCAAAAACGGACACGTAGTGGATTTGTCGGTTGGCGCGACACCGATAGATTTTGCTTACCGTATACACACCGAGGTGGGAAATAGCTGTCGGGGAGCTAAAGTGGCTGGTCGAATTGTCCCGCTTAATTATTCGTTAAAAACCGGCGATCAGGTTGAAATTCTTACCGCGCCCGGGGCAACCCCCAGCCGTGATTGGTTGAACCATAATCTTGGATACATCACGACATCCCGAGCGCGTTCCAAAGTAATGCACTGGTTCAAGGAACAAAACCGGGATCAAAATGAGTTGGTTGGCCGGCAACAAATTGAAGCTGAACTCAGGCGTTTGGCGCTTATCGATGTTGATTTTGACGCGCTGGCACCTGATTTGAATTACAAAAATGCTGCCGATATGTTCGCAGCAGTCGGTGCCGGTGATTTACGACAAGCGCAAGTTGTGCATGCAGCCCAACGTCAGGTTGGGTACGAAGATGAGAAACAGTTTGAATTGCAACTGCGCGAACCTAAAGCAAAGGCTTCTGATAGTGATGTGCGTATTCGTGGTGTTGGTAATCTATTGACGCAAATGGCAGGTTGTTGTCATCCTTTGCCAGGCGATCCGATCATAGGATATATAACATTAGGCAGGGGCGTCACGATTCACCGTCAGGACTGCGCCCAGGCATTGTTGTTACAGGAACAGGAATCCAATCGATTGATTGAGGTCGATTGGGGTAGTCAGCCGAAGAATACCTATCAGGTAGCGATTGAATTGTTAGCTTATGACCGTCCAGGGTTGATCAGGGATATCACTATGGTTTTGGCTAATGAAAAAGTGAATGTTATTACCCTTAATACTATCTCGGATACTCGTGACAATATGGCTCGTATGACGTTAACCGTTGAAGTCGATGGTCTGGATTCTCTCTCTATGGTGCTGGCAAAGATTAATCAATTACCTAACGTCATAGAGGCAGTACGGAGTCGTCGTGGATAATTCTGGCCATCTGGTGGATTACACTTTAAAAGATCTATTGCTATTAATGGAGAGGCTGCGCGATCCTCTTACCGGTTGCCCCTGGGATATCCAACAAACTTTCTCCAGTATTGTTCCCTATACCCTTGAGGAGGCGTATGAAGTAGCAGACGCTATTTCTCGAGAAGATTATCCACACTTGATGGATGAGTTGGGTGACCTGTTGTTTCAGGTAATTTTTTATTCTCAGCTAGGTAAAGAACAGCAGCATTTTGACTTTGCCGATATTGTGAATAATCTGGTAGCCAAATTGTTGCGCCGTCACCCTCATGTTTTTCCTGACGGAACCCTGTTCTCTTCACGTGATCCGCAAGTGGATATTTCTCAGGAGGAGATCAAAGCCAGTTGGGAACGTATCAAGCAACAGGAACGTAAAGAAAAAAAGTTGCAGCGGCCAGATCATTTAAGCGTACCGTCAGACACTGGGTGGTTGGATGACATCCCTTTAAGCCTGCCTGCTCTTAAGCGTGCGCAAAAAATGCAGAAGCGAGCCGCGCAGGTGGGTTTTGATTGGCCTTCAGTGCTACCGGTGGTTGATAAAATTCATGAAGAAGTCAGGGAGCTGGATGATGCCTTGGCGGATGGAACCTCCGGGGAGGTATTGGAAGAGCTGGGTGATTTAATGTTTGCTTGCGTGAATCTGGCGAGGCATCTTGGTGCAGATGCGGAGTCAATTCTAGCGGAGTCTAGTAGTAAATTTCACCGGCGGTTTACCCATGTAGAAAAAGAGTTGCAAAAGAAGAGTGTTTCATTGAAAACTGCGTCATTAGCTGAGATGGACCGTGCCTGGGATACCGTAAAGGAGAATGAGAAAGCGCCATAGTCAAATTGATATGGGGTTGGATGTTCATAAAAGCCCTTCTATATAGTCTGATAATGGAGATGTATCTAATAAAACGTTAAGTAGATACTAATTGTCGTTACGGATATGGATGGTAATTTGCATTTTGCCCGCTTTTGGTGCGGTATAGTACCCTGATAAATTGATTTACAAATACAGAGGTGCAGCATGCCCATCTCGACACGGGTTAAGCGCTATCTAGAAGCTAATGGCGCTCGATTCAAAATTCATCGACTTCCTAACCCTGTTGAATCTTTAAATGCCGCAGTAATCACCAAAGGAATAGATCCTCAGGCGGTAATATCTGTACAAGTTTACCAGCACGAAAGTGGCCAAAGTCTCGTAGCATATCCTTTGGCGAGCCGAATCAATAAAAACCGTCTTCAACAATTCCTGGGTGATGATATTAAGAGGGTGAATGTCATCACCTTGTCGTCTATTTTCGATGATTGTGCGCCGAGCGCATTGCCACCATTGGCGGCCCCTTATCAATTGCAACTTATTCTGGAGCAGTCACTTCTGGATAAAAAAATCGTTTATTTTTACGCTGGTTGTCCGCAAACGCTGGTTTCCGTAAGTATTGATGAGTTTCGGTTTTTGAATCCTGAAGCGGTAGTTATGGCGATAAGCGAAATAGATAATGCGGCAGAAAAGCGTTTTTCTCCAGAATGTTTAGATGAAGTTGTAGATCGCAAAATGTCGGTGTTGCCCCGCGTTCCTCCTATGCCTGATAAGGTAAAGCGTATTCTGGATTTGATGAATGACCCGGAAAGTGAAGCGAGCGACCTCTCCAGGCTAATAGTAAGCGACCATCGACTATCAAAACTGGTGTTGGATTATGCTCATACCGTATTGATCAGTGATCAGGATAGACCGGATACTGTCCAGGAAGTTATAACTCGGGGGCTTGGCTATGACGTAGTGAGTAATATTGCTCTAGGTGGCGCCGTTTCGCATGCTTTCGATATATCTGCAGATGTTCGGACCGATATATCCAGATGCTGGGAACAATCTATTTATAGCGCAGAATTATGTCGGCTGCTTACCAGCATGGTTGACCCTTCTCTTGATATGAAAGCATCGAAAAGCCAATTGTGTGGAATGTTTCATCAGGTAGGGCTGGTTGTTATGGCGCATCTGTTTCCACCTGAATATGGTTTGCTTTGCAGGTTGGTAGGTCGCGAGCCGGAGCAACCGCTTCATCAGCTTGAAACACGGGTAATGGGCTTTGGTCAGGCTCGTGATATTTTTTCTCTTGGCTATGCTCGGGTTGGCGGTTGGCTGCTGTGTCAGTGGCAGATGCCTGATGAAGTGATTGCAGCCGCCAAGTACCATTCACAACTTGGGGAGGCCCATATTAGAGAGCCTTATGTGGCTTTAACTCAGTTGGCTAATTACCTGCTGACGCTGAATGGGATTGGCTGTGCTACTTTGGAACAGCTGGATGACCGCATTCCAGAAATGTTGGGGGTATCTCTTCATGAGTCGCAATTCATACTGGATAAATTATTGAAACGAAATAAGCAAATCGAGCAGTTGTCCCTTAACTACTTCGCATGAATAGAGTGTTAAATTAGCTGTTTTGTTATTACTTGAAATTGTGTTGCTCTAACCCCTTCTTTTATCAGCCTCATCATAGACTAATGAGTGGGTGGCGAGGGCAGTTAATCTATTGTTTTCATACCTCCTGTTTATGCCATGGGTCAACGTATAATTAACCCAAATACTTAAACTAGGGATAATGTCTGTCTTGTGCACGGTGACTTGTGCTCATAAGCAGACCTGAGTATGCTGTGTAACCTTTTTGGGTAGAGAAACCCTGTCAGTTTTACTTGATATGAGGCTCCGAATTAAGGGCCGGAAGGCACGAAATTTTCTTGTTATAAAGGTTGGAGGAGTTTTTTCCATGCGCATTATTCTAGTGGGTGCCCCTGGTGCCGGTAAAGGTACGCAAGCACAGTTCATCTCGGAGAAGTTTTCCATACCGCAGATTTCAACAGGTGATATGTTGCGAGCAGCGGTGCGAGCTGAAAGTCCCCTGGGTTTAAAGGTTAAAGAGGTTATGGAGACGGGTGGACTTGTTTCAGATAATATTATTATCGATCTGGTTAAAGAGCGCGTACATCAGCCCGATTGCAGCAATGGTTTTCTTCTTGATGGCTTCCCTCGGACCATTCCCCAGGCTGAGGCTTTGCAAGCCTCAGGATTAGTAATCGATCATGTGGTTGAAATTGCAGTAGATGATAATGAAATTATTAAGCGTATGAGTGGTCGTCGTATGCATGAGGCTAGCGGACGCGTATATCATGTTGTTTACAACCCGCCGAAACAGGAAGGTAAGGACGATATTACCGGTGAACCTTTATTGCAGCGAGACGATGATAAAGAGGAAACGGTTAAAAAACGCTTGGCTGTATATCATAACCAAACTGCACCCTTGATTGATTTTTACCAATCTCTACCTGATGGGCAGGGTCCAGACCATGTGCGCATAGAAGGGGTAGGTAGTGTTGACGATATCAAGGCATCGGTTTTGTCAGTATTGTCTTAAGTTAGCGTAGTCAGTAGAAAAGCCCGGGATAATACCCCGGCTTTTTTTTGGAAAAAATTCGCTTGGTCCTGAATCAATATGAAGGATTGCTCCGCAAGGTAAGGAGTAAACAGTCAAGAGAGCGAATGGGGAATGTGTAATTATTTCCAAGTGTTAATGCTAAGTTATTTTAAATACTAAAAAATAAAAATATTTTCGGATGGATAGTCTTTTATTTCATAATTCATATGTCGATCTAATAGATAAAAAAATAAAAATCAGCGCTGAATTCACTGTTTTCTTTTGGTTTTTCCAGGTGTTTGTACGAAAAAATTGCTGTCAATAACTCGGCCGCAGTGACCGAGTTATTGACAGCAATTGGATGCGGCACAAAAGAAATCATCTGCAGCTAAAGCCAAAGCCAAAGCGACTAAGAGCTCAGCGCCTGCTAGTAAGCGACAAGTTGCGAGTACTCGTGCTGCGGTTCAATGTCTCTCAGCAAAGCTACAAACTCAGAAAGATAAGTTGCGTGCAGCAAACTCAGCTTGCAGTCGCGTCTGTTAAGGCGGCTTCATAGCTTGCTGCTAAAGTACGCATACAGTCCCATAAAGAGTCTTTGAAGCTGACTTCTGAGAAAGTACTGGAAAAGTGCTTAAAACGTTTGAAAGCAAGTGGAAGAAATCTCGAGCAGCTTCAGATGCCAGGAAGGTTAAAGCCAACGCTAAACGTGAAATGGCTAGGCTAAAACTGGTCGCTAAGAAGAATGCCGCCAAGTCTAAAGCGATAGCAAAGGCGGAATCTGATCGTCGTCTCGCGGTTGAGAAAAAAGAAGTCACAATGGTAAAATTCACTGAAAATAAAATTGCTTCCCGAGCTAAATCTGCCGAGAAAAAAGCAGCTGCTAAAATCAGAATGGTTGCAAAGAAGACTGCTGTTAAACTGAAAGCTTCAGCGAGCAAGAAGAAGGTAGTTAAGAAGTCTGCTGAAAAGTCGGCACCAAAGAAAACCGCCGGCAAGAAGGCAGTAACTAAAAAGCCGGTAGTAAAGAAGACTGCAGCTAAGAAGACGGTTGCTAAAATAACTACTGTTAAGAAACCAGTGGCTAAGAAACCAGTCGCAAAAAAAAGCCAGCGGCCAAAAAGGCTGCAGTTAGTAAGAAGCCTGTCGCCAAGAAGCCTGCTGTGAGTCAGCCGGAAGTTGCTAAGCTTAGGTCCACACCAGCTTCTTAAATGGTGCTGAAGAGGGTGAATCTCTCGATTAATCATTTTAGCCCCCTAAATGGGGGTTTTGTTTTTGTTGCGCTCTGATTCTATTGATATAATAACATTTCCGTTCAGTTGAGCTCCCTACCAATGAGTAAAATTCTTGCCTTCGATACGTCTACCGAAGCTTGTTCCGTTGCACTTAATATTGACGGGAGTGTTATCTCGTATTTCGAAGTGATTCCCAGGCAGCATAGTGAACGAATACTGCCGATGATCGACCGGATATTGTCAGATGCGGATATTCGACCTTCACAACTTGATGCTTTAGCTTTTGGTTGTGGTCCTGGAGCGTTTACCGGGTTGCGTATTGCAACTGGTGTTGTTCAAGGTTTAGCTTTCGCGCTTGAAAAGCCCGTAATTCCTGTTTCTACGCTTGCAGCTCTTGCTCAGCAATCTTATCGTCGCTTTGCTTCCCGATATGTTCTGGCTTCGCTTGACGCCCGGATGGATGAAATTTACTGGGGGAGTTACGGGCTTAATGGTGAGTTGATGAGGCTAATTGATATGGAGATTGTTAGTGCGCCTCAATTGGTGAGTGCCCCTGATAGCGGGACTGCATGGGCTGGAATTGGTAGTGGATGGTTATATCAGGAACGCATTTCGCCCTCTGTTGTTCGTTGTGATGTCGATGTGTATCCGCATGCCGAAGATATAGCGGTGCTTGCTGCGCAAAATTTCGCTGACGGGGAAACGGTGAGTGCTGACAAGGCGATGCCGGTCTATCTGAGAAATAAAGTCGCCAAAAAGCGCGGCGAACAATAGGGTTAACATCCCGAGGATGTAGCGTGGAGATTTATCAACTCGTTGTTCTGGCACTCATTCAGGGTCTTAGTGAATTTCTGCCGGTATCCAGCTCTGCTCATTTGATTTTGCCTTCACAGATATTGCATTGGCCAGATCAGGGGTTGGCGTTCGACGTTGCAGTACATCTGGGTTCTTTAATGGCTGTGATAACGTATTTCCGTAGGGATTTATACCAGCTGACGAGTGGTTGTGTTGATGCAGTAACTGAGCGTAGGTTCACGACTGAATTACACCTTGGGCTGTTATTGGTATTGGCAACCATACCTGCTGTAGCCTTCGGGTTATTTGTTAGTGTCAGTGGAATAGATGAAATGATGCGTTCTATTCTGGTGATCGCTTGCACAACGCTTTTGTTCGGATTGTTACTGGGTTTTTCTGAGCGTTTCATTCGTGGTAAAGAGATCTCTTCCATGGGTTGGAAGCAGGCGATTTTGATCGGGATAGCACAGGCGCTTGCAATCATACCCGGCACCTCGCGTTCCGGAATAACCATTACGGCCGCTTTATTGCTAGGGTTTTCTCGTGAGAGTGCGGCTCGTTTTTCTTTTCTATTATCGATTCCGATTATATTGGCTGCGGGCTCATTGAAAAGCCTGCAACTGGTCCAACAAGCAGAGCCGGTTCAATGGGGCATTATGGTATTGGGGGTGATTCTCTCCGGGCTAAGCGCCTGGCTTTGTATTCATCTGTTTTTGGCTTTTATAAACCGTATTGGCATGAAACCTTTTGTTATCTATCGGATCATTTTGGCGTGTATTTTGTTTTGGATCTATTTTGCAGTGGGTTAGTCCTCTATAGGTGGTTTTTACGGACTACTTTCAAGTTAAAAGTGCCTCACCAATGTAATTTCTTGAAGGTGTATGTCTTAATTTAGAAGCCTTG
>JAUXFT010000096.1 GCA_030622755.1 Aestuariirhabdus sp. | reverse complement strand
TTAATCATGCTGACAGAGTGCCGTCAACCACGGGGCATTTTGGGATATTTTCTGGGGAGATGATTCGAATGAGCAAAAAGTGTTTGGTGCGTAAAATTTCTAGCTCATTTACACAAACTCAATAATGCGTTCGTGATAAGTTTTTTCCAACATCGCTTCTGTTTACAGACTTACTTTTTATAGATTCGCCGTTTATAAAAAAGGCATTAGAGTTAGCTTGCTATTTTCTCTCTAGCGCTATTCTCTCCAAGGCTAATAATGCCTCCTTACGATCGAGCCCTCCGGCATAACCGGTGAGTTTACCGTTGCTACCGATGACTCTGTGGCAGGGAATTATAATGCTGATAGGATTTCGACCAATAGCGGCGGCAACTGCTCTGGTCGCACGAGGTTTACCGATGAGTGCCGCTAATTGTTGGTAGCTCCGGGTTTCCCCACAAGGAATCTCCAGCAGCGCTTTCCATACACTGTGTTGAAATGCTGTGCCTGCGGGTTTTAGAGGAAGATCGAAGGTGTCTCGCAGACCGTCAAAATACTCACCAAGTTGCTGGATACCAGTGTTTAGCGGGTCTCCTGCGGCGGTGTTGCTGGAACTCATAGGGCGCAAGGGAGGCAGTTCTACCGGAAAATGCTTCTGATGGAGAAAGTAGATTCCACAAAGTGATTGCTCGTCACCGGTCAGTATCATCTCGCCGAGCGGCGATTTATAAGGAGTGGAATATTGCATTAGGGGCTCCAGCTGTAGTGGTCAAGTAAGGCCAGGCTGCGATTGAGTTATCTTGCTTTTTCGCGCATTATTGCCGGTTCATTTTATAAGTGTGCTTATAAGTAGTTTTATACGCAATGACCTGCCGGCAGTATTATCGATGATCCCAGAACTTTCCGAAATTAATGCAACTCAACAGCATTACCTTAATTTCCTCAATACTCTTAAGCAGAAAGGATTTAGTGGTGATCTGAATGCGGATTATGGCAGTCGGGTGGTGTTATCCACGGATAACAGTATTTACCAGATTTTACCCCAGGGGGTTTTGTTTCCTCGATCCGTTGAGGATTTGGTGCTCATTACCCGGTTAAGTAATGAAGACGCGTTTGAGGACATTGTCTTGAGTCCTCGTGGAGGTGGTACCGGTACCAATGGCCAATCTTTGAGTGATGGTTTGTTGGTCGATATATCACGCCACATGAACAAGATACTCGAGATTAACGTTGAACAACGTTGGGTGAGAGTGCAGGCAGGGGTGGTTAAGGATCAGTTGAATGCGGCGTTAAAACCCCATGGGTTATTTTTTGCTCCTGAGCTATCAACCAGTAATCGTGCGACGATCGGCGGCATGATCAATACCGATGCCAGTGGGCAGGGTTCATGTCTTTACGGTAAAACCCGGGATCATGTGCTGGGGCTCAAATCTGTTCTGCTTGATGGCAGCGTGCTGGATTCTGCGCCCCTGAATGATACGCGCCTGCAGGAGTTTGATGGTCAGACGTCGCGCAGTGCCCGGGTGCACACGGTGGTTAATCGGTTGCAACACCAGCATGAAGCGCTTATTGCCCAACGGTTCCCCAAACTTAACCGTTGTTTAACCGGTTACGATCTCGCCCATGTGCGCACTGCTGACAATGATTTTGACCTGAACTCGGTACTCTGTGGTTCAGAGGGCACGCTGGCTTTGATTGCCGAGGCCAAGCTCAATGTTCTGAAAATTCCTAAATGCGTGGCGCTGGTTAATGTGTGCTATGAAAGTTTTAACGATGCCCTTCGAGATGCCCGGAGTTTGATGGAGGCGGCGCCAACCTCGATTGAAACCGTGGATTCCAAAGTTCTTGGGTTGGCGATGGGGGATATCGTCTGGGAAAGTGTCCGAGAGTATTTTCCCGCAGAGTGTGATCGGGAAATCAAGGGTATTAACCTGGTTGAATATACAGCAGACAGTGAAGATGAACTTAAACGCAAAGTAGATTTGCTCGAACAGCGATTACAGCAGGTGATGGGAAAGGCGGGTAAATCGTTTTCCTATAAAGCGGCCTGGGGTCACCAGAGTGTTAATCGTATTTGGGCGATGCGTAAGAAATCGGTTGGTCTTTTAGGAAACACCGAAGGTGAAAAACGCCCGATACCCTTCGTAGAAGATACGGCTGTACCCCCTGAGAATCTTGCGGATTTTATACAGGAGTTTCGCGCTCTGCTGGATGAGCGCAATTTGCAATATGGCATGTTTGGTCATGTTGATGCGGGTGTGTTGCACGTAAGGCCCGCCATTGATATGAAAGATCCGGAGCAGGAGCGACTGATTCGGGAAGTTACTGATCAGGTTGTAATATTGACCCGAAAATATAAGGGTTTGCTGTGGGGCGAGCATGGTAAGGGGCTCCGATCAGAATATGCACCGGAGTTGTTTGGAGAAGAGTTGTACGCGGTTATGCGCGAGATAAAAGCGATATTTGATCCACGCAACCAGTTGAACCCAGGCAAAATCTGTACTCCATTATCGGTAGATGCCCAACTGATCCGGATTGATGAAGTACCGACTCGGGGGCAGTTTGATCGCCAGATCAGTCAACCATCGAGGGAGAAATTCCAGGCGGCGATGTATTGTAACGGTAACGGTGCTTGCTACAACTATGATCCCGATGATGCGATGTGTCCTTCATGGAAAGGGACCAGAGAGCGCTCTCAATCTCCGAAAGGTCGTGCATCGCTCATTCGTGAGTGGGTGCGCTTGATGGAACAGAAGCAGGTCGATTTGCCAGCGGAATCCAGCGCACTTCGCAGCCAGTCATTCATCGCTTCATTGCTGAGTCGTTGGCGTAATAGCCGTGCAAAAGCGCGCGGAGAATATGATTTTTCCAACGAAGTGCATGACTCAATGATGGGGTGTTTAGCCTGTAAAAGTTGTGTGGGCCAGTGCCCGATAAAAGTGAATGTGCCACAGTTTCGTTCGCGCTTTCTGGAACTCTACTATGGCCGTTATCTGCGTCCGATGAAGGATTACTTCGTCGCGAGCCTGGAATACATGGTGCCATATCTGTCACGTTTTCCGGCACCCTATAACTGGGCGATGAAAAATCCCATGATGAAGCGGTTCATGGCGTGGTTCGGCGGAATGGTTGATAGCCCGCAGATCTGCACCAATAGCCTGCGAACGGCGCTGAAAGAGCGAAAGATGGAATTTATTACGGCGGATCGGTTGTCTGCTCAATTACGTGGGCTCGATGAGGGAGAGCGAGAACGTACCGTCGTCATCGTACAGGATGCTTTTACCAGTTACTTTGAGGCGCAGTTGGTCGTGGATGTTGTTGATCTGCTCAGGGGACTCGATTTTAACGTCCATGTAGCGCCATTTATGCCTAACGGTAAGCCGCTGCACGTACATGGCTTTTTGCAAACCTTTGAATCAGCCGCGCACAAAAATGCTCGTCAACTCAACGCATTGTTGGATCTGGGTGTTTCACTGGTCGGCATCGATCCTTCAATGACACTAACGTATCGACAGGAATACGCAGAAGTAATGGAGCAGTGGCCCAAAGTGCAGTTGTTGCAGGAGTGGATGGTTCAACATGCTGATCATTTGAAAGATCAGGCAGTTCCTGCGTCACAAACTTTTAAAATGATGTCGCATTGCAGTGAGAAAACATCTGCTGCACCTTCTATGAAATCCTGGCAGGATATTTTTGCTTTGTTGGGGCAGCAGCTGGAGATTCTTTCTCTGGGATGTTGCGGTATGGCGGGTACTTACGGGCATGAGCAGGATAATGTGAATACTTCGAAAACCATTTATGCCATGAGCTGGCAAAAGGCCGTCAAGTCGAATCCGGATGCCAGTCTGGTCGCTACCGGGTACTCATGCCGTAGTCAGGTTAAACGCCTTGATGATAAGCAGCTCCAGCATCCATTGCAGGCATTATTGAGCGTTTTAAGGACAAGCCGTTAGTTTGCGTCGTCATTGCAGTGAAATACCTGGGCAAGGTACTGCCCTCGCATTTCTAATCGAGTTTTGATGTGCAAACTTCAGCAATGGAAAGCTTAGCAATGGAAAGCTTAGCAATGGAAAACTCAGCAATGGAAAGTTCCATAGGCAGAATATTGGTGGTCATCTGTTTTGAATATGGACAGTAAATCCTGGCCAGGGGATTGGTTCTTGTTATTGCCTGGATGATAAATGAACAAGTGGGTTGCGGGTAGGAGGGTGCGATTTGCGGCGATAATTTACCTCGCGTACCGGTCTGTGCATTGAGTTTCTGCCCTATTTTCGGTGTGACGAGGATGAATTGTGAATCATTAAATATCTGGCCTTGCATTGCTAAGAGAAATTGGCGACAATTCGCCGCGCTTGGGTGCTCACCCAGGTCTTTGTGGTAACCCTTATTGGTTCCCCCGCAATGAATCGCTGTGAACTCCGCCAGGCCTGGAAGGGAGCAACGGTAACAGCAAATTCATGTGCCGGGGTGTGGCTGGTAGGGGTTGCCTCCACTCAGTTCCTTTATCGAACAATATTTTCCCCTCAGCACTATTTCTTATAGTCGGTGACCTCGAAAAATTCCATATGGATAGCCAGTTGGCGATTCATGGTTTTTGCGTGTGGATTAAAGATGCAATCGCACGATTTCTTGGTTAGCATAACTGATCTCACGAGCAGCAGGTGATCCGTACAGCATGAGTTATCAGGTTCTGGCACGAAAGTGGCGACCCCGTATTTTCAGGGAAATGGTTGGTCAAACCCATGTGTTGCAGGCACTAATCAATGCCCTCGATCATGATCGGCTTCATCATGCCTATCTGTTTACCGGTACGAGAGGGGTCGGCAAGACCTCAATCGCAAGAATTTTATCGAAATG
This sequence comes from Aestuariirhabdus sp., assembly GCA_030622755.1. Classification (GTDB taxonomy): domain Bacteria; phylum Pseudomonadota; class Gammaproteobacteria; order Pseudomonadales; family Aestuariirhabdaceae; genus Aestuariirhabdus. Next base: position 7,848 of record JAUXFT010000096.1, on the reverse strand, counting down.
CCTCAATTGCGAAGCGGGAGTGAGCTCTGAGCCTTGCGGTCAATGCGGCGCCTGTCGAGAAATCGAAGAGGGACGTTTTGTTGATTTGATCGAGGTCGATGCGGCATCTCGGACCAAAGTAGAGGATACTCGTGAGCTGCTTGATAATGTGCAATACGCACCGACTCGCGGTCGTTTTAAGGTATACCTCATCGATGAGGTTCACATGCTTTCAACGCACAGTTTTAACGCGTTGCTCAAAACCCTCGAAGAACCGCCGCCACACGTGAAGTTTCTGTTAGCGACAACGGATCCGCAGAAGCTCCCGGTAACCATTTTATCGCGCTGTTTGCAGTTTAATCTTAAAAATATGTCGCCTGAGCGGATCGTTGAGCATCTGGCACATGTTCTCGAACAGGAGATGATCCCGTTTGAGCAGCCTGCTTTGTGGCAGCTTGGTAGAGCCGCAGATGGCAGTATGCGGGACGCATTAAGTCTGACGGACCAGGCAATTGCCTATGGCGCTGGACGCGTAAATGAGCTGGAAGTCAGCGCCATGCTGGGTACCATTGATCAGTCGCAGGTGTATGCAGTGATTGATGCCGTGCTTAGCGGGGATGCTTCAAGCAGTCTCGCTGCAGTAGAACAGCTTGCCGAGTTTTCACCTGATTACGGAAAAGTATTGGCTGATATGTTATCGGTTATGCATCGAATGTCTGTTGCACAGGCGGTTCCTGATGCGGTTGATAATAGTCAGGGCGATTGCGATAAGGTGGTTGCGATGGCAGCGCAAATAACCGCTGAAGATTTGCATCTTTATTATCAAATTGCCTTGATCGGGCGCAAGGACCTGACGCTAGCACCAGATCCTAGAGCCGGATTTGAAATGGTGCTGTTGCGCATGCTGGCATTCACAACTGAGGGGACTCTGGAACCACCTACAGAGAAGCTTTCTGTAGCCTCAGGATCGACAGGTGGCCTGGATCCTGCCGGGAAAGTTGATGGTATGGTTGATGGTGTAGTCGCGAGTGATAGTACGACGGTAATTAGTGGAGAGAAACCAGAAATTAATGTTTCTGCTAATGGACGCTCATCTAACCAACATTCTTCTACTGCAAACGCTTCTATAGAATGCTCCCCTGTAGAAAACGTCGGGGCTAAAACTTCTGATGTTGAAGGTATTGCAGTTGCTGAATGTGCAGCCCCGGCAGAACCACAAGGCAATAAGCAGGATTCGGTAGGTGTGGATTCGGTGCCAGAAATGGTGGAAGAGTTAGTTCCTGAAAAAACTGCTCCTGCGTCGGTAGTGAATTCATCACAGTCCTTGCAGTCGCCAGGAGGTGTTGAGGCAAAAAAGCCTTTAGCGACGGCTGAAACGTCGCTAACACCTGCGGCCCATCCAGTTCCCCCTGCTCCGGTTGTTGAATCGGAAGATATCCCTGAACTAATGGATGCCTATGCAGCTGAAGCGTCCTACCAGCATTATGCTGAATTGGAATCTGCCGACACTGATTCGCTACAAGAGCAGGTACCTGTCACATCGGATACTGCTCAGGCTCCAGCATTGGATTCCGTTTCTCCAGTTGTAACCTTGGCGGTTGAAGAGAAGTTTGATGTCGGGCAGGTCTGCAATACCCAGGAGGGGGACGAACCGCTTGTCAGGATACCTTTGGATGGATTCAGCGCAGGGGATTGGGTCAGAGAGTTTAAAGTCTTCGGTTTGGCCGGGGTAACGCTGAGCATCGCTGCTCATTTTGAGTTTTGTACAGCGAATACTGAACAGGTTGTCCTGAGAATCGCCCCGGAAAATTCAACACTGCTTAATGCAACGCATCAGGGCAGGGTCGAAAAAGCGCTTCAGGAGTATTTTCAACATCCGGTAAAGCTGATCGTTGAGCAGCAAGCGACGGTTGAGGAAACACCGGTACAATATCAGGCAAGGCGTGCAGAAGAGCGACTGGTGCATGCACGCAGGGTTATCGCAGATGACCAGAATGTGAAGGCGTTGGTAACGCAGTTTTCTGCTACAATCGTCGAGGATTCGATCCAGCCAAAACACTAGTTTTCAGATATTTTGATATGAGGTGGTTATGTTAAAAGGTGGTATGGGTAACATTATGAAGCAGGCTCAGCAGATGCAAGAGCAGATGCAGAAAGCCCAGGCGGATTTGGCCAATGCGGAAGTTACCGGTGAGTCCGGTGCGGGCTTGGTTAAGGTGGTTATGACCGGACGTCATGACGTTAAGCGAGTAGATCTTGATCCAGGCCTGCTACAGGAAGATAAAGAGATTCTGGAAGATTTGCTGGCGGCAGCGGTTAATGATGCTGTCCGTAAGATCGAAAAGCATACTCAGGAGAAGATGGCTGGTTTAACCGGTGGAATGAATTTGCCTGAAGGTTTTAAAATGCCGTTTTAGGTTTTCACTTGTTTTATCGCTGCATTCCAGGAAATTGAGAAGCTATACAGGGTGATGAATGTCGTTTAGTCCGCTGATTAATGAACTCATTGATTCTTTACGTTGTTTGCCAGGTGTCGGCCCTAAGTCCGCACAACGTATGGCTTTATTTTTACTGGAGCGTGATCGCAAAGGTGCCTCCAGGCTGTCTTCTGTGTTGCAGCAAGCGGTAGAAGGTGTCGGCCGCTGTGCTGATTGCCGGACGCTTTGTGAGACCGAGCGTTGTTCGATTTGTGCGAACAGTGCGCGTCGTAACAAGCAGCTTTGTATTGTTGAAACTCCGTCTGATGTATTAGCGGTTGAGCAGGCAGGTGGGTATCGTGGTATCTATTTCGTTCTCATGGGGCACTTGTCTCCCATCGATGGTATCGGTCCCTCGGAGATTGGTCTTGATCATCTGATGGAGCGCCTTGATCAGGAGCCAGTTGAAGAGGTTATCCTTGCGACCAATCCGACTGTTGAGGGTGAGGCGACCGCGTTTTATATTGCCCAGCAGATGCATCAGCGCGGCATCAGCGTGTCTCGTATCGCCCATGGTGTGCCATTAGGAGGAGAACTCGAGTACGTCGATGGTGGAACCCTGGTCCATGCATTTGAGGGTCGAAAGCTTATTCAATCCTGATTAGTGCTGGTTGATATCCCTGATATTTACCAGATCGCTGCTTACAGGTAAGGGCTGGTTCATTCCAAAACGTCTCAAAATGAAATCCATGGAGGTATGTTTTTTTGTCAGGCAATTATTGTCGGGTGCATTGTACAAATTTAATGCTTAGGTTTAACATGAAAATACAACAATAAGTCATTGATTTTACATTGTTTGTTTTCTTTTACTTATCTTCGGATAAATAACTTCGAAAAGCAGTCCAGATAACCAATCCAGATCGATTTTGGTTCTCTTTTTTTCTCTTTTTTTCTCTTTTTCTCTATCTGTTTGTTCCTCAATTCGTTCCTCTATAGCTCTGCTCCATCACCTCAACATTGATTTGTAGAGCCCATACGGCTTAATCATTTGCGCTCCCGAGCAAGCGCTTGGTAAAATTCTTGATCTGTTAATGAGGATAACGGTATGAATGACCTGCAACAGTATTTTGGTGAGTCGCAACAATTGATCCGTAACTCCGTTCGAAAGTTTATCGACAAAGAAGTTAAGCCGTTTATCGATGAGTGGGAGGAAGCCGAGGAGTTTCCGCTGGATATTTATCGACGTGCGGGTGAAGTTGGTATTTTAGGCATTGGTTTTCCTGAAGCTTTAGGCGGTTGTGGTGGTGATGTATTCGATAAGGTGGCTGCAACCGAAGAGATTATGCGTGCGGGCTCCGGTGGTTTTGCGGCGGGTCTTGGTTCATTGGATATTGGTTTGCCGCCGGTGGTGAAATTGGGTAGTGAGGAGCTTAAGCAGCGTATTGCGCCATCTGTATTGAGCGGTGAAAAGGTGATAGCGCTAGCGATAACAGAACCCGGAGGTGGCTCAGACGTTGCTAATCTAAAGACTCGCGCAATCAGGGAGGGGGATCATTATCGGGTAAATGGCTCCAAGACCTTCATTACCAGTGGGGTTCGTGCAAACTTTTATACCGTCGCCGTTCGAACCGGTGGTGATGGTTTTGGAGGTATTAGCTTACTGTTAATCGAGAAAGGTACACCGGGCTTTAGTGTGGGTCGCAAACTGAAAAAAAGTTGTTGGTGGGCGTCGGATACAGCGGAGTTATTTTTTGATGATTGTCTCGTGCCCTGTGCGAATTTGATCGGGGCGGAGAATCAGGGCTTTTACGCCATCATGGCGAATTTTCAGTCGGAGCGTTTACAGTTAGCCTTGATGGCTAATATGACATCTGAACTGGCACTCAATGCCTGCCTTGAATACGTACGGGAACGAGAAGCTTTTGGACGTCCCATTGGTCGCTTCCAGGTGACTAAGCATAAGCTTGCTGATATGGCCACCCGGTTAGAGGTTAGTAGAGAGTTCACTTATCGGCAGGCAGCGCGCATGAATGCTGGCCAAAGCGTTATTAAAGAGATCTCCATGGCGAAAAATTTTGCTACGGATGTGAGTGACAAGATTACTTATGATGCGGTACAGATTTTTGGAGGCTATGGGTTAATGAGAGAGTCCCTGGTGGAGCGTCTCTATCGGGATAATCGTATTTTATCGATTGGGGGCGGCACACGGGAGATCATGAACGAAATTATTAGCAAGCAGATGGGGTTGTGATAAATCCCATCTGCTGAATTTGCTGAAATGGTTATAACTGCCTGGCATCTTTTCTTATTATTGATAGCCCTTAATGCAGGGCCAGCTTTCCTATTCGGTCATTGTGCAAGCTGCCAAGGTAGAGGTAACCCTCGTGCTCCTGAGCCGAGGTTATCATCTCAAGATGCTCTCCCTTCGGGTCGTGAAGGCTGCGGGTAATCTGCCCTTCTTCATCCAATGCCAGCACAAAGCCATAACGATCCGGTTTTGGCCACAGGGCTCTTGGTAGTTTGGCGATCAGGTTTTTGAGCCAGGGTTTGCTGTGCATATTGTCGACGCTGGGTTTTCGAGGCGTCGCCAGGGCAACCCAGAACGTTCCCTGACGGTTGCTGGAGACGCCATCAGGCAATCCGGGCAAGTTGTCGATAAACATGTCATGAGTGCCAGCTTTGGGGCCCTTAAGCCAGTATCGAGTAATTCGATAGCGATACGTTTCGTTGACTAAGACAAAGTCTTCATGTGTCGATATAGCCACGCCATTGGCAAAATAGAGGTCTTTGAGCAATACGCGGGTAACTCCCGTGGCCGGATCGTATGCAAGCAAACGTCCCCAGGGTTTTGCTTCCAATAGATCAAGCAGGTAATCCGGTTGATTAAAGCGGCTGCTGGCGTCGCTGAAATAGATGGTTCCGTCGCTGGCAATATCAAGGTCGTCGGTAAACGCAAACGGGAGGCCATCTGCCTCGTTGGTCAGCAGGGTGACTTCACCTGATGGGGATATCTTTAATAAGCCCTGCCAGGCGTCGCATACAATCAGGTTGCCTTGCTGATCAAAGTGGAGGCCAAGTGGACGGGCTAACTTACCGTTACTGGTGAGGTCAACGAACAGCTCCAATGTGTCACCGGTTAATCGCATGATCTTGCCGTCATCCGTTCCACCATAGACTCTGCCCTGGCTATCAATGGCGATGTCCTCCGGACCTGATATTTCGCCTTTGGCCAACAGCTCAGCGTCGAGCAAATCATTATTTACGGCGAGTACGGCCGTTGCAGGGGCTTGCTTTTCGACACTATAGGATGCGGCATCAATCGGGGAGGGTGTAAAAACCAGCAGAGCGAGAACACCTGTTAGCAAGAGGGCGAATAGCCCGAGAGCTTTTTTCATTATTATAAACCTTGTTGTTTTTGGGTATGCCTGATGAGCGGCTCAGCAGCGCCTTGATAAATCATCCCTGAGGGTTGTTTTCCATTTTCTGCGCAAGCGGAAGAGCAATAACCACGGGCTTTTATTGTTAGGGTTTTTACTCTACGTGATTATTCAGAATATGACTAAATATCTACCACTAAATGCGTATAATAGCCGGCTTCTTAAACTTCTTGGCTAAAAGATGACCGGTGAACTACCTGATCCAATCTGGATCGACAGTGATAGCGTTCTTAGACAGATTGAACCTCTATGGTTTGAAAGCGATGCCATTGCGATAGATACCGAATTTCTCCGGACCGATACTTTTTACGCACGTCCCGGGTTGATACAACTCAGTGATGGCGTTCAGGTCTGGTTGATTGATCCCTTGGCGATCGAGGATTTTTCACCGCTGTCGCGGCTATTTCTTTGTCCCTCTGTCATTAAGGTGTTCCATTCCTGCAGTGAAGATCTGGAATTGCTCTATCGCTTAGTGGGTTCTCTTCCGCAGCCTTTGTTTGATACGCAAATTGCAGCGGGATTCGCAGGAAAGGGGTTTTGTGTTGGCTATCAGCGACTGGTGTCTATGTTGCTGGAGGTAGATTTACCAAAAGATGAAACCCGCTCCGATTGGATAAAGCGCCCGTTGACTTCTACGCAAATTCATTATGCAGCGCTGGATGTTTATTATTTGCTCAAGGCGTTCAGAGTTCTTTATAGCGAGCTTGAGGTCGCCGGCAAGCTATCATGGTTATTGCAAGAGGGTGAAACTTTAGCGGTGAATGCGGGTAAAAATGATGATTTTGACCAGTATTATCGACAAGTTAAGGTTGCCTGGAAGTTGTTTCCGGATCAGTTGGCAGTACTAAGGGCATTGTGTGAGTGGCGTGAAATAAACGCTCGTCAGCAAGATATACCGAGAAACAGGCTGGTTAAGGAACAGGTTCTTTGGGATATTGCGAAGTATTTACCGACTAAAATGGACCAGTTACGCCGTATAAATGGCGTTGGCAATGAACTTTGTCAACGCCATGGTAAGCATCTGTTGAGCCTGATAAGTAAGGCATTGCAGGATAAAAACACGTTTCCATCACGCTTGCCGTTTCCTCTACCGGCCAGCTGTAAACCGATGGTAAAGCGAATTCGGCAATACTGTTCCGAAAAAGCGGAAGAAATTGGTGTTGAACCGGAACTGCTCATCCGTAAGAAACAGATAGATGCTTTGCTACAGAGCGGCGTACGGAGTGTTGATCAGTTTTGCCTTCCAGCGATTCTGGGCGGTTGGAGAGCCGATGTTTTCGCCACTGAGTTGGTCGACGTACTAAATCGAGAATTTAAGAGTTAAACCCATGAAAATAATTGCATCCATTTATCGCAGTTCCAAAAAAGACGAAATGTACCTTTACGTCGAGAAGAAAAATGCGTTGAAAGAGGTCCCGGAAACCTTGCTAAGCCTGTTTGGTAAGCCGGTTCATGTGATGGATATGTTGCTTGTTGAAAGTCGGGTCTTAGCACGAGTCGATATTGTCAAGGTGATGGATAAAATCAAAAGTGATGGCTATTACTTGCAGATGCCTCCACAAAAGGATGATTACATTATAGAGTTGCCGCAGGAATTTCTTTGCAAGAATGATCCTGTCTAGAGGTCAATATGGCGCAGAAAGCAGAGCCGTTCTGGAAACGAAAAGCCTTAACTGATATGTCCAAAGAGGAGTGGGAATCACTCTGTGATGGATGTGCTCGTTGTTGTTTGCAAAAACTACAGGATGAGGAAGACGAGCAGGTCTACTATACGCGAGTAGTTTGCCGTTACATGAGTGATAATTGTCGTTGTACGGTGTATCAACAGCGGCAGGAAAAAGTACCTACCTGTGTATGGCTTAAGCCGCAAGATATTGAAAAATTTTATTGGTTGCCAGTAACCTGCGCGTATCGTTTGTTGTCGGAGGGAAAGGAGCTGGAGTGGTGGCACCCGCTGGTTTCAGGTGATCCCCAGACGGTGCATGTTGCAGGTATTTCTGTTCAGGGACGAGTGG
>JAUXFT010000157.1 GCA_030622755.1 Aestuariirhabdus sp. | reverse complement strand
TACCTGAAGAATTACCTCAACAATTACCTCAATAATCGTGTAATGCCGTGTAAGGTAACGGGTGCCGCGGATGCCTTTGTACAGGGGGACTGTGCAGCCAGATATTAGGGGGATATATGCTGGATTCTGATCGTCTGATTTCAATGTCAGGCTCTACACCGGAGGAGTTGCAGGATCGAGCGATTCGACCCGGGTGTCTGGCGGACTATGTTGGCCAGCCTGCAGTGCGTGAGCAGATGGAGATATTTATTAGTGCTGCACGCAAGCGTGAAGAAGCGCTGGATCACACCTTGATTTTTGGACCTCCCGGGCTGGGTAAAACCACGCTGGCAAATATTCTGGCGACTGAAATGGGGGTGCAGCTCAAGTCCACTTCAGGCCCAGTGCTTGATAAGGCGGGAGATCTTGCCGCAATGCTTACTAACCTTGAGGCGGGGGATGTATTGTTCGTCGATGAAATTCATCGTTTGAGCCCGGTGGTTGAGGAGATTCTTTATCCGGCTATGGAAGATTTCCAGCTGGATATTATGATTGGTGAAGGCCCGGCGGCGCGTTCCATCAAGATTGATTTGCCGCCCTTTACCCTTGTCGGTGCTACGACACGAGCCGGTTTGCTAACACCACCTTTACGAGATCGTTTTGGCATTGTCCAGAGACTGGAGTTTTACTCAGTTGCTGATTTAACCCATATAGTAAGTCGTTCTTCGGGTATTTTAGGGGTCGAAATAGACGAGGACGGTGCTGGTGAAATCGCGAAGCGGTCGCGCGGTACGCCACGTATTGCGAACCGTTTGTTAAGACGGGTACGCGATTTTACCGAGGTCAAAGGCGATGGCTGCATTCATCAGCAGATTGCCGACCAGGCACTCAATATGCTGAACGTTGATGCGTTGGGTTTCGATCATATGGACCGTCGGTTGCTATTGGCTATGATCGACAAATTCGATGGTGGGCCGGTGGGTGTAGATAGCCTTGCTGCTGCCATTAGTGAAGAGCGAGATACCATAGAAGATGTGCTGGAACCCTATTTGATTCAGCAGGGCTTTATTATGAGAACGCCGCGTGGTCGAGTCGTCACGCGTCACGCCTATCAACATTTTGGTTTGTCAGTTCCCGCTGCGAATAAGTGATACAGGAATAAGTGATACAGGAGTGTCCATGGGGTCATATCAGATACAGTTACGAATTTATTTCGAAGATACCGACGCTGGAGGTATTGTTTACTACGTTAATTACCTTAAATTCATGGAGCGAGCTCGGACCGAGTACCTGCGATCCTTAGGCTTCGAACAGCAGCAACTGTTCGCACAAAATATCATGTTTGTGGTGCATAGCCTTAATGCCCAATACCATCACCCTGCGCGCCTGGATGATCTGTTAACGGTGGGGTTGGAGGTCATTAAGGGAGCGCGTAGCTATCTGGTTTTTAAACAACGTATTGTTGACTCAAAAAATGCTACGTTGCTCTGTGAAGCTGATGTTAAAGTCGCCTGTTTAAAGGTCGATACTATGAAGCCTTGTGCGATTCCATCAACGATGCGGGAGTCGATGGTTTCAGGGTGTTCGCGTTCTGGATCACAGAACCAAAACAGGTAGTTGTTATGTCTACGCTGGCTGGTGGTATGATCGTCCGCGTTGCATCTGTTAAATGTGCGGTTTAGCCGCTGAGGGAGAGATTTGTGTCCGAATCCATGCCGATATGGAGCTTGATTATAGAGGCCAGCTGGGTTGTGCAGCTGGTGATGTTATCGTTGTTGATAGCGTCAGTCGTTTCCTGGGTGATGATCTTTCAGCGTGCCATCTTAATCCGTAATGCTCACCAGTCACTGAGAGCTTTTGAGGATCGCTTTTGGTCCGGAATTGATTTAGGAACGCTCTATCGAGAGGTGGCTACAGAGCCAGATCCTGATTGCGGTGCAGAACATATTTTCCGCGTTGGCTTTAAAGAGTTCACGCGCTTGCGCCAGCAGACGGGCGCCGATCCCGACGCCGTTATGGAAGGAGCCCAGAGAGCGATGCGGGTTGCAATGTCCCGGGAAGAGGAAAAACTGGAAGCTAATTTACCCTTCCTGGCCACCGTAGGCTCCACCAGTCCATATGTGGGTCTCTTTGGTACTGTAATAGGGATTATGAATTCGTTTCGTGGTCTGGCCAATGTTCATCAGGCGACACTTGCGTCAGTAGCGCCGGGTATTGCTGAAGCATTGATAGCAACGGCGATGGGCTTACTGGCTGCAATACCCGCCGTAGTTGCATACAACAGCTTTTCATCAAGAGTTGAAAACGTTGTTAATCGTTATGATACCTTTGCTGATGAGTTTTCAAGCATATTGCACCGCAAAGCGCATACTCGCGTAAATCAGGATTAGTCTCATGGCCAGAACGAGACATCGCCGCAAACCCATTGCTGAAATCAATGTGGTGCCCTACATCGACGTTATGATGGTGTTGTTAATTGTCTTTATGGTCGCAGCGCCGATGTTGACCCAGGGTGTGAATGTAGATTTGCCAAAGACCAATGCCAAGCCAATGGAGATGCCTGACAACGAAGAAGTTTTGATTATTTCTGTAAAATCTGACGGATCATATTATGTCAATATTGGGCAGCAGCCGGAGGAACCGGTGGTCCTTGAGCAATTGGCGGAGCAGGTATCTAAAGTGATTCGGGCGCAGCCTCGGCGACCAGTAATGATCAAGGGTGATAAGAGTGTTGCATACGGATCGGTTGTGTCGGTGATGGCTGCATTGCAAGAATCTGGAATCGATAACGTTGGATTGATCACGGGCCCTAAAGAATTGTGATCTCTATTATGTCTATGCTGCAGCGGTTTAATCGGCGGGTAGGAATCTTGTGAGAATTCCTGATAGCTACAGATTACCAGTGATACTGGCGTTAGCATTACACATGCTGGCTGGTCTTGCGCTGTTGGTCGTATGGCCGGTATCTGATCCGGTAAAATTCAAGCCAGTGCCGACTCATGTAAAAGCTTCACTTGTCCAGGTTAAGTCCAAGGCAAAACCCGTTGCTCCCAGGAAACAAGTCAAAAAGAAACCGAAACCTGAAAAGAAAAAAACCGTAGCGAAAAAGCCACCACCTCAAAAAAGCGATCAACAAAAGAAAAAAGAGATCGCTCTCAAGAAGAAGAAAGAGAAAGCAGCTCGCGACAAAAAAGAAGCCGAACGCAAGGCTCGTGAAAAGGCTGCTGCAGAAAAAAAAGCCAAACAGCAGCGTGAGAAGGAACTCAAGCGTCAACGCGAGCTCAAACAACAAGAGCTACAGCGAGAGCAGGAGTTGGCCTCTCTACTGGAGAGCGAAGAGGCTTTTGAGCAAGAACAGCAGCAGGCTGCAACAGATCATGAGCTGGCAATGGGGTATGCTGACGTGATTCGCCAGCAGGTCATTCCTCATTGGTCAAGGCCGCCGAGTGCAAGAAACGGTATGGTTACCGTGCTGCAAATTTCACTGGTGCCGACGGGGGAAGTAGTCGATGTCAATGTGATAAAGAGTAGTGGTGATGCGGCATTTGATGACTCCACTCTGCGTGCAGTGCGCCGTGCAGGACGTTTTCCAGAGTTGCAGCAGCTTGAACCAAGAGTGTTTGACCGTTATTTTCGAAAGCTACAAATAGAATTTAAACCAGAGGATCTAATCAGGTGATAACACGACTGACAGGATTAGTATTGAGCTTGGCGTTATTAGTGGCCATGCCGCTGCGGGCTGACCTGACCATTGAAATTACCCAGGGTGCCGATAATCCGGTATCAGTTGCGGTGGTTCCTTTTGGTTGGGGAGGGGCATCTGCTTTGCCGGAGGATCTGGCGCAAATTGTTGCCGATGATCTTGAGCGTAGTGGATTGTTTGCACCGCTCGATCGTAAAAATATGCTCAGTCTTCCGACGCGAACCAGTGATGTGGTTTATCGCGACTGGCGTATTCTCGGTAGTGATTATCTGGTCATAGGCTCTATAGGGCAAACAGAAGACCAGCGTTTCAGGGTGGAGTACTACCTCTTTAATGTTCTCAATCAGCAGGTTATTGGGCAGGGTGCAGTCACTGGTGGTGCTGATGTGATGCGTGATATAGGGCATCGTATTAGTGACCTGGTGTATGAAAAAGTAACTGGACGTCGCGGCGCTTTTTCGACACGCATTCTTTATGTTACGGCTGATCGGCATTCTACCTATAACACGGATTTTCGCCTTAACTATGCCGATGCCGATGGTCACCGGGCCAAAGTTATTTTCCAATCCAAGGAGCCAGTCCTGTCTCCTTCATGGTCACCGGATGCGAAAAAGGTAAGTTATGTTTCCTTTGAAGGGGGGCGCCCGGGAGTCTATGTGCAAAATATAGCAACGGGTGAGCGCGAGCAGATAACGCGTTTTCCAGGGCTGAATAGTGCCCCTGCCTGGTCGCCAGATGGCAATAAGCTGGCGTTGGTGCTCTCTAAAAGCGGCAATGCTGACATTTATGTGAAGAATTTAAAATCTGGTCAGCTGACCCAGATTACCCGCCATTATGCCATCGATACCGAACCGTTTTGGATGCCTGACGGGAAATCATTAGTCTTTACGTCTAACCGTGGAGGGTCTCCACAGATCTATCGTGTCGATCTCGAGAATAACTGGGTTGAGCGTTTAACTTTTGAAGGCCGTTACAACGCAAGGGCTCGTGTTTTTGATGATGGTAAGTCGTTGGTTCTGGTGCATAAAGGAGAGGGTGCCGCTGATTTCAATATCGCAGTGCTGGAGATCGAAAGTGGTCGTTTACGGATACTCACATCAACCTTGCTGGACGATTCCCCCAGCGTCGCTCCCAATGGTGACATGCTGATATACGCAACTCATAAGGGTAACCGCGGTATTTTGGCAGCGGTTTCTGCGGATGGAAAAGTTAAATTTGAGCTACCGTCCACGAAAGGGGATGTTCGGGAGCCTGCTTGGTCTCCTTTTTTGAATTAACTAATGGTATGCTCGAGTCGTTTTGAAACCTTTAATTCGCTGGGCGAACGTAATTTTGGAGTGGAATATGCAATTAATGAACATCGGTAAGGCTTTTTTGCTGGCATCATCCCTGGTTGTAGTTGGGTGTAGCTCAACTGGCGGTACCAGTACTGGTGAAACCGATAGTGCAACAAAGGCTGGGTCAGGAGTCGATTCTGGTTCTATGACTTCCGCTGCAGGGGCTACAGATGGTATGAGCTCATTGACTATGGATGAGAAAACTCTGGTAGATCAGAAAGTTTTTCTGTTTCCATTCGACAGCTCTAACCTGGCCGCTGAGGATTACAATGCCCTTGACATTCACGCCAAGGTGTTGGCTAGTGATATGAATCAAATGATCACTATCGAAGGTCATACTGATGAGCGTGGTACACGTGAATATAACCTGGCGTTAGGTGAGCGACGTGCCAAGGCGGTGAAGCGCTACCTGGTTATGAAAGGTGTTGCTCCAGGCCAGATTGAAACCGTGAGTTATGGAAAAGAGCGCCCAGTAGCTGAAGGTCACAGTGAAAGCGTTTGGAAACAGAATCGTCGCGCTGTGATTGTTCCAGCTGCAGCGAACTACGGTAATTAATACTGAGTATGTAAAAAATGAAAGATAGAATGTTTTTCTTTCGCAACAGCCCGGCAATTGCCGGGCTGTTTGTTGTAGCTTTGGCTCAGGCAGAAGTTCCAATCGTTGAGTCGTCTCCGGTAAATAGTAATGGTCAGGTTCAAAGCGGTAACCCAGCCGTTACGTCATCAAGAGTTTCATCAAGACCTTCAGTAAACGCTCCAGGGGTAGCTCAGGATAGCTTGTACTATCAGCTGGATCTTCTACAGCAAGAGGTTCAGGCGTTGCGTGGTTTGGTCGAAGAGCAGGCCCATGCTATGCGGATGATGAAGCAAGAGCAGCGTGATCGTTATATCGATCTGGACCGGCGAATTACCAAGAGTAGTGGGGGGGCAGGCTTGCCTGCAGGAGATCCTGGTTCAACGAATGCTACGAAATCGCCTGCAATTGCACCTGCAGTGGGTGGTTCGGAGACAGGGTCGCTTGAAAAACAGGCCTATGCTGATGCCTTTGAGTTGATTAAGTCGCGAAAATTTGAACAAGCAGTGGCCTCGCTGAATGCTTTTCTGACTCAGTATCCCTCTGGAGCTTATGCAGCAAATGCTCGTTACTGGCTCGGTGAAGTCTATCTCGCGGTGAATAACCCCGAGCAGGCAAAAGAAGCCTTCAAGCAGGTATTGACGGATTTTCCAGAGCATCGTAAAGCACCGGATGCTGGTTATAAGCTAGGCCGTGTCTATGTAACTCTGGGTGATAAGGCAAAAGCTCGCGAGTATTTCGAGATGACCGTGAGCACATACCCGGGCACGCCTTCAGCAAGGCTTTCCAGGGAGTTCCTAAAAGAGTTATAAGTCACTTTCGCGCATTCAACCTTACTACCTGTTTTTGGATGTGCGTAAGTGTATTAAAGCTAAGGGTTGCCTTCCCTCTCCAAATCAGTATGATATGCGGCGCTTTGGGTCGTTAGCTCAGTTGGTAGAGCAGTTGGCTTTTAACCAATTGGTCGTGCGTTCGAGTCGCACACGACCCACCATTTTCCCTTCTTAGTCTTCATCCCCTTTTTTTGATCGCATCAGACGTAATTTACGTTTATATGCGTATTTCAGGATTTTTCCAGAATCGATGTAAATCGTTTAATAGGGGGTTCATCTCTTGCTAATGTACTGTGATAGACTAGCGCCCTCGAAGCCTATGGCCTGTTTGAAAATAACAAGGGTGCATGCACCCTGCAGTAAGTAGAGTTTAAGAATGATTTTAGTGAATGATCGAGTGTTTGTTCAGCAGCACCTTGCGACAGAGCATCTTGAGAAGATGACACCGCAGAGTAAAGACGAGCTTAAAGCCGACGTTAAGCGATTGCTGATTGAGCAGGATGCAGTTTTGGTTGCGCATTATTACACTCCGGATGTTATCCAGGAATTGGCGGAAGAAACCGGTGGTTGCGTATCGGATTCACTTCAAATGGCGCGCTTTGGTAATCAACATAGCGCATCTACCTTGCTTGTCGCTGGGGTACGTTTCATGGGAGAAACTGCCAAGATCCTCACTCCTCAAAAACGAATTCTGATGCCGACTCTGGAGGCAACCTGTTCGCTTGATATTGGTTGCCCCGTAGATGAGTTTTCGGCGTTTTGTGATCAGCATCCCGATCGAACGGTTGTGGTATATGCTAATACGTCTGCAGCAGTTAAGGCGCGTGCTGATTGGGTGGTGACTTCCAGTATTGCGTTAGATGTCGTTGAGCACCTGATGGATCGAAGTGAGAAACTTATCTGGGGTCCTGATAAGCACCTTGGTTCATACATTCAGCAGCAGACTGGCGCTGATATGTTGATGTGGAATGGCTCCTGTATTGTTCATGAAGAGTTTAAGGCGAAGGGTATTTTAGACCTCAAGCGGGTTTACCCCGATGCGGCTCTGCTGGTGCACCCTGAATCGCCTGCTTCCGTCGTTGAAATTGCCGATGTTGTTGGCTCTACCAGCCAGTTAATTCGTGCGGCTCATGAGTTACCCAATAAAACACTGATCGTTGCGACTGACCGAGGCATCTTTTACAAGATGAGGCAGAAAGCGCCAGAAAAACAGTTTTTGGAGGCCCCTACAGGAGGAATGGGAGCAACGTGTCGAAGTTGCGCGCATTGTCCCTGGATGGCGTTGAACGAACTGGAAGCGATGGTTGAATCTTTGCGTGATGGTAGCAATGAAGTACAGGTAGAGGCAGGTTTGGCGAAACGTGCGATGCTACCTCTGGAGCGTATGCTTGATTTTACAGTCAATGCTTCGCACTAAGCTTGCGCGCTATACATTCACGGTCTGACCTGATCATGCACAAATTAGAAACCAATCAACCGCTAGGAGCCTGTCTGACTTAGGTGCTCGTCACGAGAAAAAGACCGGTTTGAGGCAGTTTTTAGACTCTTTTGAGGCGAATAGTCACTCTATTCAACAAGAAAGAGCATAGAAAATG
>JAUXFT010000072.1 GCA_030622755.1 Aestuariirhabdus sp. | reverse complement strand
TGGTGAACCCATCTCTCATCACTCATCACTCATATCTCATATCTCATACCTCGCATCTCGCATCTCGCATCTCGCATCTCGCATCTTATTTCTTACCAGCGATAGTTATCCGACGTTTTTTCTAAATAATTATGCGTAAAACTTTCCAATTAATTGGACTTATATTGGTTCAGAATTTTTAATTTCTGTTGCCGAGACAACTGCTTAATTGCGTATTCTCTTCTACTGGCACTGGATCGATCAGCAAATGTTTCAAGGTGCACGATACGCAGCGGTTGCCTCCCCCTGAAATAACGTGCGCCACCTTTTCCACCCCGGTGTTGGGCAAAACGTCTCTCTATATCGGTGGTAATTCCGGTATAGAGCGACTGGTCTGAGCAGAGAATGATATACAATCGCCAGCGTTTTTCCTCAGGCAGCTTTGGAGTCTGACTGGAAGTTTGATTCAATATTGTCACCGTAAAATCGCTGTCGCATACGCGAGCAATAAGCCACCAGATTATCGTGTGACCGACCAAATTCTTTCAAAGGCGAATCCAGCTCACAATCAATAATATTGGTCATAAACGCATAGATCACAGCATCATAACTGCTGGGCTCATCACCAAACAGGAACTCATTTTCGCCAATTAACGTCGACACTGCGCGTATGTCTCGCTTGGCTGCCCAATAGACGTCTTTAGCGCTATGGCGCCCCATCCCTTGAGAGTGCAGGTCTCGTTTTACTTTCAGGCGAACCAGTTCCGCCATAATTCGGCGCACAGGTAATGGCATATGGCCCATGAAATGAAGCCGCATAGCCTTCCAGTTTTGTCGGTCTACCCATCGGCTATAAAGCATCGCCCAGTACAGGTGATCCTCCAGCATTTTACTGATGGTATATCCCAATGCTCTCTGTTCAGGGCTTAAGTTTCTATCCAACTCCACCTCAAAGCACTGGCACAAATAATCCATGATGATATCGGAGTCCGCTAACACCACGGCACCATGTTTAATAAAAGGGAGCTTTCCTTTTGGACCTCTGGTTGGATCTTTCTTCTCTTTGAAGCGGTATTCAATACCCGCCATTTTCATCCAGATCTCCAGCTTCATACAAAAAGGGCTGCTGCTGGGCAACCCCAGTGCGGGACCAAAACTATAAAATTTGATCATGAACGCTCCCTTGCTCCGAATTTGTTATCATCTCTGCTAATACCATTATCCAAAGAAAGCAGCCTGTCAATTTACAGAGTGCTTCATCAGGACAATTCAATGACAGAACTAGCGATGCTGGCCGGGCTATGCGCTGTGGTTTTTTACTGGTACAGCGGCTTAAAAGCGCGTGACTGTGCCATGAATGCAGCACGCCAAAGCTGTAAACATGCTGGCGTGCAACTACTCGATCAAACGGTACAAAAATCCCGACAACACTTCGCCCGCTCAACACGAGGTCAACTGGTACTTGCTCGGCAATATAGCTTCGAGTACTGTACCGACGGCGAGGCTCGCTTTGCCGGCAGTGTTGAGATAATTTCAGAACGAGCCGGAGCAGTCTGGTTACAAAACTGCGACGATATTTCAGACTCACCCAAAACACCTCGCCGTCCTGAATCGCCAACAGATGCCCAAATCATCGAATTCAAACCCCGCAAACAGGATCCATCCAATCATGCCTAAAGCTTGCGACCTAAAAAAAGGACAGGTTGTCGACGTCAATGGACAACCCTGCCAGGTTAAGCTGATCGACGTTAGATCACCATCCTCCCGTGGAGCGCAAACCCTGTACAAAGTTCGCTTCAATAATGTGCGGACCGGACAAAAAGTCGATGGTAGTTATAGCGGCGATATTTTGCTCAAGGAAGTGGATCTTATCAGGCGCCGGTCATCCTTCCTGTACCGCGAAGACGATATGTATACCTTTATGGATAATGAAGATTACAGTCAGCACGCACTCACTGCAGAACAGCTGGATGACCAGGTTAACTACCTGATCGATGGTCTTGAAGATATCATGATGATGTTGATTGAAGGTCAGCTGGTAGCTATTGAATTACCTACCGCCGTAAACATGGAGATCATCGACACCGCTCCTGCCATCAAAGGCGCTACCGCCGCCGGGAGAACCAAGACAGCAACCCTCAGCAGTGGATTGGAAATTCAGGTTCCTGAATATTTGGCAAGTGGTGAGCGAGTAAAGGTAAACACCGCCACGGGTAAATTTATGAGCCGGGTTTAACCCCGTAGTCTGATGACCTTATCCCTGCATAACTACAACATCGTTCGCGTTACTGATGGTCAGCGTATCCATAACTGTACCGTTATCAAAATGCACTACAGCTACGCATTGGTGAAATTTCAGGGTAAGCGCTACAAAGTACCCTACCACCTGATGGATGAAGTGGTAGGACATGAACTACTGATGCCGGAGAACCCTCAAGGCTCATAAACGATGCCTATACTTTCTCTATAACCCCTTGTAGTAAATCACGGCCACGTCATCTTTACGTCCACGCTCGCAAGACGCTTTCGTTATGTATGATTCCTCTTTCAAATGTACTTGTTGGGAATGCCGTCAAGCGGCTAATGGGCTGAGACGGTTCGACCGCTCGCCCAGGCTCTGATTCTGGCTATCTCTTCAAACATCACTACAGACAATGCCTGGGTGTCGGACGCGGCCTCCAACAACTGTTCAGTACCTACCGTTTCATTCGCATCACTGCCATAGAGCGTCGATACCACTAGCTGCTCCAGTTCCGCTCCGGAAAACCCTTCTGTCACAGAGGCTAAACGGGGAAGGTCAAAATCCTTGGGATCGAGGCCACGCTTTTTCAAGTGTATCGACAAAATCTGTTCACGAACCAATGCATCCGGCAGATCGACGAAAAAAATCTCATCCAGACGCCCTTTACGAATCAGTTCAGGTGGCAATTGCGATATATCGTTAGAGGTAGCCACCAGAAAAACTGGACTTTTACGTTCAGCCATCCAGGTTAGCAAGGTACCAAGAATTCGACGAGACGTGCCCTGATCATTATCGCCAGATGCGATACTTTTTTCGATCTCATCAACCCATAGGACAGCCGGTGCCATAGCCTCGGCAAGCTGCAGCGCGCGGCGAAGATTACGTTCGGTCTCACCAAAAAACTTGTTATACAAAACACCAAAATCCAGACGTAACAGCGGAAGATCCCAAACCCCGGCTACAGCCTTTGCAGCCAGGCTTTTACCGCTGCCCTGAACGCCCAACAGCATCACACCTTTGGGAATATCGACGTCCGGCTGCGGATCAATAAAGGCATCGCGTCGTTCCGCCAACCACGCCTTAAATCGTTGCAGGCCTCCGACGTCGGCAAATTTGCTGGTATCGAATTCGAAGCTCAACACCTGATCATGATTCATAAGCGCAAACTTCGCCCGTTTCACCTCATCAACATCATTCCCGTCGATCGCGCCATCATCAACAATGGCCGTCCTTGCCAGCTTACGGGCTTCCTCCCAGCTAACGCCACGCAGATTATTTACCAAATGCTGAAGGCTTCGATTATCAGTCCGTACCCGCTTGTCATTATTTCGATCAGACCACGACTGAGCTTCCTCACGAATAATGCTCATCAACTGAGCTTCAGATGGCATAGCAAGTTCAAAGCGGGCGCTATAATGACGTAACTCATTGGGTAACGACAGTGAATGGCTGAGAAGAACCAGGGTACTCCTATTGGCCGAGTCATCCATCGCGATCTCTTTCAACAGTCGAATCACCAGAGGAGCATCTTGCAAAAATGGATGAAAATCGCATAGCACAAATAATCCAGGCCCCTGATAAGAGCGAATATGTCGCAACAGGGATTCCGGTTCAGTATGCTCCCCCTCACCCGATCGCTCGGTAAAACCCAAACCGCTTAAACCACTCGCCACCGACCAGCAAAACAGAGGCAAGCTACGCGCCATTGCCAAACGGGTCATCAATTCCAACACTCTGGATTCATCCAGGCTTTCAATCACCAGCAGCCCGACACCGCTATCGAGCAGGACTTCCAGATCCTTAACTTCAGCTCTCACACAACCTCCTTGTTGCTTTGTTCGACGGATGAATCCTCGCGCAGATAAGAGTACCATAAAGGCAGGAAATCAAGATGGCAGCAAGATGAACAACAAACGACACCACTCTCCTCTGGACCAGTTACTTATCGGCGCGGATCAGGTTCTGCGAACCCTGAGTAAATCAGCGAATACCGCCCACCGTAGCTCTCCCGCCACAGAACACAGAGATACCTTATTGAGCAAGGAGGAGAAACGTCATATTGCTGGATTGATGAGAATCAATCATGCCGGTGAAGTCTGTGCGCAAGCGCTTTATCAAGGCCAGGCTCTAACGGCCAGACTACCGGAAGTCCGCGAATCGATGAACCAGGCGGCACAGGAAGAGGTCGATCACCTGGTCTGGTGCGAAGAGCGTATTGAACAACTCGGCAGCCATACCAGTGTACTGAACCCCTTATGGTATGCCGCCTCCTTTTCGGTTGGCGCGATAGCTGGCGCCCTGGGCGACAAGTGGAGCTTGGGGTTTGTTGCTGCAACCGAAAATCAGGTATGCGAGCACCTGCAATCTCATCTGGATCAACTCCCTGAACAGGATCAGAAGAGCCGTGCGATCCTGGAGAAAATGAAAGAGGATGAAGAGCACCATGAACACATGGCCCTGGATGCGGGTGGCGTTCGTTTTCCTAAACCCGTACGGCATATGATGACGGTACTATCACGGGTAATGACCAAAAGCTCATACCGTGTTTAATGTTTAATTACCTATTAAATCTCTAAATTGACACTTCTCAAAAAAACAAGCTGCACGCCTTCGCGGCGTGCAGTAAATCAGATTTCAACGATCTTGAACTCGTGGGTTGTTTTTATTCCTGCAGCCGCAAACATAATCGATGCTGAACAATATTTTTCTGTAGACAGTTCGATCGCCCGTTTAACGTGATTTTCCTTCAAATTCCGTCCTGAAACAACAAAGTGTAAATGGATCGAGGTAAACACTGCAGGCACAGCATCGGCACGCTCAGCAGTAACTTCCACCCTGCAGTCATCCACCTGTTGACGAGACTTTTCAAGCATACTGACAACATCAATAGATGAACAACCGCCAATCCCCATCAGCAGCATCTCCATAGGTCGCACACCCTGATCGTTCCCTGGTGAACCATCCACCATAACAACACTGGCACCACTTCCCGCCGCCCCATCAAACTGACGTCCTTTTATCCACTTTACTTCTACTTGCATAACACCCTCTTGCGTCTAACTGGTAATGGATATACGGCCCGAAGATTACCACATCCAGACTCACAACCCAGTCAAAAAACCTATACCAAAATTGCCATAAATCTGGCGAAAACGGATCCATGTCATAAGTTGATCGAACGAGTGATCTCAATACTGGTACTTCGGCTAACAATATCGCCATAATGATGTAATACTCAAATACCTTCACGAACAGTGCGGTTTAAAGCGATGGTAACGATTACCCTCCCGAAACAAATCAAAGGATTGGAAAATTTCCTCGCCCTCTGTCACCGGCGACGTTTCAGTGCGAAAAGCACGATAATTTACGCAGGTGACATCAGCGATTCCATCTATTACATCATTAAAGGCTCAGTCACTATTTTGATTGAAGACGATGATGGTAAAGAGATCATCATTGCTTACCTGAATCCCGGAGACTTTTTCGGCGAAATGGGTCTATTTGTTGAAGAAGAGGGATCAAGAAGCGCCTGGGTCCGTGCGAAAAGTGAATGTGAAGTCGCAGAAGTCAGCTATAGCAAGTTCCGAGAGAACTCCCAGCAATTCCCCGACATGCTCTATGATATCGGAGCACAGATGGCCAACCGACTGCGCAACACAACACGCAAGGTCGGGGATCTGGCTTTCCTGGATGTCACTGGACGCGTGGCACGTACCCTACTCGATCTTTGTAAAGAACCTGACGCCATGACACACCCCGACGGTATGCAGATCAAAATCACTCGTCAGGAGATCGGTCGAATTGTTGGTTGTTCACGGGAGATGGTTGGCCGCGTATTGAAAACCCTCGAAGAGCAAGGGCTGGTATCTGTTAAAGGCAAAACCATGGTGGTTTTCGGCACTCGCTAATTCAGCAATGGCAGACATAAAAAAAGCAGCTACCGCTGCTTTTTTTATGTCCTGATGCCTGTGTTTTTTCTACTCTCGATATATAACGCTCTTGAATTAACTGAAGCTGTTTAGCAATCAAGTCCTGTTAGCATTCACTCAGGGTTCGGTAAATAACAGGCATCCCATCACCCATCAATTAAATAGCGTAAGACTACAACACCCCTACAACTCCGTAAACGGAATGTAATCGATCAGATCGCCTTCGCTGACTACTCCATTCATCGATAATACGGCATAACCTGTAGCCCAGGCCGCTGAAAACAACACTCCTGAACTTTGATTATCGTAGCATTTGAGAATCATCGCCCCATCCTCACTTTGGCTAAGACGAACTCTCAAATACTCTTCACGTGGAACCGGGCGTGAACGGGTAAAACCTGCAGGTATTCGATAACGAGGATAAGAGAGATCATCCATACCTTGCATCTTTAACAAAAAAGCACGTGCTGCAATATGGAAGGTCACGAAAACTGACGTCGGATTACCAGGAAGTCCAATGAATGGCTTTCCTCCAACCTCTCCAAAGGCGAGAGGTTTACCGGGTTTTATCGCCAGTTTCCACAGGTGTAACTGACCCAGCTTTTCAACCGTATCCTTTACATAATCCTCTTCGCCAACAGAGACACCGCCACTACTAATCACTACGTCCGCGCGACTTGCAGCATCGCGCAAGGCAATCTCTGTCGATTGCGCAGTGTCCTGCACAATACCAATGTCCACCATATCCAGACCCAATTCATTGATCAGCCCGGCAAGGGTATAGCGATTTGAGTTGAAAATTTGTCCCGGGGCTGGCTCAGTGCCTGGCTCCACCAGCTCATCACCAGTGGAAAGTACCGCCACACGTAACTTGCGAAAGACAGGTACTTTGGCGATACCGATGGATGCCAACACACCTAACTCTTGTGCTCGCAATCGAATATGAGCGCTCAGTACTTGCTGCCCGCAAGCAATATCCTGGCCTGCCACTCGAATATGTTGATGGCGCTTTTCCTGTCTGGGTAACAGTACAGATTCACCATCGCTTTCGGTATCCTCCTGCATGACGATCACATCAGCATTCAGGGGAACCGGTGCACCGGTAAATATTCGTGCCGCAGTACCTGGCTGCAATGAAGAGGGACCCACACCGGCCGGAATACGCAATGAAATGGGTAAGCGTACTGCCTGATCCGCCTGCAGATCGTCAAAGCTGACGGCGTAACCGTCCATTGCACTGTTATCCAATGGCGGTACATCGACCGGAGACACCTGAGACTCAGCCAAAACACGCCCCAACGCCTGTTCAACGGGGACCCACTCTATCTCAGTAATCGGTTGTGCGTGTGCCAGCATACGCTGCAAAGCTTCTTCAACCGGCATCAAGCCCGGGGAAGAACAGCAACTCATGAGCGACTACCGCAGGCTGTTTCTACTTCCTCCTCCTGTACCGACAACTCTGCAACGAAGTTACATGGCCGATGACTGGCATCCAACTGCTCCCTGATAATGCCATTCCAGGCAGTACGACAAGCACCAGAAGAACCCGGCATACAAAAGATTACCGTACGATTAGCCATCCCTGCGAAAGCGCGGGACTGTACCGTAGAGGTACCAATTTCATCGTAGGAGATTTTGCGAAACAGCTCGCCGTATCCCTCAACTTCTTTGTCAAACAATACTTTAACCGCTTCCGGTGTACTGTCTCGAGCGGTAAAACCGGTGCCACCTGTAACCACAACAGCTTGAATTGATGCATCAGCAATCCAGCGAGAGATAACCTCGCGAATCTGATAAATATCATCTTTCACGATTTGCTTGTCTGCTCGATGATGACCCGCTTTTTCTGCAGCCTCCGCAAGAAAGCGGCCGCTGGTATCAGTTTCTTCATTACGTGTATCACTCACCGTCAACACTGCGATGTTCAACGGGATAAAATCAACTACATTGCCATGTTGCTTCATACTATGAGCACTTCCTTACATCAGGTGAACCAAAATAATCAACGACAAAGTATGCCGTAACCGGCACTGTGAATATATTGATTACAAACAAGTTAATGACGGATCAAACGCTTTCTTAGCCACCGGTTACCGGTGGAAAAAATGCCACTTCATCGCCAGCATGAAGTTCAACATCAACCGTTGCCACTTCCTGGTTTACCGAGATGATCACATTGGGATTATCCAGCACTGAATGCCAGCTACTTCCTCGGGCTTTCAAGTCAGCCAACAGCTGCGCTACGGTCGACCCACCATTTACTGACACGTCCAATTCACGCTGCCCCAGCTCTTCTGCATATCGGGCAAAAAACAACACTTTTATCACCGAAGCCATCCTCTTTCGCAACACATTAGGTTAATGATACCGGCCTTTAATAGCTTGAAACCAAGTTTATCACCTATAAACCTCTGTTGCTCTGTATGATCCAAATCCTTCCACCCATTCAGATCAAGTAACACTAACATGGGCTATTTTTCTTTAAGAGCCTGGAACCGATCGGCGCCAATCAAACGGTACCCATTATCGCTAGCAATACAGGTGTCATTATCATGATGATCATTTTTTATTCAACAAGGCATTGAGATTGTCGAGAGATTGATCTCACTCAACGGCACCTTGATTTCCATTAGCCACAAGGAAATTAATACCCTCCGCTCTTCAACCGAATGGAACGCATTCACTATCATAATCACGGTGTTTGGCTGGCTCATCTATTCAGCAAATGCCGGGCGCGTTAAATTCTCAGCTCCGTTTTCCGTTGGTACTACGGTATCTTCTACCCGAATACCTCCGTAAGGTTTCATGCGGTCAATGGTCTGCCAGTTTAGAGCCTTGTCGCCCTTTTTAGGTGCCAACAACATCTCAATGAAATAGATGCCCGGCTCAATGGTGACTGCCATCCCCTCTTCAAGGGTTCGCTGCAAACGCAGGAAAGGATAATCAGGATGTGCCGGAAACTGATCTCCGCTCGGGTTTTTCTGCCAGCCCCCTACATCATGCGTTTGTAAACCTATCAGGTGACCCAGGCCATGGGGGAAAAACAACCGCGTCAGCCCTTGCTCGAAGGCAGATTCTGCAGTGCAATTAACCAGATCAAAATCTACCAACACCCCGGCCAATCGTTGATGCATACGCTCATGAAGCTCTGTGAACGCAACTCCAGGCTTGACCTCTTCACAAATCGCTAGCTGCTCGCTATCCATACGCAATATAAGATCGGCAAACTCGCCATCACTTCCGGCATAAGTACGCGTAATATCCGCGATATAGCCGTCATATTCAGCACCCGCATCAATCAGGAAAGAGCGCCTCTGCGAGGGGGCCAAACGGGACACCCCATAACGATTATTATGTAGCACCGCAGCATTTTCATTAAACGCCACAATGTTGCCATATGGACTTTGCGCTTCGGTATGGCCACATGCCGCCAGATAAGCCAGATGGACCTCCAGCTCACTATGCCCCGCTTCAAAGGCGTCACGAGCGGCCTTGTGACCACGATAGGCAATACGATTAGCCTGACGCATGCAGTGTAATTCATAGGGGCTTTTGACTGCCCTTGTGTAGTGCATCACTGCCATCAAACCGGGAGGATTCATCTTCACCCCGGGCAAACGGTCGACCAGCTCATTCTCTTGTGCAATACACGCAAAGCGGGACAAATCACGCTGTGCCAAATCATTCATTATCATCGACGCATCACTAAAAACATGAACATCAAAGCTCTCCACCCAATATCCCTCTGGGCCACCGGCAGTAGCATGCCAGAAATCTTCTGGTTGCAGATACAGCAACCGGGGACGACAACCCACTTGAATAAATACAAAACAGTGAGGGTTATCAGTGACCGGTAACCAACGCTTAAAGTGAGGATTTACGGTAAACGGGTAATCATGATCATCGAGAAAGCAGCGTTGGGGAATTCCAGACGCAATCAATAGACCGGAAAAACCCAGGGCTTCCAATTGCTGCTCGGTGGTTGCCAGTAACTCCTTAAGGTGGGTTTCATAAAGCGTTTTAATGGGATGCATAAAACAATACCAACCATAGATGTTTTAGATATGAGTAGTCTCTAAACTGCAGCAACCGCTTACGATTGATGCGGTTTTTACAGTGAGGAGACAACCTCGAATATAGCGGTCGTCAGCGTCTTTAGCTGAGCTGACGAGATAATATAAGGAGGCATCACATAGACCAGCTTGCCGAAGGGTCTTACCCAAACACCCTGCTCGACAAATTGCGGCTGAATAGATGCCATATCAACGGGCTGCTTTAGCTCAACCACACCAATAGCGCCCATTACCCTGACATCCTCAACAACCAATAGTTCCCGGCAGGCACTTAATCCCGCCTGCAGCTCCAACTCTATCCGTTGCACCTGCTCGTGCCATTCACCCGTTTCGAGAATCTGCAAACTCGCATTGGCTACCGCACACGCTAATGGATTCGCCATAAACGTAGGGCCGTGCATAAAGACCCCTTGCTCGGAAATAACATCACTCACCTGCTGCGAACACAGGGTAGCCGCCATCGTCATATAACCACCCGTCAAGGCCTTGCCCAAACACAGAATATCCGGAGCAATACCTGCTTGCTCGCAGGCGAAGAGCGTTCCGGTACGACCGAACCCTGTCGCAATTTCATCCAGTATCAACAACACATCGTACTGATCGCAAAGCTCACGAGCACGACGCACATAATGAGGTGAGTAGAACCGCATACCACCTGCCCCCTGCACAACAGGCTCCATAATTAGCGCTGCGATCTCCTCATGGTGTCGCTCAAGCAACTCCTTTAACTGGATAATGTCAGACTCATCCCATGCAGACTCATAGCCGCACTCTGGCGCTGGCGCGAAAAGGTGTTGCGGTAAAACATCCGTAAACATTTCATGCATACCATTGACCGGATCACAGGTGGCCATCGCACCAAAAGTATCACCGTGGTAGCCATTGCGAATGGTCAATAAACGATGCTTGCCCGGCCTGCCCGCCGCATGCCAATACTGAATAGCCATTTTTATCGCGACTTCTACGGCAACAGAGCCTGAGTCCGCAAAAAACACTTGCTGCAAATTATCCGGCACCATCCTCAGCAACCGGCGCGCGAGTTCAATCGCTGGTTTATGGGTTAGCCCACCAAACATAACGTGGGACATATTCGCCGTTTGCTGGACCAATGCCGCATTAAGGTGAGCATGATTGTAGCCATGAATCGTTGACCACCACGACGACATCCCGTCAATCAATTCGCGCCCATCTGCAAGGTTGAGCATCACGCCATCTGCCGAAACAACCGGCAATTGTGGGTAGTGATTGCGCATGGAGGTATATGGATGCCAGATATGCTCTGCGTCAAAACGCAAATCATCAGAAGAAATCAGCGGTTTCATAAAACACCTGTATCAATCGACGTATTTGGGCGCCCCTATGATAGCTTGAGCATTCAACAAGCTCCACCTGACTTACACCGTACTGACTTTCCCTTCGGTTTAGCACCGAGACGTGAAATTAGTTTTGACCCTTTGCGTCAAATTCCTGATACTGAGTCATCATCTATAAAGATAACAATAAAGATGTATGCGAAAGCATCTGTATGCAAGGAGCCAGATTGGTTATTGAGAAAAGGGATCGTTTGTCCTTTAAACTGTTCCGAGTTGTCCTGGCATCGGCTTGTCTGGTAGGTGTTGTGCTCAGCGGAGCGCAGATCGCGATGGATTCCTTAACCTCACGACAAGCGATCGATGAGCATGCCCAAAAAGTGCTGGCTATGGTTCGAGACCCAGCAATTCAGGCGGTGTACAGCCTCGATAGAGAAATGGCTGAGCAGGTTATCGAAGGGCTTTTTGAAGACCCTTCCGTCCGTTTCGCGTCTATTGGCCACCCCGCAGAAGAGATGCTGGCAAGCAAACAACGGGTTCTCAATAACACCCCCTATCGCTGGCTTACGGATAAGGTGTTCAGCCCGGAAAGAAGCTACAAAGTAAGCCTGTACGGTAAGCTGCCCTATAACGAGTATTACGGTGACCTGCAGATCATCCTGGATACTGCCGTCTACGGCTCCGAGTTTATCAATCGATCAGCCATTATTTTTACCTCTGGTATCCTCCGGGCCATGGTAATGGCTATTGTTCTGTACATGATATTTACCTGGTTAGTTACCCGCCCTCTTACCCGTGTTGCGCAAAGCCTGGCCCATATCAACCCGGATCACCCCGGCGGCATCAAAATACCCATGATCGCCGGGAATGAGAAAAACGAATTGGGACTCTGGATCAGCACTGTTAACCAACTTCTGGAATCGATTGAGCGGAATAATTCCAAATTTCAAAGTGCCGAAGCAAATGTTCGTCAACACCTTTCACAGTACGATTTCCTGACACGTTTACCGAATAGAATCATGTTGCAGCGGGAACTGCAGCGGATGCTGACAGAGGCGAGAAACAAACATCATGTGGCAATCTTGTGTTGCGGCATCAATGACTTCAAAAGCATCAATGAACAACACAGCTATAAAATCGGTGACGATTTGCTGGTCGAGATCTCTTCTCGCCTGAATGACCAATACATCCCGGTGCTGGTTGGACGCTTAGGTGGTGACCAGTTTGCAATCATTCTGGATAAACTGCAGCATCCTTCAGAGGAAGCCGCAGACCTGGCACAGAACATTATCAGCAAGCTTAAGGCACCTCTTGATATCAAAGGTCGGAAGATCACGATTAATGCCACCCTGGGCATTGTGATGTTCCCCGAAGACGGCAGCAATCCCGAAAAGCTGCTGCAAAAAGCAGAACAAGCCATGACATTGGCTAAATCCCGCGGCAACTCCTTCGAGTTTTACGACGCCTCTATCGATAGTGCAATCCGTCAGCGAAAACGACTTGAGCGTGAACTCGCTGAGGCACTAACCAAAGGTCAGTTACACCTTGAATTCCAGCCGCAAATAAACCTGTTAAGCAATCAGGTTGCTGGAGCGGAAGCGCTGTTACGCTGGACACACCCTGAACAGGGGGAAATTTCTCCTGACATTTTCATTCCCCTTGCTGAAAAAAGTGATCTCATTATAGAGATCGGCGAATGGGTCCTCGACCAAGCTTGTGCGCAACTGAGAGAGTGGCATTTACAGGGATACTCTCAGTTAAAAATGGCGGTTAATCTCTCAGCAACTCAACTCAAACAGGCAAACATCAGCGAGCTGGTGATGCATAATCTGAAGAAACACCAGCTGCCTCCGCACACCTTAGAGCTGGAGGTGACCGAAACAGGCATTATGGAAGACCTGCAAGCGGCGGCAGTTACCCTCGAGGCTATAAAAAAATCTGGCGTTCTGCTGTCACTCGATGATTTCGGAACTGGTTATTCCTCTCTCAGCTACCTTAGGCAGTTACCCTTCGATAAAATCAAGATCGACAAAAGCTTCGTCCAGGAAATCATCGATAACCAGGATGATTCATCCATTGTCCGTACAATTATCCAGCTGGGCAAAAGCCTCAATCTTCCGGTCATTGCTGAAGGAATAGAAACGGCACAACATGAGGATTATCTGATTCAGCACGGATGCCAGGGTGGTCAGGGTTATTTCTACTGCAAGCCAGTGCCTGCCGAGGCCTTTATAACCTACGTCAAACTATGCTCGCCGCTATCCAGCATTTCCCGGGACGAAAGTCTGGCCACCCCAAATTAATAAGCACTTCAGGGTTCGGCGCTTTTCAATAGTTTACATACTGTCTTGCAGTGTTCAAAAGCCTGACATAGCTAAAGAGCTCTAACTCGATAGCAATTCTCTTTTGAAAACCTTCAACATACTCTCATGGTTTCACTCTAGAGTCTGTCGGCTCCTCATGGAAGTAATCCGCCCCCGCCGTGACGCTTGCCATCTCGCCAACCTGCTTACGCAAATACTGTTCGCGTCCCTCAGTTGTGAGCATCTGCAGACCGTTCTACAGCTCTTGTCACCATCGAGAGTTTGGCTTCCAATCTGCCCCTCATGTTCGGCCCTTCAGTGTGCGGCACCAACAGTAGGCGCTCTCAGGCGACACACCTACTATGGCATCGGCTGACTTCTGTTATCCCATTCCCACATCTCACGATGCCGGTAGCCAATGGCAGGACAACAGATCTCCCAGGGTAATGCGCGTGACCTTCCCGCTTATACCCGCCGCATCTACGACCGCAGCTTCTATGCAAGTATCGGGCTTTAAAAGATAATGGCCTTCTTACCCACTGCCACCGCCTCCTATGCGATTTCTGTTCGTCGGGCCAGTGTTTTGCCTTCGGCTTTCTTCAGATTCCACCTCACGATGGACCCCCTCGCCTAAAGCGCCTACTTTTGGTGCCGTTCGGCTAATCGTTCCCCTTGCCGGGTCGATAGTGGACTTTCACCACCAAGTCATCCGACCGCCACCACGCGTATC
>JAUXFT010000185.1 GCA_030622755.1 Aestuariirhabdus sp. | reverse complement strand
TCAATCTTAAAACCTCACCCTGATTTGATTGAAAACATAGATATTAAAACCATTGTAAACGACGTTGCACGAATCCTTAATAGTGAGATGATAATTCGGAAGGTCTCACTTACAACGGAGTTTGATCAGAACATTCCATTGGTGTTAGCCGATCGCATTCACACACAGCAGGTCATGATCAACCTTATGACGAATGCCTTCGATGCGATGAATGGCATTGACCCTAAAGATAGAATCCTTCTGGTTCGTGCACGCCTGGCGAGCACCACAGAGGTTGAGGTCAGCATCGTTGATAACGGAATGGGGTTAAATGAAGATCATATCCAAAATATTTTTCAGCCATTTTATACCACCAAAGAACAGGGCATGGGCATGGGGTTATCCATCTCCAAAAAATTACTGCATGTCCAGGGTGGCAATCTTTGGATAGAGAACAATTCGGACAGAGGCGCTACAGCCTTCTTTAGCCTGAAGCTGGCTGATGAAATGCCTGGTATAGAAATTCATACTCAGCCGAAAGAGGTAGCTGTATCTCAGAATAACTTAACCACAGTTTTCATCGTCGATGACGATTCATCGCTGCGTAAGTCCATGAAAAGATTGCTTGGCGCAAATGGTTACATTGTTGAAACTTTTGATTCCGCTCAGGCTTTTCTGAATCGTAATGAGCACAAAGGCCCCGGGTGCCTTCTAGTTGATCTGCACATGCCTGTAATCAGCGGCCTTGAGTTACAGGAGATGCTCAAAAATAGAGAATACAGCGTGCCCATCATCTTTATTACGGGTGCTGGAGACACTTTAACGGGCGTACAAGCCATCAAAGACGGTGCAGTGGATTTCCTATTAAAACCTGTCGACGAGGAAGAACTTTTACCGATCATCGCCCGCAGCTTAAAAAGAAGCGAAGAGGCCTATGCTCAACATTTGGAGCATACATCGTTACAGAAGAAACTTTCATCGCTTACGGTACGCGAGTATGAGGTTTTAAAGGGGATCGTTAAAGGCCTACGCAATAAGCAGATCGCCTATGATCTGGGTATAACCGAGAAAACCGTCAAGACACATCGAGGCAATATGATGCGTAAGATGGATGCAGGCTCGCTAGCCAATCTCGTTCATCTTGTAGAATCCAAACTCTAAACTCCTGCAATGGTCCAATAAATAAAGAATCCAGACCGGGCCCATAGTCCCATAGTTTTCAGTGCATGGAGAGCATAGGATGCTCATCATGGCTAAACCCCGAAATCTTATCTGTATCGTCGATGATGACCTCTCTGTAGGACGGGCACTGGAACGCGTTGTGTGTACGTTCGGCTTTGAAGCAAAGGTTTTTGAATCCAGCCGTCAGTGCCTGAATGGAGCCCATATTGATCGGGCCGCGTGCCTGATTGCCGATATTTCCATGCCCAATCTGGATGGCTTTGAACTACATGCCCTACTTCGTGCCCAGGGAAATAATGTTCCAACGATATTTATTTCTGCGCTGGATCCAGAAGAGTATAAACCAGGAATTCAGTCGACAGACTGCATTGCTTTCTTGAGCAAGCCTTGCGATATACAACTATTACATGGCGCCATTAATAAAGCAGTTACAAAAAAATGAGTATCCAGGTTCTAACGACACGCTTTTCATCTTATGAACGGCTCCATTCATCACAAGTGAGCTCAAACGGTAACAACCCCACATAGGTATTTTATTATGAAGAAGAAACTAACTACCAATGCCGGCTGCCCAGTAAGCGATAACCAAAACGTGATGACCGCAGGCCCTGGAGGCCCGCAATTATTACAAGATGTATGGTTTTTAGAAAAACTGGCGCACTTCGATCGCGAAGTAATTCCAGAGCGCCGAATGCATGCGAAAGGTTCCGGTGCCTATGGTACGTTCACCGTAACCCATGACATAACAAAATTTACAAAAGCGAAAATATTCTCTCAGGTCGGTAAAAAGACCGACCTGTTTGCTCGCTTTACTACTGTCGCGGGTGAACGCGGTGCTGCCGATGCTGAACGTGATATTCGCGGTTTTGCCCTGAAATTTTATACCGAGGAAGGCAACTGGGATCTGGTCGGCAATAACACACCTGTCTTCTTCCTGCGGGATCCTTTGAAATTTCCTGATCTTAATCACGCGGTTAAACGCGACCCTCGCACCAACCTGCGGAGCGCACAGAGCAACTGGGATTTCTGGACTTCACTGCCTGAAGCGTTACACCAGGTGACGATTGTCATGAGTGATCGAGGGCTCCCGGCAACCTACCGTCATATGCACGGGTTCGGCAGTCATACCTTCAGCTTGATCAATGCTAATAATGAGCGAGTCTGGGTTAAATTTCACTTCAAATCCAATCAAGGCATTAAAAACCTGACCGACCAGGAAGCCGAAGTTGTCATCGGTAAAGACCGAGAAAGCCACCAGGCTGATCTATTCAACGCTATCGAGAACGGTGATCATCCATCCTGGAACATGAAGATCCAGCTGATGACGGAGCAGCAGGCAGCAACATCAAGTTACAACCCATTCGACCTTACCAAGGTATGGCCACACAGCGACTACCCTCTGATCGATGTGGGTGTTCTGGAGTTAAATCGTAATCCTGAAAACTTTTTTGCTGAAGTCGAACAGTCTGCATTTAACCCGGCGAGTATCGTTCCAGGGATTAGCTTCTCACCGGATAAAATGCTGCAAGGTCGCTTATTTTCATACGGTGATGCCCAACGTTATCGCCTCGGTGTCAATCATCAACAAATTCCTGTTAACGCACCCCGCTGCCCCGTTCATAGCTATCATCGAGATGGGTCCATGCGAGTTGATGGTAATTTCGGCAGCACTATCGCATATGAACCCAACAGTCAGGGAGAGTGGCAAGAGCAAGCTGATTATTCTGAACCCCCCCTCGATCTATCCGGTGCTGCCGCCCACTGGGATCACCGGGAAGATACCGACTACTATTCGCAACCAGGCAATTTATTCAGATTAATGAGCCCTGAAGAACAGCAAGTTCTGTTTGAAAATACTGCTCGATCAATCGGAGGGGCCAGTATTGAAGTACAACAACGGCACATCAGCAATTGCTCCAAGGCTGATTCCGCGTACGGTGCAGGGGTTGCAAAAGCACTGGGGCTTAAGTGATACATCGAACTGCTAAATTCATAGGCAAGGTGCATTAATTATGGAGTTTTCTTTAGTTATACGAGTGATGGGAATTTTGTCCTATTCCTTTATTTCTGTCGTCGGCATGATTGTATTCTGGATCATCTGCGCCTATGTTCTCGACCGGTTTCAAACCAAAAGCACCTACGGAGGTCATTGCGACCGATAGCAACCCAACATCCTGAACAATGAACCCATGAAGCATCACCCTGAGGCGGTGCGAACCATAGGAAATCTACGCAGCGCGCATTATTTAAGCTTATCGGGACATTGGCACTTGATAATCCTTAAAAAAGGCAATTATTCATATTGAAAAATGACGAAGATTAATTCGACATCATTTATATGAGACTTCGTGAATACAAACAGCCAATCAATGTAAAAATTTTACTCACTAAACTGGAGTTAATAAATGAGTCTAAATATTGAATATACGACAGCACTTATTAAAACTAATTTGACCCGCGCCTTGATTGGCGGTTTTGTAGGTAGCGTCCTGTTTACATTAATGGGTCTTTATATGGCACCCAATATAATTGGTCAACAAATGGATGTTGGTAAGCTGTTGGCGCCAGTAATCGGTGGCTCAGATCAATTAGGTGCGATTGTACATTTTCTAAATGGCACCATAGCATTCCCCCTGGCTTATCTTGCGCTAGGCTATGAACGTCTGCCAGGGCCCGGTTGGCTGCGAGGTGCGCTATTTTTGATTCCACTCTACCTGCTAGCAATGGTCGTAGTGATGCCCTTGCTGGGTCAGGGATTCTTTTTTGAAAATGGCCCAAAAGCGATGGTCGCTCTAATAGGACATATCGTTTTTGGTGTTGCGATGGGCGCTATTATTGGCCGACCAGCCAATAGCTAAACCTGGAGTTAAGGAGCTTGCTCGCAAGCTCCTTTGGTTAATTTATCGGGCAGGTTACTTTAATCGAATAGCGATCAGGTAAAACTGACCACGAATTTGTACGAATCTCAGCACTACTATTCAGCAACATTCAGCAGTAGTGTATCGCTGTGACGATACGATCTTAATCCTGCCTGGAACAATCCATACAATTGCCCCAGGCAGCGAACCTTACTCAACCACAGAGATCACCGGTGGCTGCCATTCGCCTTTCATCATGCTCTCACCGGGAAGGTAGGCACGTAAAACCAGCCAAAACGGACCCTCTGGTGTCGGTAGCCAGTTACTATCTAACTGATCCGGACGCTCACTCTGCAGCAAAAGACTCAAACTGCCATCGGCACCGCGAACCAGATTCGGGGTACGGTCACCAATGGCATAGCGGTCGATCTCATTGGCAACCATGTTGGTATCAGGGCCATACATGGTAATCGACCAAAAGGCATTTACATCCGGTTCGGTTCCGGCAGGCATGTTAATCTGATAGCGCTTACTGCCCTGTAACCGCTGTCCGTCACTTCCTACAAAACCACCGAAGTAAATCGCTTCTTCAGCATCATTTGCAACGATACCAGAATAGGACTGGTGCAGAGTGCGAGTCGCAAAATCGCCATTGAGTCCCGAACGACCTAGTTCCAGACTGTAAATCCAGCCATTGCTTTTCAAAACCGCAGAACCGGCACCGCTCATCTGCATGCGTTGAATTTGCTTAAAACCATCCACTGCCGCACGAGCCAGTCCACGCTTGGAAGCGTCATCCAACGCATCTACATCAAAATTGGGGCCGACGTTAATTTCACGAAAAAAACTCATCAGCGCGGTTTCCCCAGACACCGGAGGATTCTCGGTCAGGGCACGATTAATGGTTTTCCATACCGCCATCGGGTCGTCGATTGATGTCACGCTCTTATCATAGGGTTTGAACACTTCCGGCTGTGGTGGGGAGGCCTCTTCCTGGCCAAACTGACTCAAAAATCTCCACTTGTACTGCTGCTGCAAAGCACGCACTGCCGGGATATCTTCTTCTCCAGCAACGTAGGTACGGCCGATCACAAGCACCCACGGGGAAGGAGCTTCCGCAACAGCGCTAACGCCTTCAGGTAAATCACCCTTCCAGCCTTTTGGTAGTAAGGCGTAGTCGCCACCCTGACGTCCGTGGCTCAGCTCACCCACGTAAGCGAAGTTATCCGAGTCAAAACCCGACAGTTCAAAGGTGTAATATCGATCCATAGGCGGCACACTCAAAATTACCGGTTCATCGGTCACATGCAACCAGGCCATAGAATAAAGTGTATCGTTATTTGGCGCACCGCCGTCTTTCCAATCGGCATTAGTCAGCAGGGAGGCGTGCCAGAAACGGTTCAGTGCCCCGTTGGGGGTGACTGCCGATGCGGAAGGTGTTACTTCTTTCATCGTCCAGTCATAACGGACGTGAGCCATACGCCAATACGGGTAGGCATAGTGCATGGCCGCAACCCCCATACTGTATGCGTAGTCTTCACGCCAATCCACCTGCTCGCTGGCTGCGGCTTCGTCGACAGCAGCCTGAGCATTGGAGCCTTTATACATAAACACAGACAAGGGCAACAATACCGCAGCAAAAAGAGCCGCTGGCAATATTAATTTTTTCTTCATATCGATTCTCACTCTATTGTTTTGTACTAACAAAATAATGAACATTCATTCTTGCAGTAATAAAGTATTCCCAGCTTGTTTGGTTGCGATTATGGAAAAAATGCTCAGATATATTGGTCAATCCGAGCAACAATCTCTTCCAAAGAACGTTCAGCTATAACCTCCCTCTCATGGCAAAGATTTTTGTGCGACTTACCCACGGCTTAGGGTGTTTTCACGATATCCAGCGCTGGTGGCGTCCATTCCCCATCCAGAAAACGTTCGTGAGGCAGGTACATTCGTAGTACCAGGTTGAACTCTTCCGCTGGAGCAGGCAGCCAATTGCTAACACTCTGTTCTGGACGCTGGTGCTGGATATAGATATCCAGGGAACCGTTATCATTGAACTGTAAATCAGAGCGATCGCCAATGCTGAAGCGGTCAATTTCATTGTGTTTCATGTAACCTTCAAAATCGTATATGGTCAGTGACCAGAAGGCGTCCACCGGCGGCAGCTCATCGGCGGCAAAGTGCAAGCGATAATTAAACTTGCTACCGTCATATTTTTCTCCATCAGCCTGATAGGTTGTTGAAGGATAAGAAGCTTCTTGCGGTGGCAACGCGCCAAGTCGGATCGTAGCCATGTCGTTCTGTGAGCCAAGGAGTTGTTAT
>JAUXFT010000222.1 GCA_030622755.1 Aestuariirhabdus sp. | reverse complement strand
TAAACTGAAAGCACAGGCATTAGGCAGAAAACTCATTGGCTAATTTTTCGGCCATCTTCAATCCGCTCTTCTGGGTGAGTGATGATGGCTTCGCCTTCATTGAGGCCATTAAGGACCTGGGCATGTAGGCCGCTGCGTTTTCCTGGTTCGACTTTTCGCAGTTCAGCCTTGTTGTTTGGGTTTGCTACAAAAACTGCCCAGCCATCGCCGTGCCGAAATAGGGCGTTTTCCGGGATCTGCAGGATGTCTTCGCCTTGCCAGAGGATAAACTTGGTATCAATGCGGTAACCGTCACCCAGACGCGCCCATTGCTCTGCTGCTGAAGTAATATCGACGATGACCCTGACGCGCTGCTCTTCGACACCCAGTGCCGAGACCTTGGTAAACCCCACTGGCTCGATGACATGTACTTGACCGGTGAGAGATTGTTCTCCACCCCAGCGATCAAATTCAACCGCCATGCCTGGTTGAATACGTACGGCATCGGCAGATAACACTTCCACCATCACTTCCAGCGCCTGTGGGTTTCCAACCTCCATTAACAACTGACCAGCGGCGACTGCGCCTTGGCTTTCCTGATAAACAGCTAAGACCTGTCCCTTCACCGGCGAATGGATGATTACCCGCTCACCTGCCAGTTCATTACCTGCCGCTGCAAAATGGCTGAGTGCATTACGCACTTCTTTCAGTGAATAACGGGCAGTTTCCGCTGCATAACGGGCAGATTCCAGATTGGCGTCGGCACGGCGATTGTCGGCTTTTGCACGTTCGAGTTCACTATGTGAAACCAGTTTTTTATCATATACTTGTTTAATGCGTCGGTATTCTGATCGTGCAAACTCGGCGCTGGCGGTATCGGCCACAATCTTGGCCTTTGCTGTACGTAGCGAGGCTTCGGCGGCGGCGACTCGATCCTCAGCATCGGCCTTGCTGCGTGGATCCAGCAACACGGATTTCAGTGGAGCGATCTCACAAAGTTTCTGCCCGGCCTGTACTGAATCACCCACATCCCAGTCCAGTCTGCACAAGGTGCCGGCCACCGGTGCCGAAATTTCAAAACGATCTTTCAGGCGAGTTTTGCCTTCTTCTTCTATTACAACCTGGAATGGTCCACGTGAGACGATGATGGTTTCCACCGGAACCGGACTGGGCAAAAATCCATAAACCAGTGTGCCTGTAATGATAATCACAAGTAATACGATTAAAATTGTCCTGCTTTTGATCATCTTAATTACTCCCTAGTTTTAAGTACGGCCACCAGATCCAGCTTTTTTAGTCGTTGCCATATTATAAAACCACTCACTATAGCGGAAACCAGTACTACTGTAGCAGAGAAAGCATACGATCCAGATTCGATGATCAGCGGTATGCGGTACAGATCTGAATCCATATGGGCGGCGATAATACTGCAAATGTGTTTGCCGAACACAAACCCGATTGGGATTGCGATAAGGGTCAGCACCGTCAGTTCGCCCAGCAAAATATAGGCGATCTCAGGGTGACTGAAACCCAATACCCGAAGACTCGCCAGTTCCCGGCTGCGTTCCGAATAGGCGATCTGAACACTATTATAGATCACACCAAAAGCAATGCCGGTTGCCAGCAAGGTATTTATAAACGTAAACATCAGAATGGTTTCACCCATGGTGTCATGGGCACTTTGCACCGCAGCATCCGTGATCGTAATACCAGCCACTCTTGGCCTGTCCTGTAATTCTCGATAGACTTTATCCTGGAATTTTTGATCAACCGCAAGAAACGCACCGTTGATTGCATCACCTTCATCCAGCAGTCGGTTAAGATAATTCAGCTGCACATAGGCCGGTATTCCCAACATTTCTCCGACGGTGGCCACCACTTCGAGTTCCAGCGTGGGACGTCGGCCTGACAACACGTCGACAATCACTTGGTCGCCAACACTGACATTTAGCAATTTCGCCAGATAGTTATTGAGAACAATGCCTTCAGACGGCAACTCAAAGGGTTGTAGATTATTATCAAGCACCCGGTGCAATTCTGGATTGCTTTTGAATGCCTGGATAAAAGTTCGCCGCTGGTGGTGTTTGAAACGAATGCGTATGGGTGTGTAACGAAATGGTTCGCTATATTTCACACCTTGTAAGCTAACCATTTCATACAAAGCACGGCGGGATGTCGGCTCGGTAAATGACACCGTTAGATCT
The DNA here is from genome assembly GCA_030622755.1 of Aestuariirhabdus sp. Lineage (GTDB taxonomy): Bacteria > Pseudomonadota > Gammaproteobacteria > Pseudomonadales > Aestuariirhabdaceae > Aestuariirhabdus. The sequence goes on along the minus strand of JAUXFT010000222.1, from coordinate 2,415 downwards.
TCTCGCTGAGCCAGTTCATATTGAACGTACAGCATGTAATCAATCGCATCATCCTGAAAATTACCCAGCATCATGATCGCCCCGGCCATGGCGATGCCCAGTATGGTAAAAAGTGTCTTCAATGGTTTTCGGCTAATATGCCGCAAGATCATTCGTGTCGGTTGCGACAGGTATCGTTTAACACCACTACGTTCTAGCAGACTTTCACGATAACGGGCTGGTGGTTCAGGACGCATAGCTTCAGCGGGTGGCAATCTGGCGGCACGATAAACAGCGTGTAATGTTCCGATGATCGCCGCGGCAAAGCTGATTAAAAAGGCTTGGGCTAGGGTGCTGAAACCCAGGTGGTAATCAAGGTAGGGAAAATGGAAAAATATCTTATACATGTTCCCTAGCCCTTGACCCAGCCGATGTCCCAGAAACAAACCCGCCACCACACCCACTGATGTGATCGACAACACCAGTTGTAAATAATGTAGCCCGATAGTGGTATTGCTGTATCCAAAGGCCTTGAGCACGGCAATCTGGTCACGCTCAGTATTCACCAGCCGGGTTACAACCACATTCAATAAAAAAGCAGCCACCCCAAGGAAAATCACCGGAAATATAGTCGCCATCGTTTCAAGACCGAGAAATTCCTGGCTTAGAAAATGATGGGATTGCTGATCCTTGCGTTCGTAAGCACCGATGCCGCCATAGCGCGCCAGAATTCGATCTAGCCTATCAATAACATCTGCTGGCTCAATTCTATCCATCAGCTTCAACACCACATCATTGAAAGCACCGTCCATATCATAAGCGTTAGCCAGCGCTTTACGATTCATCCAGAGGATGCCGTAATGCTGATTATCGGGAAACATGGCGCCGGGCCCCAGACTGTAGATGTATTCTGGTGACAGTGCGATGCCACTGACCCGCAGTTTCTGGCGGCGACCATTAATGATGGCCGTGATTTCATCACCCGGTTTCAGTTTATGAGCATTGGCGAAAGGTTCAGATAGAGCGACTTCAGGCTGATCCGCTTGCGGACTGCGACCTTTTCGCATGTAAAGGGCATTCATTTCCGGCTCACTGTGATCAGGAATCGAAACCAGTTGACCTATCACCGGGTCAGCAAACCCTTCAACTTCCATTCTCACCTGTGCCACCACCCGGCTTTCCACTTCACGCACACCAGGGATCGCCTCAATGCGCTGTACGACACGTTCCGGCGCTCGTTTGAGAGTAGCAAAGACATCAGCGAAACGATATTCCGTATAGACCTGAGCGCGTGTGCGCTGCAGGGCATCCAGCGTCGAAATAGACATGACAAAGGTTGCCACACCGCTGGCAATAACAATCGCAATTGCCAGTGCCTGGCCCCACATGAGCCACAAATCACGTAATAATTTTCGAGTTAGAGCCGTCACCAGCTTAACGCCTGCGGTGCGATTTTTTCGGTATTCTGATCAATACCCGCGATACGTCCATCGCTGAAATGTATCACCCGATCGGCCATACCACTGATAACAGCATTGTGCGTGATAATGGCTGTCGTCGTACCTAGCTCACGATTGACTTTAGCCAGTGCTTCCAGGACAACAATACCGGTGCTGGAATCCAGTGCGCCGGTCGGTTCATCACACAACAGCACATCGGGCTGCTTGGCAATGGCGCGGGCGATCGCCACCCGTTGTTGCTCTCCACCGGATAACTGGGCCGGAAAATGATCCATGCGATCTCCCAGCTGCACGATGTCTAGGGCTTGTTCCGGGGTCATCGGGTCGCGTGAAATTTCGGTCACCACCGCAACATTTTCTTTTGCTGTCAGACTGGGGATTAGGTTGTAAAACTGAAAGACAAATCCAACATGATAACGGCGATAGGCGGTTAACTGACGTTCACCCGCCTTGACTAAATCATTTCCGCCGTAGATGACTTGTCCCGTGGTGGGCAGATCTAACCCGCCCAGAATATTTAGCAAAGTCGATTTACCGCTGCCGGATGCACCGAGCAACACTACCAGCTCGCCTTGGAACAAATCAAGATCGACACCACGCAGCGCATGCACTTCAGTCTCGCCAATCTGGTAGACTTTGGTTAATCCGCGCGCCTGGAAAACAACCTCACTTTGCATATCAGTATTCTATTCTGAAAGATTATTCATGATTTGAATCATAGCAACTATATTCATTTTCAATAGGTTGCGTTGCATTTTATCACCGTAACAACTTTTCGATTTTGAGGTGTCTACTTTTAGAGAGCACGCGGGGAGCTGATGGAGTTATCCACCCATGTCTCAATTATTGTTTAAGTTCCGCTGGCAGATATTCACGAATAAGGCTGGCGAGATGCTCTACATCAGTTTCACGACTGAAGGTTTGTCGCCATGCCATCACAATTTTTCGTCCATATTGCTGCTTTTCATCAAGATGC
>JAUXFT010000201.1 GCA_030622755.1 Aestuariirhabdus sp. | reverse complement strand
GCAGCGAGATTCTGAACTAGTGATACGTATTGATGATTCCGGTGTCGGCCTGAGTGCCGAGCACCTGGAGCTGGCGGGCAAAGTACCGTTCTCAACCAAACACGCTGGCATGGGAATCGGTCTGTTATTATCACAGGCCAACATAAACCGAGTGGGCGGTAGTTTACGTTTGACTAACCGGGCACAAGGTGCTGATTCGGGTGTACGTACCGAAATTGTAATTCATATTTCAAACCCTGAGCATAGTTCATGAAAGAAAAGACTAAGGTATTAATCATTGATGATGATCCAGTATATTGCCGCCTGCTGGACAAGGGGTTGGGACGATTGGGTTATCAGTGCAATGTGGCGCATAACGCGGTGCAGGCCCTGGGCACTGAAGATCAACTGGATGTCATTTTGCTGGATATGCGCCTGGGTGAGGAATCCGGGCTGGGTTTAATCCCGGATCTACAGCTGAAGTTTCCGGTTTCAAAAATTATTATGGTGACGGGTTACGCGAACCTGGCGCCCGCAGTCACCGCGGTAAAAAAGGGGGCTAGCAACTACATCGCTAAACCCGTTGATGTAAATGATATCCACGCTATCATTCAGGAAAGCCTGTCGGGTGACGATACGCAAGAAACGGATGCGGAAGCGATTCCCGGGCAGGCCCCATCACTTAAACGCCTCGAGTGGGAGCATATACACCGGGTACTGGATGAAAATGAAGGCAATATTTCCCGCACCGCGCAAAAGCTTGGCATGCACCGCAGAACCCTGCAACGCAAACTAAAAAAACACGCGCCCTAGTGCACATAAAACCCCAGCAAAGACGCCTCCCGTACTTCTGGTAGAAAAACCAGCAAGCTGCGACCATTCGCCGCACTCCCAAAGGCATCTGTTGCATTAAAATAAACCCCTGTTTTTTTCCTAATACTAAATCCCTATGAAAGCACTCATAACCGCCTCTATACTCCTGTTTAGCTCAAACCTCTGGGCCGCCTCGATCATTGTCGAAGACTCTTATGTTCGCCATATGCCGCCAACGCAAACGGTCACCGGCGCGTTCATGGTATTTAAGAACACGACGGGTTCGGATCTGGCGGTTGTATCCGCAGAAAGTGATGTGGCGGATAAAGTAGAGTTGCACACCCATTTACATGAAGATGGGGTAATGAAAATGCGTCAGGTAGATAAAATTGAGGTGCCTGCCGGAGGCGCGACCGTGCTAGAGCCGGGCGGTTTACACGTGATGTTGATTGGTTTAAAGCAACCCCTGGAACTGGGGCAAATGGTTGAGATAAAATTAAATATTGACGACGGTAGTAGTACGCAGATTCAGGCTGAAGTCAAAAGCGTAATGGGTGGTATGAAGATGGGCGGCATGAAGATGGGAAATTAACCATGCGCACGGCGGGATGACCCCGTCTTGAGCTTGCTGGATTGCCTGTGCAGCCCATGACGTGGCGTGGTATGGTCGTATGGATTATTACTAAACGCCGCGTGCATGAAAAAATCTCTCACTTCCCTGTTTCTGGTATCAATGCTCGCACTTGTTGTTCAGAGTGCGATGTCCGATACAATTGAAGAGCAGGTTGCAAATGGCCGGGTGGAGCAGGAGGCTGATACGCAAAACCCTTATGTGACCGTGAACATTGGTGTGGAAATTATGGGCCTGGAACAAGCTGCTGAACAAGCGGCAGAAGGGCTTAATTTGATCGGACAGGCATTGCATGAACTCGCCAATGATCCTGAACTTAGCGCCGAGCACCAGCAGAAAATAGATCAGACCTTGACCCGTGTAGGTGAGCTCAGTCAAAGCCTGGCAACCTCCCTGGAGCACCTTCCGGGTACGGTAGAGAAAAGCATGCGGCCTGTGGTTAATGCGACCAATGAGCTGTCGAGTCAGATCAAACGTATCGTTATCACTACCGCCATCGCTCTAATGCTGATTATTCTCGCGGCCATGGCGGCCGTATATCATTTTGTATTAGCGCCTGGTACGCGATCCCTTATAAAGACCGCTAATCTTCTGGATGAACTGGCAAATGCGCTTAAAACAACGGCTCAAATCGTAGAGGTATCGAGCGAGCGAAACCTGCAGGTAATGGAGCAAGTTCAAAAGGTACAACAACAATCAAAGCAAGCTTAATGCTGGCTCAGGTTTTCGATGCCTGAAAAATGCTCTCAATGGACGCATCGAGCATCGCATTGAATTCGGCATCACTCTGTTGCACTTTGAGGCCCTCGGACAGGGCGCGCGAAAAGCTCGCTATTACGCCATTGTTGTGACTCAGGCGTGTATTCGCCTCGTCGCGACTGTAACCACCTGACAATGCCGCGACCCGAACCACATTCGGGTGATTTACGGCGTTCCTGTAGAGATTATTCTCTTCCGGCAGCGTCAGCTTAAGCATGACGAGCTGATCAGGCGCGAGCTGATTCAGCTCGGTCATGATAGCATTTTCCAGCATAGTCTCAGCGGCGGCTTTATCCGGACAATAGATGTCAATTTCCGGTTCAATGATCGGTATTAAGCCGGCGTCACAAATCTGACGGCCAATTTCAAACTGTTGGGCGGTAATCGCTTCAATGCCATCGGCATCTGCCTGCTTGATGACGGAGCGCATTTTTGTACCGAAAATACCTTTGGCGCTGGCTTTTTTCAGCAAGGCATCAAGATCCGGAATGGTTTGCATGAGCTGTACGCCGTTTTCTTCCTCCATGAGGCCCTTGTCTACCTTTAAAATCGGCACGATATTTTTTTCTTCCCAAAGGTACTCCGCCGTCGGGCTATCCTGAACATCGCGGTCCATTGTGTTTTCAAACAGTATTGCAGCCAGAATTCTCTCGCCCGTGAAACTCGGGCTGGTCATGATGCGGGCCCGCATCTCGTGTACGAGCGAGAACATTTCCTCATCGTTGGACCAGCCATCTTGTGTCACACCGTACAATCCAAGTGCTTTAGGGGTGCTCCCGCCACTTTGGTCCAATGCGGCGATGAAGCCATCATTATTTTTCATTTTGTCCAGTTGTTGATCGTAATTGCTCATGGGATACCTCGTTTGGTGAAGAACGACTGATAGCGTTATTGAGCAGCATATTCTACTCTCAAATCAGGCCAATAGCCTATTGGGCATTGAAGCTAGTTTTACGATGCCATATTTTCGCGAAAACAGCAGGTTGTAAATTGCTGCCTGATGCGGCAGGGCGTTGTTCATTTACTGAGCAGGGATGTGCTAAAAAAAGATCATATCAGGAGGAGCTCTATGTTTGCGGGTAAAGGTGGATAGAATTGGCCTGGCCTGGTTGGGGGTATATTAAAAGGAAGCTACGAGGTATTTGGCTCTGGTTGATACTTCTTGATTTTGGAGAACAGGGTGTTTATGCTTCCTATACATCAGGCTGCCTGGGTGCTTCCAATGTCACTCATAACAGCTGCTAAACCGATTATGTCTATTTATGGAGAAAGCGGGTTAATGAAAACGTATAGTATATTGTTGTCGGGGTTGTTTCTGAGTGCGTCCTTGAATGTCGCGTTGGCGGAAACGACGGGAAATATGTACCTGGGTTTTGGCTTTAGTTCACTCTCTCTGGATAGTGACAGGGTGTTCGATGTCCCGACCCGGTCTCCGAGCCACACACCTAAAACTGGTAATTTAGTGCTGGGATACCAGTTTAATGATCGTTGGTCTGCAGATGCGACCTGGGGTGGGGATATCACTAATAATGTCGACGCGAATCAGTTTTCGGTGAATGGCTACCGGTTTTTCGGCGATAAAAACTGGAAACCCTTTGTGTCAGCCGGACTCAGTAGTTTTGGTGTTGAGGATGCAACCGTGGACCGAACAGAACAGGTGCAGGCTGGAGTTGGTATATCGGGAGGCTTGTCTGATAACCTGGAATTTAGAGCGGGCTATCAACATTTTTTAGAATTTGGCGGTGATTCGTATAATGATGATGTCGTTACAATTGGCCTTAACTGGCATTTCGGTAACAATAAGGTCGTCGCGACAGCAAAACCGGTACCCCAGCCTGAATCAGTGCCTAAGAAAAAAGAGGTGGTTGATAGTTTTGAACTTTTGGTTCAGTTTGATTTCGACAAATCCGATATTAAATCGGCCTATAAACCGCAGTTCGACCAGATTGCTAAGGTACTTGAAGAAAGCCCGGATATAAGCGTTACGGTTGAGGGTCACACCTGCTGGCTGGGCAGCGATTCTTACAACCTTAGTTTGTCAGAACAACGTTCTTCCGCAGTAAAAGATGTTTTGGTTCAGAGTTATGGTATACCCGCTGACAGAATCAATGCTGTAGGTTATGGTGAATTGCGGCCGATTGCAGATAACAATACCCAGGCCGGTCGTGAAAAAAATCGACGAGCAATTGCTGTAATATTAAGAACGCGCATGGTTGAAGAATAGTCTAAAGGGCTACGAGAATTACGTTACGGCTTGCTTGGAATGGGCATGACTCCAGGTGCAGCTATGGCATTCATCACCGCGGGTGCGGCATCGTCCATTCCAGCAGCCATCGCGGTAGATGCTCTGGTGAAAAAAACCAGTATTTGCCCTTTGTCTAACTTTGGCCTTGATGGGTGCGATGCTTATCAGAACCACCCCGCTACATCATTACTATCGAAATGAACCGACTAATTATAATAAATGCAGCATTAATCCTTACTATTTCGACACCGGGCTCTGCAGAAACAGGTAAAGCACCGGACCCGACAGCCGTAGAACGAGGTTTGGCCCTGTTTGAAAGCAACTGTCAGCAATGCCACCAGGCAGAAGGCGTGGGCGAAAATATACCCCTGGGAATTCGTAGTCCGGGCTTTATCCCGGCCATGCCCTTAAACGAGAATTCCCATGCCTGGCACCACGGGGATGAACAGCTGCTACAAACCATCCGGCACGGCAATAAAAGGATGCCGGCATTCGATAAAGTACTATCAGAACCCCAGATGCGTGATTTGGTGGCCTACACCAAGAGTTTGTGGAGCCCGCGTATTCTGGCTTGCCAGGGGCCAAAACATATGAGTTGCATGTAGCTCGGGAGAGGAGAAGTGAAAGTTCAAGGATTACACCATAATGCTTATCGTTGCCAGGATGCCGAGGAGACTCGAAAATTTTATGAGGACTTCCTGGGCCTGCCTTTGGTAAACGCCTTTGAAATAGGCGAGACCAAGACGGCTCGCAGTACGGACACCCTGCATTTTTTCTTCCAGATGCAGGATGGTTCGTGTCTGGCCTTCTTCGAAAGCTACGATTTTCCCTTCGAGTTCAAAGAGCAGCACGACTACGACTTACACATTGCATTGGAAGTCCCTCCAGAAGATTTGCAACCGTGGATCGAAAAGGGCAAAGCCGCCGGTCTTGACGTGCGCGGTATCGCTGATCACGAATTCATTCGCTCAATCTACTTCCGAGATCCAAATGGTTACGTAATCGAGCTAACGGCGAAAATGCCCAACCACGACGAATTTATGGACCCAGCCAGGAATGGAGCTGCCTTGGCACTGGCAAAGTGGCAGAAGAATAAGCCTAAATAGGCTGTCTGAAATGAGTTGGCCGTTACTCTAGCCCTGATGTTTCATGAATTTGCGTGATGATCACGCAGAATAATGATTTTACGGTGAATTATCTGATTGAGCGCCGTACTCGTGGGTACGGTCGATTGAAGATAATTTGCTGTAATATCAATAGACGAGTGAGGGCGCGTGCAATCCATGAATTATTCGGGCTAGATAAATAGAG
>JAUXFT010000137.1 GCA_030622755.1 Aestuariirhabdus sp. | reverse complement strand
TTGGATGTCAATTACGCCGATAGCCAGCCGAAGGTAGGCGAGGACTATACGGCCTGGACGGTGGAATCAGTGCTGGCCGATGTGCGGGCCAATGTTATGGAGCCCCTGCTATCTGAATTGATGCCCTATCTTGATTCCTCGCTGGGGAAATGAGCAACTCTATGAATGGCGAGTGCCTGTTCCCGTTAGGGAGGCAATAAAAAAGGCGGCCAGTGGCCACCTTTTTTAGATCAGCGCGCGTTTAGCGCTCTAAATACTGCAATTTGTCTTTCTTCTCGGTCCAGTCTTCAGCGTCGGCGGGTGCTGGCTTCATCTCGGTAATATTAGGCCATACATCGGCGAGTTCAGCGTTGAGTTCCATGAACACTTGCTGGTCTTCTGGCAGTTCATCCTCGGAGAAGATCGCATCGACGGGGCATTCTGGCTCACAGAGGGCGCAATCAATACATTCATCGGGATGAATAACCAGGAAATTAGGCCCCTCGTAGAAACAATCTACCGGGCACACCTCTACGCAGTCAGTGTGTTTACATTTTATGCAGCTTTCTGCAACTACAAACGTCATCGCTTATTCCCGTCTCATGGTTAACTTGCGGGGCGTAGTTTATCACTATCACTTGAAAGGTATAGAGTTTTTTCCTTAAACAATTGTTAATTAGCCAGTTTTTTCAACTGATAGAGCAGGTCGAGTGCCTCGCGCGGGCTCAGGTTATCGGGGTCGATCTCAGTCAGTTTTTCCAGTGCGGGATCGGCCGGGGGGGCAAACAGCTCGGATTGTTGAATCGGGGCGGGTGCGCTAAGCGGTTGGCTGCCGCCTTCCAGTTGCGCTAATTGCTGCCTGGCGGCCATTAATACCGGCTCCGGAATGCCAGCCAGCTTCGCCACTTGCAGGCCATAGCTCTTACTGGCGGGGCCCTCCTTGATGCTGTGCAGGAAGACAATATGATCCCGGTGTTCGGTGGCATCAAGATGAACATTGCAGGCCTGTGGGTACTGTTCCGGCAAGCGTGTCAGCTCAAAATAATGGGTGGCGAACAAGGTGAAGGCTTTCAGCTCACTGGCGAGGTAAACCGCACTGGCCCAGGCCAGCGACAAGCCGTCAAAGGTGCTGGTGCCGCGGCCGATTTCATCCATTAACACCAGACTGTTACTGGAGGCATTGTGGAGGATATTGGCGGTCTCGGTCATTTCCACCATAAAGGTCGAGCGGCCACCGGCCAGGTCATCGGAAGAACCAATACGGGTGAAGATCTGGTCCACCAGCTTGAGGCTGGCGCTAGTGGCTGGCACGAAGCTGCCGATATGAGCCAGCAGTACAATAATGGCGGTTTGCCGCATATAGGTCGATTTACCGCCCATATTGGGGCCGGTGACAATCAGCATGCGGCGCTGGTCGTTAAAGTGTACGTCGTTGGGGATAAAGGGCTCGTCGAGTACCTGCTCAACCACCAGGTGACGCCCCTGCTCAATGTGGATGATGGGCTGGTCACTGAATTGCGGCTGGCTGAGGTTTAAGCTATCGGCACGCTCGGCGAGGGTGCTGAGCACATCGAGCTCGGACAGTGCGGCGGCGGTGCTCTGCAGCGGTGCCAGTTGCTCATTGAGTGTTTCCAGCAGGGCCTCATAGAGGGCTTTCTCCCGGGACAGGGCGCGGCTTTTGGCGCTCAGCGCCTTGTCCTCAAACACCTTCAGCTCAGGGGTGATAAAACGCTCGGCATTTTTTAAGGTCTGGCGGCGGATGTATTCTACCGGCGCCTTGTCGGATTGGGCGCGGCTGATTTCGATGTAGTAGCCGTGCACACGGTTATAGCCGACTTTCAAGGTGCTAATCCCGGTGTTTTCCCGCTCCCGGGTTTCGAGGTCGATCAGGAACTGGCCGGCATTGCTGCTGATCGCGCGTAGCTCATCGAGTTCACTGTCGTAACCCTCGGCAATCACACCGCCATCGCGTATCACCATCGGCGGGTTTTCAGTCACGGCGCGTTGTAACAGATCACTGAGTTGCGGATAAAGGCCGGTGGCGGTTGATAACTGGCAGATTAACTCCGCCTCGAGAGGGATACACAATTGCTGCAGTGCGGGCAGTGCGGCCAGCGAGTGCTGTAGCCGTGATAAATCCCGGGGTCGCGCTGAACGCAGGGCGATGCGGGCAAGGATTCGCTCCATATCGCCGATGGGTTTGAGCGCCTCACGAAAACTTTCAAATTGATAATTACTCAATAGGGCATTAATGGCCCCCTGGCGTAATTCCAGCTGTGCCCTGTGGCTGAGCGGGCGGTTTAACCAGCGCCGCAGCAGGCGGCTGCCCATTGCCGTTTTGGTTTTATCCATCACCCACAGCAGAGTATGTTCTTCGCCACCGCTGAGGTTGGTGTCGATTTCCAGATTGCGGCGAGTGGCTGCATCCAGTGCCACGCTGTCTTCCCGGCTCTCATGGTGCAGGCTGCGGATATGGGGCAGGGCGGTGCGCTGGGTTTCCCTGGCGTATTGCAACAAACAGCCAGCGGCAGCGATGGCCAGCGACAAATGGGCACAGCCAAAGCCCTGTAAATCCCTGGTATTGAATTGCTGGTTGAGCAGACGCTCGGCGCTATCTTGCTCAAACTCCCAGGGTGGGCGACGGCGCAGGCCGTGACGGGCGAGGATTTCCGGCTGCTCGATATCATCGTGAACCAGCACCTCGGCCGGATCCAGTCGCTGTAATTCACCCAGTACAGCACTGTGGCCTTCCACTTCAAATACCTGAAAACGGCCACTGCCGATATCCAGCGTGGCAATGCCAAAGTGGTTTCCCTGTTGATTAATCGCCAGCAGTATATTGTCACGGCGTTCCTCCAGCAGCGCTTCATCGCTAACGGTACCGGGTGTCACAATCCGCATCACCTTGCGCTCGACCGGTCCCTTACTGGTTGCCGGGTCGCCAATCTGTTCACAGATCGCCACCGACTCGCCGCAGCGAACCAGTTTGGCCAGGTAACCATCGGCCGAGTGGTAGGGAATGCCCGCCATGGGGATAGGCTCACCGGCGGATTGGCCGCGGGCAGTGAGGGTGATACCCATTAGCTCCGAGGCTTTTTTGGCATCATCAAAGAACAGCTCATAAAAATCACCCATGCGGTAGAACACCAGTTCATTGGGATGCTCCGCCTTGATTTTCAGGTATTGCTGCATCATGGGGGTGTGTTGAGATTCTTTGTTCTTACCTGAAGTGCTGTTTTTGGTCATTTTATGTGTACTAAATTATTTAAAATTAATGTGTTGTGTGCGTCTATCTATTGGGCTCGAGTCTCACGCTTTGGTGTAGCTTATACTGATTCGAGTTACATGAGCTATAGGCTTTACGTTTTTGCAACAAGATGAATTCATTACGCTAAAGCATCATTATTGAAAAATATCAAAGGATGAAATAGGCGTGATTCTAGCAAACCACTCATCGCTCTCACAGTTAAACGTCACAGGGAGGGTGATTTAGCTGATGCACCCCTCTATCAAGGTCTACGTTTTAGTGTAAATAAAAATGAGGCTAAAAGGCGGGCATAGAGATATTGCGTCAGTAAATATAAGTCGCGTCAAATTAAGCTTGGGGATTACCGGTGCCTGCCCTTGCTATTCTGGGCGTCGTCACGAAAAGGGTGTTTGTTTTTCTTATACTCTGTTGCATAATGCCAATGTGACTACAAATAATATAAAGACATTAGCAAAGGCGACCAGTGTACCACTGGCTTCTATCTTCGGCAGCGGATTTCTGGTGATCGTACCGATCCTGGCTGGGGCCGTGGGTTCGTACTCGGCAGTGGCGATGGCCTGTGTTTGTGCACTGGCTTTTGCGGTCGGTATCGTTATTCGTTTTAATATAAAGCATGCGGAACCCGTGCTCGCGGGATCTTCGCCCGGGAATACACGTTCGTTCGAACGAATCTCTGATTTTGCTCTCATCCTTGCCTACATTATTTCAGTTTGCCTCTATCTGCATATCCTGTCCGCCTTTGTGCTGGGCGGGCTAAATCTGGATTCAGGAATTAACGAGGATCTGCTCACCTCGTCTATTATTGTCGTTATCATGGTAATCGGTTTGACCAAGGGCCTGTCCATGCTTGGTTTTCTGGAGCAATTGGCATTGATAATCACCTTGCTGATTATTGCGTTGCTGTTGTTTGGTTTTGGGTACTATGACTGGACGGCATGGCAATCAACGGGCTTTACATTACCCCGCGCCAGCGACCACAGTAATTGGGAAATTCTGACAATCGTTGCCGGCACCTTGATTGTGGTGCAGGGGTTCGAGACCACACGTTACCTTGGCAAGGCGTATGATGCGGCAACCCGGATTAGTGCTTCACGTTGGTCACAGATCATTTCAACAGCGGTATACTTACTTTTCGTCGCATTGGCGTTGCCAATAGTGCACGCTCTGAACGGTCATTATGATGATAACAGCCTGATCAAATTGGCCGGTGTCGCTTCAGTACTGCTAGTTACGCCGCTGATTATTGCAGCGGCACTAAGCCAGTTTTCAGCCGCCGTGGCAGATACCGGCGCAGCCATCGGTAATATGGTGGAACTAACGCACGGGCATATGGAAGCGAAGTGGGGCTATATTTTTATCGGTGGTGGCGCTTTAGCGCTGACCTGGTCGGCGGATACCTTGGAAATTATCGCGCTCGCCTCGAGATCATTTGCTTTTTACTACATGTTCCAATGCTTCGTGGCCATCAGCGTGAGTAAATCCACTTTGCAGAGAATTGGCATGGGAAGTATTGCTGCTGTCCTGGCTTTCATTACTATGTTTGCAGTACCTGCAGGCTAACTCAAAATCGTTACGCTAAACCGGGTGGTAATTCATCACTGCTTTACTCAGGGGCGGTAACACATTTACTGATTTTGACTTCGCATTCCCAGCAAGCTAATTCATTTTTCTATTTTATCGGGTTGTATAGAGGCTCCGGATTGAGCAATGTTTTGCTGCAGAAACAGGCTTATGCCTGTATTGCTGTGACTGGCTGTTTGGTGCCCAGAGTAATTAATGGTTGAACAGGGTTGTGGCTATGCGACGTTTGACGGCTCTTTTGGCCCTCTCCAAATCAGAACCATAAGCACCGCCATCACGGTGCCGATAAAGGACTCACTTAGCCGTAACGCGGCATTTACAATTGGGTCCAGTGCCGGATGGATGCTTGCGGTCACGATGACCACGGCTACCGTGCTGGCTGCCAGGCGTGCATGGTCGGGAACCCGTATTGCATGACAGAGCAGCACAGCTACGAATATAGATACAGCTATTCCGAAAGGATTAAATGGCAACACGATGAGGTAAGCAGCGCTGATGACAGCCCCAATGGCTGTTCCGATTACCCGCAGTAAAGCGGAAGACCAGGTATCGTGCCTCGATGCCTGGAGCACTACAATTGAGGAGATAGCGGCCCAAAGCCCCCCAATGCTTGCTGATTCGGCATGAAACAAGTCCGTAAAATAAAACCCGAGAAGGTATGAAACGAATGATGCCAGCGCGATTTGAAACGCTATACGGATTGCGTCAAAGCTAATCATCAGGGCACCTCAACCAGAATCGGCTAACAGCTGGGTCATGTTGCTTCCTTGCATGGGATTTCCGGTGGCAGTATATCTTTATTCACGGGTTCACCTGTTTGCTGTTGATACGCCTTCAGGACGTCATCCAGCGTGTTGTAAAAGACGTCTTCGCCGAACAAGCGGCGGAGCTCATAGTGGTTGTCGACTTTGAGTTCCTCCAGAGCCTGCGCTACGATCAGGCGGATACCTTTTTCTTTCAATATCCCGTGTGTCGAACGCAGTGTCATCGCCGCAGTGTAATCAATATCATCAACGGCCGAATTGTCCAGACATAACCATCGTAATGGCGGCTGCGCGTTGCTGACAAGTTTTGTGATCTCTTCCGAGAACTGTGCAGTGTTTGCATAATACAGGCTATGGGTAAATTGATAGATAAGCAATCCGGGCACGGCCTGGGCACGGGTTGCCAGCGGCTGTGTGTGCCAGCCGCCCGCTTTGCTCGGCACAAGCACGGCATTTTTCGGTTGGTAACCGTGCCGGGTGTGCTCGATTATCGACAGTACGATGGCAAGCAGGATGCCTTGTTCGACCCCGACCACCACCACCGTCAACATAGTGATCAGGGCTACCCAGAACTCGGATCGCCGCTGAATAAAGATGTCACGCATTTCCTTTACATTGATCAGTCCGGCAGCGATCAGAAACACCACCGCCGACAGCACCGCTTCCGGCATATAAGCCAATGGTGCGGTGAAAAACAGCAATACCAGTAGCACGATCAAGGCAGTGACCAAGGCAGACAGCTGAGTGCGTCCGCCTGCACTATCCACCATTTGTGACTGCGTAGGGCTGCCATTGACGACAAAGGTACCGGACAAACCTGCACCGATGTTGGCCAGTCCCAGACCAACGAGGTCGGTATTCTCACTGAAAGTCTCGTTGTAACGTGCAGCATAGGCGCGCGCGGTTGCAGCGCTCTGTGCCAGAATGACCACGAACATGGCAAACGCCGTGGGAGCCAGTTTGCCGATGAGTTCCCAGCTCCACTGGACCTGCGGCAGCCCAATATGCGGCAACCCGCCTGGTACGGCGCCGAGTACCGGCATTATTGCCTTGAAGTCGAACGCCCAACTGGCGGCGATAGCGCCGACCACGGCGATCAGCGCTCCGGGTACCTTGTTCGAGATCCGTTTCGAACCGAGAATGACCACCATCACGGTGAGGGCCATAGCCAGCGCATGGAAGTTGACCTTTTCGATCTGCTGAAGGTCATTCCAGACCTGCGGCAAGGAACCGTGTCCTCCACCCTTCAGGCCCAGCATGCCGGAAAACTCACCCATTGAGACCTGGATACCGACCCCGGTCAGGAACCCGACCAGCACTGTGCGTGACAGAAAATTCGCCATGAAGCCGAGATGAATAAGGCGCGCCAGTATTAGAAACCCCGCCGCCATGATCGCGAGTAACGCGGCCAGTGCCACATACTCATCAGAGCCGGTGGACGCGAGCCCTACCAGGCCGGCAGAGAGAATCGCGGCGGTCGCCGAATCGGCGCTGACCACCAGGTGTCGAGAGGCCCCGAAGATAGCGAACAAAAACATTGGAATGAGGATGGTATAAAGGCCGGTGATTACCGGCATGCCGGCAATTTTTGTGTAACCCATCACTGTGGGTATAGCGAGCGCAGCCAGAGTGATACCGGCGATGATCTCGGTCGGTAACTGCGAGCGATTGATGGGCAGCACGCCCTGGAGTATTGGCAAGTGGAAGCCGCGAATGGCGCTCTTTGCTGCTGGCCTCATGCTGTTGACCGTGTGTTTCGAGGCTGACGACGGCCTCAGCCGCGATAAGAGGTTGCCGTATTCCGAAAGTTGAAATTAGAATACACGAATAGGGCGTTTTTTCTACTCTACCCCACTGCCACGTAGGAGTACATTATTTGTGAGTCAATGCGCGACCACCGCTGTAGCACGCGATGCCAAATTACTTGTTACCTATTCCCTAAGATAGTAACCTTTGTGATAACTTTTCAGTTTTCCGGGTGAGCCAAGATTTCTGGTCGGTGTAAAATAATTAATGAGTACCACCTGTGACACCTGCTTTATTATCGCTTAGAACCGACTTTTCGAAAAACAGATTGCCTGCACAGGTAATGCGGGGTTTTATGACATCATTAAATAACCCAAACATGCCCGGTCTTGTCCCAGGAGAAGTTGCTTGAATTTTTTCATCGACCGCCCGATCTTTGCCACGGCCATTGCCCTGCTCATGGTGATGGCGGGCACCATCAGTATGCTGGTGTTGCCGGTCGCACAGTACCCGCCGCTGGTGCCGCCGCAGGTTCAGGTCTCCACACAGTACATCGGTGGCAGTGCCGACGTGGTGGACGGTACCGTAACCACACCGCTCGAAGAGCAGCTCAATGGCGCGGCCGGCATGATCTATATGTCATCCAGTAGCACCAATAACGGTGATTCGATCATCAACCTGACTTTCGAGGTTGGATACGATCAGGATATTGGTCAGATGGATGCCCTGACTCGCAGTAATCAGGCCATATCCGAACTGCCGCCTGAGGTGCAACAAATCGGCCTGACCATTCGTAAGTACTCCAGCAACTTGCTGCTGGGTATCAACCTGATATCACCTAAGGGCACCCACGATGGTGCCTTTCTGCAAAACTACGCTGACATTCATCTCGCCGACCCGCTGGCGCGGATTCCCGGGGTCGCGCTGGTGAATAACTTTGGTTTGAGCAAATACGCCATGCGTATCTGGCTCGACCCTGGCAAGCTGACTAATCTTGGGCTCACCGCCATGGATGTCACCAGCGCTATCCAGGAACAGAACCAGCAGGTGGCCGCCGGCATGATTGGTCAGGCTCCGGCGCCGAAGGGTCAACCGTTTCAATTCCAGCTCAACGCGCTGGGCCGCCTGGAACAGGCCGAGCAATTCGAAAGCATCATTGTGCGTGCCAAGCCGAACGGCTCCGTGGTGCGCATCAAGGACGTCGGACGGGTGGAACTCGGATCCGAAGAATATACCTGGGACGTCAAGGTCAATGGTAAACCCGCTGCGTTCGTGGTGATCTCCCAGCTGGCTAACGCCAACGGGCTGGATATCAAGAAAGCTGCCGTGGCGACCATGGAGCGACTCGAGAAGAATTTCCCCGAGGACGTGGAATGGTCGATCAAATATGATACCACTACCTTTATCACCAGTTCCGTGCATGAGGTCATCAAGACGTTGATTGAAGCGGTGTTGCTGGTGATCCTGGTGGTGTTCGTATTCCTGCAGAGCATGCGCGCCACTCTGATCCCGGTGATCGCCGTGCCGGTCTCCCTGATCGGCACCCTGGCGTTCATGCTGGCGTTTGGTTTCTCCATCAACATCCTCACGCTGCTGGGTCTGGTGCTGGCCGTGGCCCTGGTGGTGGACGATGCCATCATAGTGGTTGAAAACGTGATGCGCAAGCTGGACGGGGGGGAAAAGGATGTGATAAAGGCCACGCGCGATGCGGTCG
>JAUXFT010000016.1 GCA_030622755.1 Aestuariirhabdus sp. | reverse complement strand
TACATTTCGGGTTTCCCCGCCGAGATCCAGGGTTAACTGCAAAAGCTTATTGGCACCTTCCACGTGCTGTGCTTTTGCTATACGCACGATACGCAGGTCAACCTTGGCAAAGTCGGGGAATTCTATCTCGTCTGAGATGGGGTCTCGGCCAAGCTCAGAGTTTACAGCGGCTGGAGTGGCCAGTTCGGCAAGCAACTCCTTCGACGCTTCAACCATAGCCTCAACTTTATCGCTCTCAACACGGGTAAGAAGAGGCTTGAATTTATTAATAGGGTGTCCTGCCACCAGTAAGCTGTTGGTATCACTCCATTGTAGTGGTTCAACGTTAAGGAACGATTCCGCTTTTTCAGTCAGGACTGGAAGCACCGGTTTCAGGTAAATCATCAGTAGGCGGAATAGATTGATACCGACTGAACAGATTTCGTTGACCTGTTGCTCTGTGCCTTCCTGTTTGGCCAGTGCCCAGGGTTCTTTTTCTGCTATGTAGGCATTGGCTTTGTCGGCAAGTGCCATGATTTCTCGGATCGCCCGTGAATATTCACGTTGTTCATAGCTTTCGGCTATCTGCTCAGCTGCGCTCATGAACTCAGAAGTCAGGGTGTTTTCACCATCGCTGCTGGCGAGTTGGCCGCCAGATTTTTTGATGAAGCCTGCACAACGACTGGCAATATTAACCACCTTGCCGACGAGATCTGAATTCACTTTTTGGGAAAAGTCTTCAAGATTCAGATCGAGATCATCGATTCGGCTGCTGAGCTTACTGGCAAAATAGTAACGCAGATATTCAGGGTTAAGATGATCCAGATAAGTGCGTGCGGTGATGAAAGTGCCACGTGATTTGGACATTTTTTCATTGTTAACCGTCAGGAAACCATGTGCGCACACTTTGGTCGGGGTGCGATATCCTGCACCTGTTAACATTGCTGGCCAGAACAAACAGTGAAAGTTAACAATGTCCTTTCCGATGAAATGGTACACTTCGGCATTACTGTCGGCCTTCCAATACTCTTCGAAGTCCAAATCGTCTCGGCGTTCACAGAGATTTTTGAAGCTGGCCATATAGCCGATAGGAGCGTCTAGCCAGACGTAGAAATATTTACCAGGCGCATCAGGGATTTCGAAGCCAAAATAGGGCGCATCGCGAGATATGTCCCAGTCTTGCAAGCCGCTATCGAGCCATTCGGCCAGTTTGTTGGCAATTTCGTCTTGCAATGTTCCACTGCGAGTCCATGTTTTGAGAAACTCCTGGAAATCAGTTAGCTTGAAGAAAAAATGTTCGGAATCTTTTTCAATCGGCTGTGCACCTGAAAGTGCTGATACGGCATTTTTTAATTCAGTGGGCGAGTAGGTAGCGCCACAAACTTCGCAGTTATCACCGTATTGGCCGGGGGCTTTGCATCGCGGACACTCGCCTTTAATATATCGATCGGCGAGAAACATCTGCTTTTCTGGATCAAATGCCTGGCTGATGGTTCGTGTGGCAATATGGCCGTTTTCTCTCAGTTTCAGATAAATAGACTCGGAAAGCGCGCGATTTTCCTCGGAATGAGTAGAGTGGTAATTATCAAATTCCACAAGAAATTCACCGAAATCCCGATTGCGTTCTGCATTGATCAGGCTTACAGATTCCTCAGGGGTGATACCCATTTTTTCAGCGTGTAGGCTGATGGCTGTACCGTGTGCATCGTCGGCGCATACAAAGGTACACTTGTTGCCTCGCTGTTTTTGAAAGCGCACCCAGATATCGGTCTGTATGTATTCCACCAGATGTCCCATGTGTAGGGGGCCATTGGCATAGGGGAGAGCGCTGGTAACGAGAATGTTGCGAGATTTTTGCGTCATGTTGGCGTCGGCAGGTCAGAAGGTTACTGAAAGGAGCGCGATTATAGCTGCTTTTCGAGGGTGAATCATTATTCTACGATGTTAACGCTATAAAGCCGCTGTGCCCTTGGCTTGGTATGCTTGCGTGCCTCAAGTTAGTTTGACTCTAAAATTATTGATCAATAAAGCGGATATATTCATAAAAAACTATTAGCCGAAGCGCTATGCATAGCCTTAGAATGGTTCGTTGTCTGTAAGATTTTGGCGTTGTGTTGCTCTTGAGTTCCAGTGTCGGATAGTAGGCAATCACTTGGTGCGTTATATAGGTGTTATCTCCAGATATAGGTGTTATCTCCAGATTTTTTGAAGTAATTGTGGACGATGGGGCAGGGATTATAGAAGTGAGGAATTCGAGGTGAGTAATTCGTGATAAGTGATGATGACCATAAAGTGTACAACCGTATGCTCAATGAGGGACGATTGCCTTGGGAGATGGACGCCCCGCAAGCGGAGTCTCATCCGGTTTTTGTTCGTCGATCAAGTGTAAAACCTCTAAACCCGGGAGGCGAAACTGAGCGTTTTGGTGCAAAGGTTGAACCTTTGTCCAGTGACTTTATGCCTGAAGCCACATATATTGAGTGGCTGGAACAGCATTATGGTATTCCTCCGAAGTTTGCCCTGCAGCAGTTGCCGGACTTTAAACTGTATTGGATGGAGACTGGTGAAGCACGTAAAGCCTGGCAAAATAAGTTTAAGAATCATGTGATCTATCAGTGGAAGCGGAAGCAGAGTGAAAACGAGCAAAACCCTAATCGAACAACAGTTGAAAAACTTACAGACACAAGCTGGTCAGACTCCCTCGATATCTGATCCGCAACCGGCAGAATTTTCCTCGGAAGGTCAGGGTACGAAGCTGACGGCTCAGCAGAAACAAGAGCTCTCCGTTGCCATCAACGCTCTGTTTACCCTGCTGGAAGATGCTTTTCCCACCAAGTTCAAGCATGCGTTTCGCACTCAGGAAGACAAGTTGCGTGCGCAACGGGTGTGGATGTCGTCACTTAAAGTGTTTCCACCCAAGCACATCGTCGATGTTGCGCGTAAAGCGATTAAAACCACGAAGTACTTCCCTGACCTGGCTGAAATCTATCAGTTGTGCCGCGTGGCCTACAGTGAACATGGGTTGAAAGAACCACTACAGGCTTATTATGAAGCCTGTAACGCACCACGGCAGGATCTTAGCTATGGCTGGAGCCATAAGGCGATCTATCTTGCTGCCCGAGATACTGGCTGGCAACTCATCCGCGGCGAAGAGCAGCGCTACGTGTTTCCAGTGTTTGAACAAAATTATGAGCTTTGGTGTAGTCGAGTTCTTGAGGGTATCGATCTTGATGCTAAATTGAGTGGCGTTTTGGAAGATCTCCGTCATGAAGATTTACAGCGAGAAGTAGAGGATATCGCTAGCCAGCGTTTGCAGCAGCGCATGCAGGAACAGGGCATCGATCCTTCTGCCGGGCGCCAGGCTTTTATTGAATTAAAAAAACGATTAAAAGAGTAGGGTGAAAGCTCAGGCATCCCCCTGAAACACAAAATAATGGAGTAGTACTATGTCCGAACTGAGTCAGCAGCTGGTGGAACAGGCGATACGGAATTACCAGGATCCCTACCTGAAAAGTGATCTGCTCGGTGCCGATGCGGTGGAATCTATCAATATTGAAGGTTCTACGGTTAATGTATCTATTTGCCTCAACTACCCTGCAGCCGGTTTGTGTAACGCGATTGGTCAATTGCTTAAGACTTCCATTGAAAATCTGGATGGAGTTACTGAGGCAACGATCAGCGTCAGGTTTGAAATTGGCAGTACACCCGGGCAAAACAATATCGCTGCAATGCAAGGTGTAAAAAATGTGGTGGCAGTGGCTTCCGGAAAAGGGGGCGTCGGCAAGTCGACTACGGCGGTAAACCTGGCGTTGGCATTGCGCGCAGAGGGTGCCAAAGTTGGTATTCTGGATGCGGATATCTATGGCCCAAGTTTGGGGTTGATGCTGGGAATCGCCGAAGGTACTCGTCCACAGATTCGTGACCAGAAGTGGTTTATTCCTGTTGAAGCTCATGGTTTACAGGTTATGTCGATGGCTTTTCTGGTGGATGATCGGACGCCTATGGTGTGGCGTGGTCCTATGGCGAGTGGTGCGCTTCAGCAATTAATGACCCAAAGCCTGTGGGATGACCTGGATTATCTGGTGGTTGACATGCCGCCGGGTACTGGCGACATCCAGCTGACTCTTTCACAGCAAGTGCCAGTTGCAGGGGCAGTTATTGTTACGACTCCTCAGGACCTTGCCTTGTTAGACGCCAAGAAAGGCGTTGAGATGTTCCGTAAAGTGGATGTTCCTGTGCTGGGTATTGTAGAAAATATGGCGGTGCACATCTGTAGTCAATGCGGTCATGAAGAACACCTTTTTGGTGAGGGTGGTGGTGCTCATATTTCCGATCTTTACGACACAGAATTGCTAGCTTCTTTGCCATTGTCGATAAGCATTCGCGAGCAAGTTGATAAGGGGCAACCTACAGTAGTGGCTGATCCCGAGGGCCAGTTGGCGACCATCTATCGAGAAGTTGCACGACAAATAGGGGCTACGTTGGCATTACGCGTTAAAGACGGGGTCGCCGTTCCTAATATCTCGATCTCTGATGACTGATCATGAGGGCTGATATCTGGATGTCCAGACGTTATTGACGCCCGGTAACGCGCTTATTATTAACAAACGATATAGTTTGATTGGGTATTTTATTTCAGATCATAGCAACTCCGTCGCTAGATTTTTTGTTTTTATATTTTCATATTTCAGAGAGTGACTGTCGGGAGCGCGGTAATTTTTTCGATGAAGATTGGTTTTTGTGTTTGAATCTCTGCTAGGCGATCTGTTGCTATTAGCTGGCGCGGCGTTTGTTGCGGCCACCCTGTTGCCTTTTTCTTCTGAAGCGCTGTTGACCAGCATGTTGCTCAAGGAGCTGAACCCTCTGGCTCTTTGGGCTGCAGCGACTATTGGAAACACTTTGGGTTCTTGTGTGAATTGGCAGTTGGGTCGCTATCTGTTGCATTACCGAGATCGTCGCTGGTTTCCCTTCACTGAATCACAACTTTCCCTCGCACAACTGCGATTTAACCGCTGGGGGCTATGGTCGTTAATGCTGAGTTGGGTCCCGGTCATCGGTGATCCTATTACCTTCGCGGCCGGTGTTATGAGAGTACGGTTTTTGCCGTTTGTGTGTTTGGTGCTACTAGCTAAAGGCGGGCGCTATGCGCTAGTTGTGGGGCTGATTAATATTATGTTTCCAAATGTTTAGTCGGTTAAATCGTGATTATGGAATTTGTTGATTTGAATCAATTGTAATGATGGATATGGTTGATGTGAGTCAAGGTGAAAAAAAAGGGGAATCTGCACACTTTGGTATCGAAGGGTGTTACCTCGGTCGTGTAAGCATCCTCGGGTTTTTGGGGTAGCTTTTCGACTTTTAGCACCAAGGCTCATATGAACGGAAACATTTTTAAAATGATTGAACATCGCCAGTCCCCCACCCACGCACGTATCAGTGTACTAGATGATAGAGTCGCCGCTGAAATAATGACCGCTAAAGTGCTGCTGGCTGATAGCGATTGGACACTTTCTCGTTTAACGTCTTTCTTTAAAGAGCATAAAATATCCGGTGCACCTGTTAATGATTCGACCGGACGTTTGGTTGGCGTAGTATCGTTGACAGATATTTTGATTGCCCAGCAGTTAAATGGAGGATCACATAGCGCTAACAATCTGGATTATCTTCAGCTCAATGTTGCGGATATTATGACGCATAATGTAAAAGTCGTTACCATGAATACGCCGTTATTCAAGGTGGCAAATCTTATGGTGACCAATAATATTCACCGAGTTATGGTTGCTCATGACAAAAAAATAGTAGGGATAATCTCTTCTCTTGATATGTTACGACAGGAAATTAGCTAGACTAATTTCTTAGTCATATTTGAGGCGTGTGTTGTTTTTATTTTGTTACAACCGCCTCATACAAAGCAATTATCGTGGCACTTTCAGGCTCATGCATTCGTATGAATAGCGCTGATGGCTCCTTCCTTTGATGATACCTCTTACTAATTCCTATCTTTGTATCCATGCTGGATTGGAAAAGACCTCTGTGTAACTCTCGGCTAATTTGCGATAGCTTGCGTCACCAGCGTACGCTGCAGATATTTTCAGGTTGGTAATGACTTCTTTGTTTTATCACTGCATGCAGAGGTTGCATCGGCATTTTCTGTCGTATAACGAAACTATTGAAGTCGGCAACAGGCTAGCCATACAGATCTCCTTTCTGATGTTTTCTAGAGGATTCTGTAAGGATTTCCATTTATTGATTAAGGTCAATTAATCATTAAATAATATCCGCTGAGTTACTTGATACCACAATATGTTGTGTTTATAGTTTATCTTAACACTATATATGCGAGTGCTCGCACTTGGTGGGTGATCAACAACGTTGGTATTCAAGCAAATTCTGGCAGCAAGCAGGTAGTTATAAATGAGCAAGGAATTAGTGAGTAGGGAATTAATGAGTCAGGATCGTATCCACATTAGCGATCCTTTACCTCTAACCATAAAAAAACGCGATGGCAAGGAGTCGGCATTCGATAGTAGTAAGATCTATCGAGCGATCTTTCAGGCCGCTGAAGCGACCCGGGAATATGATGCCAAGCAAGCCGTTAAACTCACCACCAAGGTATTAAAGGCAATAAGTTTTCGCCATACGTGCGAAGTGCCTTCGGTTGAGCAGGTTCAGGATATTGTCGAGCAGGTGTTGGCCATGTCGGGACATTTCCAGACCGCCAAGGCTTATATCCTGTATCGAGAAACACATAAACAGATACGCAATGATCGTAAAACCTGGCTCGATGTAGAAGCTTCCATGGATGAGTATCTCGAGCAACTCGATTGGCGGGTAAAAGCTAATGCGAATCAGGGATATTCTCTGGGCGGTATGATACTCAATGTCTCCGGCAAGGTAGTGGCCAACTATTGGCTTAATCATGTCTATCCACCGGAGATTGGTGAAGCTCACCGTAATGCTGATCTGCATATTCATGATCTGGATATGTTGGCGGGATACTGTGCTGGCTGGTCCCTGCGGACCTTGCTACATGAGGGTTTCAATGGTGTTCCAGGGAAAATTGAAGCCTCAGCCCCCAGGCATCTTTCAAGTGCTATAGGCCAAATGGTCAATTTTCTCGGCACCTTACAAAATGAATGGGCGGGGGCCCAGGCGTTCAGTTCCTTCGATACCTATCTGGCACCTTTTTTGCGCCGTGATCAGATGGCGTATTCGGATGTTAAGCAGTGTATTCAGGAATTTATCTATAATCTGAATGTGCCTTCACGTTGGGGTACTCAGACGCCGTTTACCAATATCACCCTCGACTGGGTGTGCCCAGAAGATTTACGCGAGCAGATTCCGGTGATTGCCGGGGAAGAGATGCCCTTCACCTATGGTGATCTGCAAGCCGAGATGGCGATGATCAACCGCGCGTATATTGAAGTGATGGTGGCGGGTGATGCGATGGGTCGAGTCTTTACCTTTCCAATTCCAACCTACAATGTCACACCGGATTTTGATTGGGACAGTGATAACGCTGATCTGTTATTTGAGATGACGGCCAAATATGGACTGCCCTATTTTCAGAACTTCCTTAATTCTGACCTGACGCCGAATATGGTCAGGTCGATGTGTTGCCGGCTGCAACTGGATCTACGGGAGCTGCTCAAACGCGGTAACGGCTTGTTTGGTTCGGCCGAACAGACCGGTTCGCTGGGTGTTGTGACCATCAACTGTGCTCGACTTGGGTATCTCTTCAAGGGGAATCGAGAAGGTTTGTTTGCACGGCTTGATGAGCTGCTTACACTGGCAAAAAACAGTCTTGAGATAAAACGTAAGGTTATTCAGCAATATATAGATGCCGGACTGTTCCCCTATACCAAACGGTATTTAGGTACTCTACGAAATCATTTTTCTACCATTGGTGTGAACGGTATTAATGAAATGGTGCGTAACTTCACGGCAGACCAATTGGATATCACCAGTGACGCCGGTCATAAGCTTGCTGTTGATCTGTTGGATCATATTCGCCAGCAGATGCAATCGTTCCAGGAAGAAACCGGCCATATGTACAATCTGGAGGCGACCCCGGCCGAGGGCACTACGTATCGTTTAGCAAAAGAGGATCGCAAACGCTTCAAGGGTATTTTACAGGCGGGTAGCGACGAAAAACCTTATTACACCAATTCGTCCCAGTTGCCGGTTGGCTATACCGATGATCCGTTTGAGGCATTGGCGATGCAGGATGAGTTGCAATGCAAATATACCGGCGGAACGGTGCTACACCTGTATATGAATGAGCGAATCAGTTCTATCGAGGCGTGTAAGAAACTGGTGCGACGTTCTCTGGAGAATTTCAGGCTGCCCTATATCACGGTGACTCCAACATTTTCAATCTGTCCTTCTCATGGGTATCTGGACGGGGAGCATGAGTTTTGTCCTCGGTGTGATGAGGAACGTTTAGCAGTAAAACAACAGCAGCAGCGAGCCGTTTCATAGCTTTACAGGAGCAAAAAAATGAAAAACCAAACAGTCATGGAATTGTCAGATATTGAGCGTCAACGATGTGAGATATGGACCCGTGTGATGGGCTATCATCGCCCGGTAACCTCGTTTAATCCGGGTAAGCAAGCGGAGCATGGTGAGCGTAAACACTTCATAGAACGTGTTAATTGATTGATTTTGAAATGATAAACAGCGTGCCACCGGTTCCGTTAAGGGTTGGTGGCATGGTGCCGATGAGCACCACTGATTATCCTGATCAGTTGAGCGCTGTTTTGTTTTGCCAGGGTTGTAGTTGGCGCTGCCATTATTGCCATAACCCCCATTTACTTCCCATAGATGTCGAAAAACTGATTAATTGGGAGTCGATAATTAAGCTGTTGGAACAGCGTCGGAATTTGTTGGATGCTGTGGTGTTCAGTGGCGGTGAGCCATTGCTGCAACAGGGGCTTGATTCCGCAATTGATGAAGTACGCTCGATGGGATTCAAAGTTGCGCTGCACACCGCTGGTAGCATTCCTGAGCGTTTTTCCCGTGTACTTCCCAAACTGGACTGGGTTGGTTTTGATATCAAGGGACTGCCGGCAGATTGTGAGTCGATCACTACCATTGCCAGTAGCGGTAATAAGAGCTGGCAAAGTTTGCGGCTATTGCTCGATAGCGGGGTAGCTCATGAGGTGCGAATTACCGTGCACTGGAGTTTGACGACTCCGTCGCAGGTAATAGCGTTAGGAGATCGCCTGGCTCATGAAGGTGTTAAGACTTTTGTGTTGCAAGATTGCAGAAATGGTTCTTGCCTGAACCCCGAATTGGGTGTGTCCAGAATAGGGGCCGATGAGTTTTCGCGGGTAAGACAACATCTTGAAAATAGTATTGAACATATAACCTTTAGATAGGGCAGGTGTCTTTGGGGTTTTTTTTAGACATTTGACGCTATAGTTACCGATATTCAGGCTTAAACTTTACTCTACCGCCAGTTTTTTGTAGTGGTTCAGTGTTCGGATGTTCCTGCTTTTAAAGGGACTTTATTTTTTGTTGCGATGATAGGTTGAGCCGAAATGGCTGAAAATGCCCCATCAGTCCTGATTGCTCTACAATGTGCTGAGCTCGACAATGGCGTAAGTCAGGTGCTTCTTAATTTGCTGCCGCGACTGCAGCGGCTTGGTATCTCTTTGCATGTAGTGTTTCCAGAGAATGGTTCATTAGAGCGTGCTCTAAATGCCAAAGGAATTAAAACACTGGTGGAGCATGCTCCGGTGTTCCCTGGTCGAAATGCCTTGGGTATTCATCGTTACGCGAGCTATCAGCATGATCGAGCAGTCAGGATTGCAGACTACATTCACAGTCACGGTATTGGGCTGGTTAATACGCATACCTTTATTCATTGGGATAGTGCTTATGCAGCAAGGTTAGCGGGGGTTCCTCATCTGTGGAGTTTGCATAACCTGTTTGGGTTGGGCGCTGAGTGCTGTTTGTTTCGCTTGCTGCCGTGGACGAATAAACAACGTATGGCGTTGCTCGATCTGATGGGTGATGCCTATATATCTGTATCGAAGGAAGTGGCGGAAACATTAATTAGCTCTGAATGCCAGCGCCCGAATCAAGTAATTGTGAACAGGTTGGATCTCGCTGGTTTTGAGAACCGTGCATTAGGTATAGAAGATAGTCTGAACCTTAGAGAGCACCTCGGGTTGGCGGGCGATGCAATAATCGTGGGTAATGTCGGTCGTATAGATCCCGTGAAGGACCAAATGACCTTTGTAGAAGTCGCGGCAATGATTTGTGAAAAGTATACGAAGGTTCATTTTGTGCTGGTGGGCCCGGTTAATAATCAAACGCTTTATGAGAGTTTGTGTCAGCGAGTTGAGGTTTTGGGGTTAATAGATCGAGTCCATTTTGTTGGTAGTGTTGAAAACACTGCACCCCTTTATGAGCAGTTCGATCTGTTTTTACTGACATCCTGGTGTGAGGGGTTGTCACTTGCGGTGATGGAGGCAATGGCCGCAGGTTGCGCCGTTATTGCGACAGATGGTGGCGGTGTGAAGGAATTGCTTGAGGATCAGGTTTCCGGGTTAATTGCTCAACCCAAAGCCGTTAGTCAGATTGCAGGATTGGTAGAGTCGCTTTTAGCCAGTGAAGAGCTGCGTATAAGGCTCGGAAAAGCCGCGCAATTATGGATTCGGCAGCATGGCGGTTGGGAAGTTGCTGCGCAAGAGTATTATAAAATCTATCAATCAATGGCTTTATTGCAGGGTTCACAGTGTAAACTTGGGAACATTCAGCCACACTCAAAGTTATCTGAACTCCAGGGTCAACTTACTTTAATTGCACGTTGTGCTGCGCTGGAGGCAAAAAACCGGGAGGTGGAGCAAGAGTTGAAGGCGCAGCAACGTCAATCGAAGCAATTAGAAGAAAAGTTTTTATACCAGTTATACAAGCTGGGGCAACGTTTTTTATCGTTGCCCCATCGTAATAGTGCTCAGCGCAATCGTTCCAAGTAGAGAGACCTGATCAGATTCCCCCAAATAGCAGGTTAATTATGAGCGTGTAGCTCTTCGTTTAATTCAATGGCAGAGCGGTTGGTTTTGCATTCAATAGCACCACTGATTGAATTGCGGCGGAACAATAAGTCGGATTTGCTTGCCAGTGTTCCAGCTTTAACCACTTCAACGATTTCCCCCTGATCGTCTAGCAAGTTGACTTTTGAGCCTCCGGTTACATACAGGCCGGCTTCGATGGTGCAGCGGTCGCCTAGGGGAATTCCAAGGCCAGCATTGGCACCCAATAGGCATCCCTCACCAACAGAGATGACGATATCATTACCGCCGGAAAGAGTCCCCATGGTTGAGCAGCCGCCACCAAGATCGGATCCTTTGCCAACGATAACGCCCGCTGAAATACGACCTTCTACCATGCTGGTGCCTTCAGTACCTGCATTAAAGTTCACAAAGCCTTCGTGCATGATGGTGGTGCCTTCGCCGATATAGGCGCCGAGCCTTACACGGGCCGTATGCGCAATTCGAACCCCAGTTGGTACGACGTAATTGGTCATTTTTGGAAACTTATCGACCGAAGACACTTCCAGAACCTCTCCTCTGGCGCGCGCTTCGAGTTGCCTGTGTGCTAATTCATCCAGGTCAATGGCTCCCTTGTTGGTCCAGGCGACGTTGGGTAATAAGGGGAATATCCCAGATAAGTTGGTCCCGTGGGGTTTAACGTAACGATGCGAAATCAGGTGCAGTTTGAGGTAGGCTTCCGGGGTAGATGTTGGTGCGCTGTCGTCTTCAAGGATAGTGGCAACGGCGGGCTGGCGACTTTGTACCAATTGATCCATGATGTCAGATTGCTCTTTAAGGTCGCTCTCAGCGAAGGTGTCGCGCAAGTCGTTTAGCTGCTCCTGGTTAAGTTCGATGGCCTGGTTACCATTGGTGTAACCAATGGTGTCGCCAAGTTTGCGTATCAGTTCAGGGCAGGGATCAAATATAGGGCTGGGGTAGAACACTTCTAACCATTTACCCTTGTTGTTTTTAGAGCCAAGGCCGATTGCAAAGCTGAAAAATTGATTGCTCATGGGGAGTCCTGTCATTGTTATTTATTAAAAAAGTTTTGATATTGTTCCGCTTTAAATCCAAGCAGGTTGCGATCACCGTCTACCAATAGCGGACGTTTTATTAATGAGCTGTTTTCACCTATCATAGTGAGTGCCTTGTCATTGTTGGTTGAATTGCGAACCTCTGCAGGTAGTTTTCGCCATGTTGTTCCGCGCTGGTTTATTAGTTGTTGCCATCCAAGTTCACCGAGAAGCGCAGTAAATTTTTCTGAAGGTACACCTTCGTTTTTATAATCATGAAAAACATAATCGATGCCAGCTTCATCAAGCCATTTTCGTGCCTTTTTGATGGTGTCGCAATTTTTGATGCCATACATGGTTAACATAATATTTTACTTCAATGATGAAATGAATCGGTGAATGCGTTGGGCCGCCTGCTGGCACTCTTCGAGAGAGACAACCAGTGCCATCCGAACGCGATTATTACCAGGATTTCTGCCTTCATGATCTCTTGCCAGATAGCTGCCAGGTAGTACGGTGATGTTTTGTTGTGCGTATAGTTGTTGAGCAAATTGTTCGTCATTTATTCCAGATGGTGTTTTTAACCACAGATAGAAGCCTGCATCCGGTGCCTGTACCTCGATAACATCACTCAAGACATTGATGATATGTGCGAATTTTTGTTGGTAGAGCTCTCTGTTCTCTTTAACGTGCTGTTCATCGTTCCAGGCCGCGATGCTGGCTTGTTGGTGTTGTATGGGCATAGCTGCACCCTGATAGGTACGATATAGCAAGTAGGGCTTCAGGATGTGTGCATCACCGGCGACAAACCCGGATCTTAGTCCGGGTAGATTAGAGCGTTTGGATAGACTGTGAAAGGCAACGCAGCGTTGGTAGTTGTTGCGGCCAAGATGCGCACAGGCTTGCAGTATACCAACAGGTGCTTCACCCTCGTTGGTGTAAATTTCTGAATAACATTCATCGGCGGCGATAATAAAGTCATGTTGATCGGCCAGTTTAATGAGTTTTATTAGCGTGGTCAGGGGGGTTACCGCTCCGGTGGGATTTCCAGGTGAGCAAATAAACAGTAGTTGGCAGCGTTGCCATTGTTCATCGGTGATCTGGTCATAATTCGGTAGAAAATTATTCTCTTCTTTGCAGGGTACATACAGGCACTCAGCTCCGGCAAGGTAAGCTGCGCCTTCATATATTTGGTAAAAAGGTGCGGGCATAATCACAAGCGGTTTCTTGCTTCTATCCACTACGGCTTGGGTAAACGAAAACAGGGCTTCTCGAGTACCACTTACCGGCAGCACTTCCTGTTCTATGCTTGGCAATGCATTCAACTGAAATCGCTGGAACAACCAGTTTGCAATAGCTTCTCTGAGCTCTGGTTGCCCCTTGATGGTTGGGTAAAAGCTTAAACCTTCGAGGCTGGAGCTAAGCTCATCTACAACAAATTGAGGAGCAGCGTGTTTTGGTTCTCCAATTGAAAGGGCGATGTGTTCCAGTTCGGTAGGCGGCTGCAATCCGTTCTTGAGGGTGGCTAGTTTCTCAAACGGATAGGGATGCAGTTTGTCTAAATCTGGATTCATGGTGCGTTGCTTGTCCGATGGTTAATAGCGCAAAAGCTTAGTAATTTAGTGAGCAGTACTGATGGTGGTACGTGACTGGGATTCATTTTCCCGAGTGTGGTTGTCCAGGATCTCACGTAATGTGTCACAGATTGTCTGGCAAAGTTCGGGGTCTTCAATAGGGCGTTGATGTTGATCGCTGATAATAAAAACATCCTCTACACGTTCCCCTAGCGTGGCAATTTTGGCGTTGTGTATAGAGATGTCCAGATCCATAAAAGCTTGTCCAAGCAATGCCAGCAAGCCAGGTCGGTCTGGCGCAACGACTTCGAGAACGGTACGTTGAATGACTGGATCGTTACTGATGGTAATTTCTGCCGGATAGCTAAAATGCTTTAACTGGCGAGGGGTTCGGCGACGAACGACCAGTGGATAATCTTCAGGGTGGTTCAATGCTTCGGTGAGCGTGTTTTTAATCTCTTCAGTTCGTCTCGGGTTGTTGCCTATAGGTGTACCGTCCAGTTCCAGTACAATAAATGTGTCGAAACAAAAACCTGCGTTAGAGGTCATGATTCGAGCGTCCTGGATATCCAGGTTAAGTTGATCGATAACGGTGGTGCTGGCTGCAAATAATTCATCGAAATCCGGAGTGTAGATGAATATTTTGGTGCCTCCCTCGAAGGTACGTTCGGTGGTTTCCCGGACCAGAACAAGGGGTGCTTTACTTTGATGCTTGGCAATCTGGAGGGCGTGCCAGATTACATCACGGACTGAATGACGGAGAAAATACTCATCATTGAGTGTGTCCCAGATGGCATTGATTTGCTCATCGGACAGCTCATCAGCAAGTTGATCGCGTGCGGTCTGTTGAGTGTCTTGTATGCTTTGCTGTGCATTCAAGGGGTTTTCGAGTCCTCTGCGCAAGGCATTCCTGGTTTCCATATAAAGGCGGCGCAGAAGGGATGCTCGCCAGCTATTCCAAAGCGTTGCATTGGTAGCATTGATGTCGGCTACAGTGAGCGCGTAAAGGTAATCCAGGTGTACCCGGTCACCGACGAGCTGGGCAAAGCTGTTGATTACATCGGGATCTGAAAGGTCCTGGCGTTGCGCGGTGGTGGACATTAACAGATGTGATTGCACCAACCAGGAAACCAGGGATGCATCCCATTCACTCAAATGATGGCGTTCGCAAAAAGCATGCGCATCGACTGCGCCGAGTTCAGAGTGGTCTCCACCGCGTCCTTTGCCTATGTCGTGATATAGCCCGGCAATAAATATCAGTTCAGGCTTGGGGAGCTTTTTCATGATTTTTGAGGCAACAGGAAATTGCTCTTTGTTTTCCTTATAGCTGAAAGATCGTAGAAATTTGATGAGCAGCAGGGTGTGAGCATCCACCGTGTACGTATGGAAAAGGTCGTGTTGCATCTGGCCAATGATTTTTCCAAATTCGGGTAAATACAGTCCCAGCACTCCCCAGCGAACCATGCGGCGCAGGTTGACGGTTAAGCCGTAGGGCGCACGCATCAACTCAAGGAAGAGCGTGGTATTACAGATATCTTCACGAAATTCTTGGTTAATCAGGTGGCGTTGCTCGCGAATAAGACGGATTGTCGACGCTTTTACTCCCTGAATGAACGGGTTTTGAGTCATTAATACGAAGAGTTCCAGTATGGCGAAGGGAGTGTTCGTAAATACATCATCTGAAACTACTTCTATATAGTTTTTCTGCACCTGAAAGCGAGGATTAAGCGGAATGACATTATCCTCTTTGTCGGCCGAAAGAATCATATCGTCGAGATGTTGCAGTAACAGGTCGTTAAGTTCGGCCAATCCGAGCACAACCTGAAAATATTTTTGCATGAAAAGTTCTACCGCAAGGCTTCGACGGTTGTCTTCGTAGCCAAACATTTCGGCCAGCGGTTTTTGATAGTCAAAAAGCAGGCGGTCTTCAGCCCGACCTGTCAGCATATGTAAACCCCAGCGGACCCGCCATAGAAACGCCTGTCCTTCCATGAGGATCTGGTACTCTGATTCTGTCAGGAATTCGAGATCGACGAGATCTCTGGCGGACTCTGCTCCATGGTGGCGGCGAGTTACCCACATGATCATTTGGGTATCGCGTAACCCTCCGGGGGAGTTTTTGACGTTGGGTTCCAGATTGTATTCAGTATCATTGAATTTACGATGACGGGTGCGTTGCTCTTTATACTTCTCTTTCAGGAATAGTTTGCTAGGCCACATCTTGTCGACATGAATCTTTTTAAGCATTGTTTCGCGTAGCAGATCACTGCCTTCAAGGGTGCGTGATTCGAGTAGGTTGGTAATAACCGTAAGATCTTTGGCAGCTTCTGCTCCGCACTCTTTTATCGATCGTACGCTTTGCCCAACTTCCAGGTTGATATCCCATAACAGAGTGAGAAAACATTCTATATTTTCGCGATAGCGTCCATGGTTGTTTTTACGCAGTAAAATAAGCAGGTCAATATCGGATTGGGGGTGTAATTCACCGCGGCCATATCCGCCAACGGCAACCAAAGAAACATCGTTTGTGTTGCCCCAATCAAAATGATTCCAGGCCAGGTTCAGAATCTGGTCAATAAGCCAGGTTCGTGCATGAATAAGATCACGAATGTCCCTGCCTTCATGAAACCAGCGGTCCAAAGTTTCCTGTGCCTGACGAATGCTCTTTTTATAAGCGGGAATGGAGCTGGATGCGATGGTTAATTCTGCGCGAAATTGACCTTTATTAAACAGTTCAGTGGTGAGTTGTTGTTCATCGATAAGGTTATGCATCTGTTCTCACATTACAAAATTGGCGGTTTTAATGAAGACTGTCTGCGCAAGCTGCTTTTGCGCAATAATACTTAAATATACTTAGGCAATGCTGGGAGGCGTTTCTCCCTCTCGAAGTGTGAGGATTTCAAAGCCGTCACTGGTGACCAGAATGGTATGCTCCCATTGAGCTGATGGACGCTTGTCTTTGGTGGTAACTGTCCAGCTATCATTTTTGTTGAGTTTGGTGAACTTTTTGCCGGCGTTAATCATTGGCTCAATAGTAAAGGTCATGCCCTCACGTAATTCCATGCCTGTGCCGGCCTTACCGTAATGGAGAACCTGTGGTTCTTCGTGAAACTCTTTACCAATACCGTGACCGCAGTATTCTTCAACCACAGAATAATTATGTTTGTGGGCATGCCTGGCAATGACTTCGCCGATATCACCGAGCCGGGCGCCGGGTCGTACCTGATTAATGCCTAGATACATGCATTCGCGGCTAACGCGGCATAGGCGCTGAGCGAATTTCTGGGTTTCTTCTATACAAAACATCATGCTGGTATCGCCATGGTAGCCATCTTTGATGACGGTAATGTCGACATTAATGATGTCACCATTTTTAAGGATCTTGTCATCGCTGGGAATGCCGTGGCATATCACGTGATTAATAGACGTGCAGATAGACTTGGGAAACCCGTGATAGTTGAGGGGGGCAGGAACCGCTTGCTGTTTGTTAACAATGTAATCATGGCATATGCGATCCAGTTCACCGGTGGATATTCCGGCTTGCACAGAGGGAGCGATCATATCGAGGACCTCGGCTGCCAGTCGTCCGGCGGTCCGCATTTTTTCAATTTCTATAGATGTCTTAATGGTGACGGTCATAAGTAATAGGTATTGGCTAAGAGATGAGCCTGCGAATATTTCTGTGGCAGGAAGTCAGGTTGGTGATCATTCTAGCAAAGGCGGTGATTCTGTATAAGGGGTGGGGTGTGTATTCGTGAATTCGGTGCAGTTGATTTAGCGAATCCGGTATATAACAGGTTTCCTGTCGGGGTGAATTTATGGTATAAAGCGCGCGCCGTCGTTAAAACACCTCTTTTTTAGAGGGAAGTGCCGATCGGCAAAATAACTCCACACATATACCGACACATAATTCCGGGTGCCCTTAAATGGGTTGAATTATGGGGTATATGGAGGCCTAACCCGAGTTCAGGAGAAACCTATGGCTCAAGTAAGTATGCGTGAAATGCTCAAAGCGGGCGTTCACTTTGGACACCAGACCCGTTACTGGAACCCTAAGATGGATAAGTACATCTTTGGAGCTCGTAACAAGATTCATATCATCAACCTCGAGCATACTCTGCCAGCATTTAATGATGCTCTGAAGTTCGTTGAGCGTTTGGCTCAATGCAAGAACAAGGTTCTGTTCGTTGGTACTAAGCGTGCTGCAGGTAAGGTTATCCGTGAGGAAGCCGGTCGTGTAAGTATGCCTTTCGTAGATCACCGTTGGTTGGGTGGTATGTTGACCAACTACAAGACTATTCGTCAGTCTATCCGTCGTTTGCGTGAGCTTGAAATTCAAAGCCAGGATGGTACTTTCGAGAAGTTGACCAAGAAGGAAGCCCTGATGCGCGCGCGCCGCCTCGAAAAGCTGGAGCGTGGTCTGGGTGGTATTAAGGATATGGGCGGTTTGCCAGATGCATTGTTCGTAGTGGATGTGGATCATGAGCGCATCGCTATTACCGAAGCTAACAAGCTGGGTATTCCAGTAATTGGAATCGTTGATACCAACAGCAACCCTGATGGCGTTGATTACATCATTCCAGGTAATGATGATGCGATTCGTGCGATCCAGCTGTACGTTAAAGCCATGGCTGACGCCGTGACTGAAGGTCGTGCTGCTGTCAGCGTTGGCAACGAAGAAGAGTTCGTTGAAGTTGCCGTCGCTGAGACTGAAGTAGCAGCTGAAAAGCCTGCTGAAGGCTAGTCGGCATTACATGCCGACTGGCATGTAGATAAAAAAAGGGGGCTTGGCCCCCTTTTTCTGATTGATATTCTAACGAAGTTGCTGGCACTTACTTTTTGTTCGATAGCGACTTTGTATTCGGTTGGACCAATAATTCGAGGGCATTAAAATGGCAGCTATTTCTGCAGCGCAAGTAAAAGAACTGCGTGACCGTACCGGTTTAGGCATGATGGAGTGTAAGAAAGCACTGACCGCAGCTGGCGGTGATATTGAGGCAGCAATCGACGAGATGCGTAAGTCTGGTCAGGCTAAAGCCGCTAAGAAGGCCAGCCGTACTGCAGCAGAAGGTGTGGTAATGGTACGTCTTGCAGATGATGCTAGCAAAGGTGTGCTGGTTGAAGTAAATAGCGAGACTGATTTTGCAGCTCGTGACGAGAATTTCCTGGGTTTTGCCAATCAGTTCGCTGATGCGGCGATGGCTTCCGGTGAGGCCGATGTTGCCAAGCTGGTTGAAGGTGATATCGAAAATTCACGTCAGGCACTGATTCAAAAAATAGGTGAAAACATCTCTCCGCGTCGTATTTCCGTTGTGGAAGGCGATGTAGTTGGTGGTTATGTTCACGGTAACAGCCGTATCGCAGTACTGGTTGCACTGAAAGGTGGTGATCAGGCGCTGGCGAAAGATATCGCTATGCACGTAGCTGCCATTAACCCGAGTGTGGTTAACAAAGACGAAATGCCTGCGGAGATCGTTGAAAAAGAGAAAGAGATCATCAAGGCTCAGCCAGACATGGAAGGCAAGCCAGCAGAAATCGTTGAGAAGATGATGGGCGGCCGCATCAATAAGTTCCTTGCTGAGAACAGCCTGGTAGAACAGCCTTTCGTTAAAAACCCGGAAGTTAAGGTAGGTAAGTTGGCGAAAGATGCTGGCGCTGAAGTTGTTGCTTTCGTACGCTTTGAAGTTGGTGAAGGTATTGAGAAAGAAGAAGTGGACTTTGCGGCAGAGGTTGCTGCTCAGCTTAAGGGCTAATTTACTTCTGACTCTGTCTGGGGAGGAATTCAATGCTTCCCTCGGCAGAGGTCTATGTTCCAGCTAATTTCCAGTAAGGAATCTTGAATATGCCCGCAAGCGATAGACAGCCCAAGTATAAAAGAATTCTCCTAAAGCTTAGTGGAGAGGCGTTAATGGGTGATGAGGCTTTTGGCATAGATCCCAAAGTGCTTGATCGTATGGCTCTGGAAATTGGTCAGCTTATCGGTATTGGTGTTCAGGTTGGGCTGGTAATCGGAGGTGGTAATCTGTTCCGGGGGGCTGCATTGAGCGCGGCTGGAATGGATCGCGTGACCGGTGATCATATGGGTATGCTGGCTACGGTGATGAATGCTTTGGCTATGCGAGATGCGCTTGAGCGCTCCAATATTGCTACGCGAGTCATGTCGGCTATACCGATGAGCGGTGTGGTTGATCACTATGATCGCCGTGCAGCGTTGCGTTTTCTGAGTGGAGGAGATGTCGTTATCTTTTCTGCTGGAACTGGTAATCCCTTTTTTACGACAGATTCGGCAGCTTGTTTGCGCGGCATAGAGGTTGATGTGGATGTCGTGATCAAAGCGACAAAAGTGGATGGTATTTACGATTCTGATCCGGTTAAGAACCCGGAGGCCGTTAAGTATGATAGCCTCAGTTATGATGAGGTTCTGGATCGTAAATTGGGTGTAATGGATCTGACTGCAATTTGTCTGGTACGGGATCACCAGATGCCGTTGCGAGTTTTTAATATGAATAAGCCTGGTGCCCTGCTTAATCTGGTTCTTGGAGGCAGCGAAGGCACACTGGTTTACGGGGGTGAGAAATGATTAATGAAATCAAATCCGACGCTAATGCCAGGATGAAGAAGAGTGTTGATTCTCTGGATGTAGCATTTGCGAAGATCCGAACCGGACGTGCTCATCCGAGTTTGCTTGATGGTATCAGTGTTAGCTATTACGGCAATGATACACCGTTGAGTCAAGTTGCTAACATCACCGTCGAGGATGGTCGCACACTGGCCATTTCTCCCTGGGAAAGGAATATGGTTCCGGAGATTGAGAAGGCCATTTTAAAGTCTGATTTGGGTTTGAACCCTTCCACATCAGGTGATTTGATTCGCCTTCCTTTACCGCCTCTCACCGAAGAGACCCGTAAGGGGTATACTCGTCAGGCCCGTGGGGATGCAGAATCAGCAAAAGTTGCTGTGCGCAATATTCGTCGTGATGCATTGGGTGATATCAAAGATCTGCTGAAGGAAAAAGAGATCAGTGAGGATGATGATCATCGTGCACACGATGAGATCCAAAAATTGACCGACAAATATGTGGCAGATATTGATAAGGCGCTTCAAGTTAAAGAAGCCGATCTGCTGGAAATATAGAGATTCCGTTTGATGAAACGCCCGCTATTAGCGGGCGTTTTTCTTCCTGTTTCTTAAGTCTTCAAGCATAATGACTGTTCGTTCGTTGGAGCTTTTTCCTGCCCAAGGTAGGTGAATTTGAATCAACTTTGACTACATATGGTAGAAAATTGATCGATGTCTGACCTTTCCTCAAACAGTTTGCCACCTATCCAGAATGTGCCACGTCATGTTGCCATTATCATGGATGGAAATAATCGATGGGCAAAAAAAAGGATGCTGCCTGGCATTATGGGCCATAGAGCCGGTGTTGAGGCGGTCAGGAGTGTCATAGAGGCCTGTGATGATTATGGTATAGAGGTGTTGACCCTTTTCGCTTTTAGTAGTGAGAATTGGCAGAGGCCTGCTGATGAGGTTCGTGGACTGATGGGGCTGTTTCTTCAGATGCTGAAAAAAGAAACGCGCCGTTTGCATAAAAACCAGATTCGCTTGAAAGTGCTTGGCGATATCAGTGCGTTCAGCGATGAAATTCAGCAACATATTCGGCAGGCGGAAGAGCTGACAGCAGAAAACTCTCGTGTCACTTTGGCAATTGCAGCCAACTATGGAGGGCACTGGGATATTACCGAAGCTTGCCGCCAGCTGGCCGAAAAAGTGAGGTCAAATGAGTTGGAGCCAGAGCAGATTACGGCGGGTCTTCTGCAATCTCACCTCAGTACCGAAAACCTTCCGCTCCCTGATTTATGCATACGGACCGGTGGTGATCACCGCATCAGCAATTTTTTGTTGTGGCAATTTGCGTACGCCGAGCTTTTTTTTACATCAACGCTGTGGCCAGATTTTGGTCCGGACCAGTTCCGCGAAGCTCTTGTAGATTACAGTGGGCGTCAACGCAGGTTCGGTAAAAGTAATGAACATCCAGGAATTTAATAGTGTTAAAACAACGAATTATTACCGCTTTGATACTGGCCCCTTTGGCCTTGGGTGGCGTGTTTTTTTTGCCACCTCAACAGTTTTCATGGTTTATAGGTGCTGTTATTGCACTGGGTGCCTGGGAGTGGAGTAACCTCTCGGGTTATGCTGCTCAGTGGCAGCGTATTATTTATGCGATCTTTGTTGTGGTCTTGCTGACGGTTATTACCCCGGCTTCTGTTCTACCCGTATTGTGGGTTGCAGCAGGCTGGTGGGTTCTCGCTTTGTTGTTGGTGTTGAGTTATCCGGCAAGTAAAGCCTCATGGAACTCAGGCCCGTTAAAATTGGTTCTAGGGTTGTTGGTATTGGTCCCTGCCTGGGTCGGCCTGGTTCAGATGAAACTTCATGCCGATAGCTGGATTTTGATAATGTTCCTCTTATTTCTGGTGTGGGGGGCGGATGTCGGGGCTTATTTTTCAGGAAAATACCTGGGGCGCCACAAGCTTGCTCCCCAGGTTAGCCCTAAAAAGACCTGGGAAGGTGTTGCTGGCGGTTTGGCAGTAGTTGCGCTGGTTGCTTATATTGCATCTCCATACCTTCCTTTTGCTTCGGTGTGGCAGTTGATGCTGGTTAGCTTCTTGGTGGCGCTAGTGTCCGTGTTGGGTGACCTGTCCGAAAGCATGTTCAAGCGCGAGCGAGGCATTAAGGATAGTAGTCAGTTGCTGCCGGGCCATGGTGGTATACTGGATCGTATCGATAGCCTGACTGCAGCCGTGCCGGTATTCACCTTGGCGCTAGTGTTGTTGGCGGGTAATTCGTGAATTACCTGGATACGTAATACGTAGCTATTGTTTTCTATGATGGGTGAAATAACCTTGGTGCAAAATGTCACTGTTTTGGGTGCAACTGGCTCGATCGGCCGGAGTACCCTCGATGTAATTGGTCGCCATCCCGAGCTGTATAGAGTGTTTGCCTTGACGGCTAATCGTCAGGTGGAGTTACTGTATCAGCAGTGTCTTGAGTATAAACCTCAATATGCGGTGAT
This sequence comes from Aestuariirhabdus sp., assembly GCA_030622755.1. Taxonomy (GTDB): domain Bacteria; phylum Pseudomonadota; class Gammaproteobacteria; order Pseudomonadales; family Aestuariirhabdaceae; genus Aestuariirhabdus. The sequence goes on along the minus strand of JAUXFT010000016.1, from coordinate 11,438 downwards.
GGCTGATGAAAACTCAGCAGCAGAACTGGCTCAGCTAATAGCGGCTTCAGCGCTGAAAACTGACGTGTTGGCGGGGCTTGCCGGCTTGCAGGAAGTGTCTGGTGCAGATGAAGCCGATGTAGTTATGGCTGCGATTGTCGGTGCTGCAGGTCTGTTACCCACTTTGTCGGCTATTGAGTCCGGTAAGCGCGTATTGCTGGCAAATAAAGAGTCACTGGTGATGTCCGGTGCGCTGTTTATGGACGCCGTAAAGCGCAGCGGAACGTGCTTGTTACCGATTGATAGCGAGCATAATGCGATCTATCAATGCTTACCCGCTAATTACATGGAAGGTATGGCCCGGGTTGGTATTCGCAGAATCTTGCTGACAGCCTCCGGAGGGCCGTTCCGTACCACACCAATTGATCAGTTAACTAAGGTAACACCCGATCAAGCCTGTGCGCATCCCAATTGGCCAATGGGGCGTAAAATTTCAGTTGATTCTGCCACCATGATGAACAAGGGTTTGGAGGCAATTGAAGCTTGCTGGTTGTTTGGATTGACTCCAGATCAGGTTGAAGTAGTGATTCATCCGCAAAGTATCGTTCATTCCATGGTTGATTACGTCGATGGTTCAGTGCTTGCTCAGCTTGGTAATCCGGATATGCGTACGCCAATTGCCTATGGTTTGGCATGGCCTGAGCGTATTGATTCCGGAGTGTCACCCTTAGATCTGGTTAAGCTAGGGCGATTGGATTTTGCAACGCCAGATTATGGTCGGTTTCCCTGTTTGAAGCTGGCGATGGACGCGGTTTCTGCTGGCGGAACGGCAATGGCGATCCTTAATGGAGTTAATGAGGTTGCGGTTTCAGCGTTCCTGGCAGGTCAGATAGGCTTTCTCGACATAGCCCGCCTTAATGAAGCGGTATTGAATGATGTCGATAGTCGGCCTGCTTCAGACCTTGACCTGGTGTTGGCTGCAGATGCGGATGCACGTCATAGCGCAAATAAATTGCTGGCCAGCGGGCTATTTTCAAAAGGATCGGTTTGATGGACTTAATACAAACTGTACTGGCTACTATTGTAACCTTGGGAATATTGGTTACTTTCCATGAGTTCGGTCATTTCTGGGTGGCTCGTCGTTGTGGCGTCAAAGTGTTGAAGTTTTCGGTAGGTTTTGGATCCCCGTTGTGGTCTCGTTATGACAAGCATGGAACGGAGTTTGTTGTGGCGGCAATCCCGTTGGGTGGCTACGTAAAAATGCTGGACGAGCGAGAAGGTGAGGTGCCTGATTCAGAACGCCATCTCTCTTTTAATAGCAAAAGCGTGATTCAGCGTATTGCTATTGTGGCGGCCGGCCCGTTAGCGAACTTTTTATTAGCCATTGCCGCGTTTTGGTTAATGTTTGTGGTTGGTGTTAAAACTGTGGTGCCGATAATTGGCAATGTAGAGCCGGGTTCCCCGGCTGCCCAGGCTGGACTGAAATCCGGAGATGAGGTGGTGAGCATCTCCGGGAATCCCGTCAATAGTTGGGATGAAGCCCTGTTAGGATTGCTAGCTCATCTTGGAGATAGTGGCGCGATTGAAATTGGCGTTAAGCCTGATGCGCTTCAGGGAGATTATCAGCGTAGTGATCAATTAAAGAGTCTTCCACTGGATAATTGGTTGGCGGGTGCCGATCGACCCAACCCGCTTGAGAGCTTGGGGATTACACCTTATCGCCCAGAGGTGCCTGCAGTTATCGGGGTGTTGTTAGAGGGAGAGAGGGCTGTACAAGCCGGATTGCAAGTTGGTGATAAAGTCATCAGTGCTAATGGCACGTTGGTAGAGGACTGGTTTGCCTGGGTGGCGTTGATCAAGGAGAGCCCTGAGCAAGTGATAAGGGTAGAGGTTGAGCGAAATGGAGCCATCGTTCAGCTTGACCTTATTCCTGCCAAGCGTACCCATGAAGGTTCAGTGACTGGTTATATTGGTGCCGGTGCAGAGCCAGTTGAGTGGCCTGAATCTCTCAAACGAACGATTAGCTATGGAGCAATCGGTGCGATAATTCCAGCGATGAAGAAAACCTGGACGGTCACGACGTTGACGCTTGATTCCATTCGGAAAATGCTTTCCGGAATTGTTTCGGTAAAAAACTTGAGTGGCCCAATAACCATTGCTAAAGTGGCGGGCGAATCGGCGAAGTCTGGATTGGAAAGTTTTTTGAACTTTCTCGCCATTATTAGCGTTAGCCTTGGGGTTCTCAATTTACTCCCCGTGCCGATATTGGATGGAGGGCATCTGCTTTTTTACCTGGTGGAGTGGGTAAAGGGCAGTCCTGTGTCAGATAAGGTTCAGGCCTTTGGATATCAAATTGGCCTGGGTTTTATTGCGATGTTAATGATGTTGGCGCTCTATAACGATTTCACCCGTTTATAGTTTTGCTGCTTGGGGGAACCAGGTATTGTCTGGTTCAAATGAACAAATAAAATTCCCTGGATGTTTACGGATTTCATGAAACGAAATTTGCTGATGCTGTTGTTGGCCACACTGTTACTGCCATTGGCAGGTGTGGTTCAAGCCTTTGTAGTTTCCGATATCAGAATAAACGGACTGCAACGTATTTCTGCCGGTAATGCTTTCAACGCTTTGCCAATCAACGTTGGTGATGATATTGATAATCAGAGAGTTGCTGCCGCAACTCGCCAGCTATTTCAAACCGGTTATTTCCAGGATATCCGGATGGACCGTGATGGTGATGTGTTGGTTGTCACGGTCGTAGAGCGGCCTTCTATCAGTGATATCAATATTACGGGTAACAAAGCGCTTGAGACGGAAGCCTTACTGGATGGTCTGAAACAAGCAGGTCTTGCTCAGGGTGAAATTTTCCAACAGGCAACCCTGGAAGGTGTTCAGATGGAATTGCAGCGACAGTATGTCGCTCAGGGCCGCTATGGTGCAAAAATTGATGCCAGTGTCAGCCCCCAGCCGCGTAACCGGGTTGCAGTTTCTATTAATGTTAAAGAAGGGCCGGTAGCTTCCATAAGTCATGTCAATATCGTAGGTAATACGTTATTTGAAGATGAAGAACTGGAGGACCTGTTTGAGTTGAAGGAAACCAATATACTGTCCTGGTACAGTAGTGATGATAAATACTCTCGAGAAAAATTCTCTGGTGACCTTGAACGATTGCGGACGTTCTATCTGGATCGCGGTTATCTGAATTTCAATATCTTATCTACACAGGTTTCTATTGCACCTGATAAAGACAGTGTATTTCTGACCGTGAATATTGATGAAGGCAAACGTTTCACCGTCTCTGATGTAAAGCTTGCCGGCGATTTGATTATTCCTGAGGAGCAGATGCGAATTCTGTTGCTTGTTAGAGAGGGACAAACCTTTTCCAACAAAGTTATGACCTCCACAGAGGAATTGATTTCCAGGCGTCTGGGTAATGAGGGTTACACCTTCGCTAACGTGCAGGGTATTCCTCAGCCAAATGAAGAAGATAACTCGGTCGTAGTAACCTTTTTCGTTGACCCTGGTAAGCGCGCTTATGTGCGACGCATTACCTTCATTGGTAACATAAAAACTCAGGACGAGGTGTTACGTCGGGAAATGCGCCAGATGGAAGGAAGCTGGGCGTCTACCTTTGAGATTGAACGTTCCAAAACTCGCCTGGATCGATTAGGTTTTTTTAAGTCCGTGAATGTTGAAACCCCGTCGGTACCGGGTACTACGGACCAGATTGATGTGGAATATACTGTTGAAGAGCAGGCGTCGGGTAGTGTGTCTGCAAGTCTCGGTTTCTCTTCAGGAAGTGGCCTGATCCTGGCTGGTAACGTGCAGCAAAATAACTTTTTGGGTTCTGGTAATCAGGTAAATATCGGTCTGAATACCAGTGAATACCAAACGGTTTATAGCTTTGGTTATATGAACCCCTACTATACCGTTGATGGTGTTAGTCGTGGCTTCAATGCATTTTACCGAGCGACTGATTACGACAGTACGGATATATCCAATTACTCCACCGATGCCTACGGTGGTAGTGTTAGTTTCGGTTATCCAATTAATGACATCACACGTCTTGGTTTTAGTTTTGGACCGGAAGATCTTACGATCAAACAAGGTAGTGATGCTGCATTTGTGGTACGCGAATTTATTTCAAAAGAGGGTAGTAGCTACCTGAATTGGAAAACCGGTATTTCCTGGGCACGCTCGACATTAAATAGTGGGGTTTTGCCAACGCGGGGTAATTCAAATTCCCTGTCTGCGCAAGTAGCCATCCCTGGAAGTGATACCACTTACTTCAAACTTAACTACAGTGGCCAGATTTTCTTCCCATTAACGCGTACATTGACGTTGAATCTTAAAGGTAATATGGGTTACGCGGATGCCTATAGTGATACCAGTATAATGCCATTCTTTGAAAACTATTTTGCAGGTGGTTTTGGTTCCATACGAGGATACGCTGATAACTCATTGGGCCCACAGGCCCTGGATAGCGATGGTGAGATAGATTCTATCGGTGGTAATATACTGGTAGAAACTACTGCGCAAGTTCTATTTCCGGTGCCGTTTATAAAGGATCAGCGATCATTACGTTCGGCTGTATTTGTTGATATGGGTAATGCATTTCACACAGATTGTGACCGTACGACAGTTAGTAGCGCTACAATTACTAATTGTTCGAATTTGAGTTTTGCTGACCTTCGAGGCTCTGTCGGTGTTTCTGCTACCTGGATAACTGGAATGGGACCGTTAAGCTTTTCACTGGCGGCGCCGTTTAATTATGAAGATGGTGATGAAACAGAAGTATTCCAGTTTGCTCTGGGCCAAAGTTTCTAAACTTAATTTAAAATCAGGAGTTAATATGCGTAAGTTAGTGCAAATAGCCTTTTTGGGGTTAGCTTTGGGGTTATCTGCCACCGCACAGGCGGAGATGAAAATAGCGGTAGTAAATTATCAGATGGCACTTGTTGAATCAGATGCTGCGAAGTCTTATGCGAAAAAATCGGAAGCACGTTTTGGCGCTCAGGTAGATGAGCTGAAAAAACTGGAAGATGAAGGTAAACGCTTACAGGCCAAGTTCGCTCGTGACGGAGCAGCAATGAGCGAGAGTGAAAAGAAAGCACTTCAGCTGGAGCTGCAACGTACCGCCCAGGATTTTGAATACAAGTCCAAGCAGTTACAAAGTGAAAAAGCCCAATCGGATCGAATAGAAATTGATACTTTGCGTCCAAAGCTGGATAAAGCGATACAAAGTGTCGTTAAGGCCGGGGGGTATGATCTGGTTTTAGAGCGTGGAGCAGTGATTTTTGCTAGCCCACAAACAGATATTACAACTAAGGTTATTCAAACCCTTAATCAGGGCGGCTAAAGTAATCGGGTATGCAGATGCATGCCCGTAGTTGATAAAAGGGGCTAGCAGCCCCTTTTGCGTTGCTTGGAAAGAGCAGGGAGCAAAAGTTAATGAACGAAAAAATTAGCTACAGCCTGGCGGATATCGCCGAACGTGTCGGAGGTGCTGTAAAAGGTGACCCCGATTACCGTATTCGTGGTATCGCTACATTAGAAGATGCTACTGCTGAGCACCTTGGTTTCCTGGCTAACCCTGTTTACGCAAAGTTCCTTTCTACTACGCAGGCGGGAGCTGTCCTGCTAACTGAAAAGGAAGCTAGTGACTTTCAGGGGAATGCAGTAGTGCTAGCAAATCCCTATTTGGGCTATGCAAAGCTGTCTCATTTGTTTGACCCTTGCCCACGAGTGTCGGCAGGCATCCATGCGAGCGCTGTTATCAGCGCGTCTGCAGAAATTGATGATTCTGCCTCAATCGGCCCTAAAGTTGTGATCGAGGATGGTGCGAATATTGGTGCCGGGGTGCGATTGGATGCCGGAGTAGTGATTGGTGCCAACTCGGTGGTGGGGGAAAATACGCACTTGTTTGCCAATGTTACTGTTTATCACGGAGTCAAGTTGGGCAAGCACTGTATAATACAGAGTGGGGCTGTCATCGGTGGTGATGGTTTTGGGCTGGCTCCAGGTCCTGACGGATGGCATAAAATTGCCCAGACTGGAGGGGTCATTGTTGGTGATAACGTTGAGATAGGCGCTAATACTACAATTGATCGAGGTGCCCTGGGTAATACCGAAATCCGAGATGGCGCGAAACTCGATAATCTTATCCAGATTGCTCATAATGTGATCGTTGGAGAGGGAACAGTTATTGCCTCATGTGTAGGCATATCGGGTAGTACAAAAATTGGCAAGGGCTGCATCATTGCTGGCCAGGCTGGCTTTGCCGGCCATCTCGATATTGCTGATAACGTACAAATTATGGGGCAGGGTACTGTTACCAAGTCTATTAAGGAACCGGGAGTTTATTCCTCAGGTGCCGGTGCCGTAATGCCGACACGTGAGTGGCGCAAACACGCGGTTCGCTTCAGGCAGTTGGATGAGATGGCCAAACGCCTTAAAAATCTGGAAAGTGACCAGACCTAGCTGGTCGTGAAAATTGTAACTTTCATATGAATCAGGGTTTTAACTTGTGATGATGAACATCGAAAAAATCAAAGAATATTTACCACAACGGTATCCATTTTTATTGGTAGACCGGGTGGTTAGCGTTGACCTTGAGGCCAAAACTATCGATTGCTATAAAAATGTAAGCGGTAATGAAGAGTTCTTTATTGGCCATTTCCCTGACCACCCAATCATGCCAGGCGTACTGATTATTGAAGCGATGGCCCAATCGGCGGGAATTCTTGGTTTTAAAATGAGTGATAAAACCAAAGACGATAATAGTGTTTATTACTTCGCTGGCGCTGACAAAGTGCGTTTTAGGCAGCCGGTAGTGCCGGGTGACAAACTTGAATTAAAAGCTAAATTTCTCGCGCAGAAGCGTGATATCTGGAAGTTTTCCTGTCAGGCGATCGTCGAAGGAAAAGTGGTAAGTTCTGCTGAAATTATTTGTGCAAAAAAGGAACTGTAACCTTGAGTAAGCCTACAGAGAATATTGATCCTGCTGCCAAGATTGATTCTGGCGCTATTGTGCATCCCTCTGCGATTATTGGTGCTAACGTTGTTGTTGGTCCATGGACCTTGATCGGGGCAGATGTAGAAATTGGTGAAGGAACGGTGATCAATTCTCATGTGGTGGTCAAGGGGCCTACCACTATTGGTAAGAATAATCATATCTTTCAATTTGCCTCTATTGGTGAAGATTGTCAGGATAAAAAATATGCAAATGAGCCAACACGATTAGTCGTTGGTGATAATAATATTTTTCGGGAAAGCTGTACGGTCCATAGAGGAACCATACAGGATCAAAGCGTCACAACGATCGGTAGTAATAACCTGTTCATGGCCTATGTACATATTGGCCATGATTGTGTTGTGGGGAATGGTTGTATCTTTGCCAATAATGCTTCCCTTGCGGGCCATGTTATCGTCGGTGATGGAGCGATTTTATCCGGTATGACCGGAGTGCATCAATTTTGCCATCTGGGTCCCTACAGCATGACTTCCGGCGGCTCTACGGTGTTTAAAGATGTCCCTGCTTTTGTTATGGCGGCTGGTTCTCCAGCTAAAGCCAATGGGATGAATTATGAAGGTATGAAGAGGCGAGGCTACAGCAAACAGTTGCTGCAGGTGTTACGCCGTGCTTATAAAACGGTTTATCGTGAAGGTCGTACTCTTGAAGAAGCCCTGGAGCAGCTGCAGTCAGTTGATGATATTGCTCCGGAGTTACAGTTGTTCATCGATAGCCTGAAGAACTCAACTAGAGGCATTGTTCGCTAGCCGCTTCTTATTCTCATGGGCCATATTGTAGTGGCCTGCTTCTGTTGAGGTATTGATCGGCTATTCCGGTGATTGTTCGTACTGTAATGGAAACGGCAATGGATAAAGATTCATCTACGTTAAAGAAAGATATCCGTACCTTACGTATCGGTATAGTGGCGGGTGAGGCTTCGGGAGATATTCTCGGTGCCAGCCTGATGGAGTCTATCAAGCAACGTTGTCCCGGTGTTGTCTTTGAAGGTATTGCTGGACCCCTGATGATTGAGCAAGGAGCAAGCAGTCTGGTTCCGATGGAAAGGCTCTCGGTTATGGGATTGGTCGAGGTGCTCGGTCGTATTCGTGAGCTGCTGAAAATCCGCCGTAGACTTGTTAAGCGAATGTTGAATGATCCACCCGACTTGTTTATCGGCATTGATGCCCCGGATTTCACTCTACCAGTAGAGAGAAAGTTGAAAGAGGCTGGTATTCCGACAGCACATTATGTCAGTCCATCGGTTTGGGCCTGGCGTCAAAAACGTATCTTCAAGATTGCAAAGTCGATTGACCATATGCTTTGCCTGTTGCCTTTTGAGGCGGAGTTTTATCGCAAGCATAAGGTTCCGGTTAGTTTTGTTGGTCATCCACTGGCTGATCAGATCCCGATGTATACCAATGCAGAGATGGCGCGTAAGACTTTGGGTATTAAGGTTGCCCCTGATCAGAAACTGGTGGCTATTTTACCGGGCAGCCGACAGGGTGAAGTGAAAATATTAGCGCCATTATTTTTACAGGCTGCGAAGCTGTGTGCAGCAAAGGGAAACTTTAAATTTGTTATTCCCTGCATTAACGAAGCACGCTACAAGCAGGTAGAGATGCTCCGTGCTGAGTTGGCGCCGGAGTTGGATATTGAGCTGGTTGATGGCCATTCCCGTGAAGTAATGGCTTCTGCCGATAGCATTTTGATTGCTTCAGGTACTGCAACTCTGGAGGCAACTCTGCTCAAGAAACCTATGGTGGTTGCTTACCGTGTATCTCCACTAACCTATGCTATTGCTGCTCGCTTGGTTAAAATCCCTTATCTTTCGTTACCCAATCTGCTCGCAGGAAAAGAGCTGGTGCCTGAAATTATTCAGAATGATGCGACGCCAGAAAGGCTTAGCGAGGCGCTGTTGGATAGCCTCAGCAGAGGAAATGAGTTGCTCGAGGAGTACCAGAAAATTCACCGCATGCTGGCACGCAATGCAAGTGACACCGCTGCAGATGCTGTATTAGCATTGATAAAAAAAGAGTGACTATGAAGTACTCATTGTTTGACTCATCCTCTGTATCTGGCCGTTTGGTTGCGGGCGTTGATGAAGTAGGTCGTGGTCCGCTTTGTGGTGATGTGGTAACAGCTGCGGTAATTCTCGATCCATCTCGTTTAATCGACGGGTTGAACGATTCGAAGAAACTATCAGAAAAGCGACGTGAGGCCTTGTTTGAAGTGATAAAGGATCAAGCACTTTCATGGAGCCTGGGAAGGGCGAGCGTTGAAGAAATTGATCAACTGAATATTCTTCATGCAACGATGTTAGCGATGCAGCGTGCTGTCGCTGGCTTGGCTGTAGCACCCGAGCTGGTATTGATTGATGGGAATCGTTGCCCGGAATTGCCTTGTGAGGCGCAAGCGATAGTACAGGGAGATGGTCAAATTGCAGAAATATCTGCAGCGTCTATTTTGGCTAAGGTCACTCGAGATCGGGAGATGCTAGCCGTTGATCGTGAGTTTCCGGGCTATGGAATTGCCCGGCATAAAGGTTATCCTACTAAAATTCATTTGGACGCTTTGGATCGATTAGGTGTGACGCCCCATCATCGGCGTTCTTTTGCACCAGTACGCAGGGTGATTGAAACCGGAAGTACGGCTAAGTAGCCTGTTCGGTATGGATCTAAATGAAACGATATGCAGCGTAAGGGGCATAAACTCTTTTCCATTTGTGTAATTTTTTCTCTGCTGAAGCTAGTTTGAACTATTGGTGGGCCTGGAAGCTTGCTCTTGCCAGAGTTTTCGATATTTAGTGGTTAATTTTTCGATGTGAGCTGGTGTGACTTCGGTGTGTAAGTAATGTTCGAGTTGGGCTCTTAATTCTGCAGTGTTGCAAGGGGATTTCTTGGAAAGAGCATAGTGAAGATCCTCAGAATTAACTTTTTGGGCAAGATGCTTAATGTCTTTACTGATTCCCAGCGCGTCACTATAGGCAAGACCAGGTTGTAGTTCGTAGATGAGATAATCTGAGCGACCCACTAAAAGCATTTTGAAGGCCAGCGTTACTGAATGTACGGTGCTGATTTTAAGGTGGTTGCTGGCATAGGTGTCGAAACGTTGACCGAAGCTGTTATTGATCAGCGTTACTCCTCGTAATGTTTTTAGTTGCTCCCGGTTTGTGAAATCCAGCGTACTATCAGCCCGCACGAATAGTACATTCGGGATATTCATAAATGGCGGGAAGATGTAGTCAAGATAGGCTGTGCGTTCTTCGGTGAAGAATGCCCCTGCTATACCGTCTACTTCCCCTTTTCGTGCATTTTGTTGTGCCCGGGACCAGGGCCCGGAATCCTGTGTGACAACGCTGATGTTTGCAGTTTTCAGGGCTTTCTCAAGAATTTCTGCGGCTACTCCCGTCAGTCTGTCCGGATTGTCGCGATCTCGCCAAAGTATGGGCGGGTATTCGGCGTTGCCCGTAAATGTAAGTGTATTGCAAGTGTCGGGAAACGCGGATTGCGGGGGAAGCGATAGCAAGATGAACGCGATTGAAAGAAGTGTTCGTTTGGCTCGTGGTGAGCAGTTATTCAGCATAAGTGGCAGGTTCCTGCATGCGGCATATTGGAATGCGGCATCCTGCCGAGATTCACTCTCATAATTGTTAAGCTAATCATTCTAGCGGTTAACCAATGCTTTGGGTACTGCTAAGATAGATGCTCACCATTCAGGTAGATAGATCTCGTTATGTCCTTATCGTTTGTACACCTGCGCTTGCACACAGAGTATTCCCTCGTTGATGGTCTGGTTCGCCTTAAACCACTGATCAATGCAGTATCTGCTGCAGGTATACCGGCGGTTGCTATGACGGATCAATCCAATCTCTTTGCACTGGTTAAATTTTATACCCTGTCAATGGAGACTGGTATTAAGCCGATTTGCGGGGCAGATATGTGGGTAGCCAACGAAGATCCGGCGTTACCACCAACTCGTTTGTTGCTATTAGTGAAAGATGCTACCGGTTATCGGAATTTGACTGAGCTTATATCCCGCGGATACCAGCACGGCCAGAAGCAAGGGCAGGCTATCGTTCAGAGAGCGTGGGTAAAAAGTGCGGCGGAGGGGTTAATTGTCTTGTGTGGTGCACGACAAGGCGAGATTGGACAGGCTTTGATGGGAAGTAATCCCGGTGATGCTGATGCGCTGCTTGAGGAGTGGCGAACCGTTTTTGGAGATCGTTTCTATCTTGAAGTGCAGCGTACCGGAAGAACGGGAGATGAGGATCATTTGCATCAGGCGGTTGCCTTGGCCGGGCGAAGCGGTTGTGCATTGGTGGCTACTAATGATGTGATGTTTCTCGAACAGGAAGAGTTCTACGCGCATGAGACAAGGGTGTGTATCGGAGAGGGGCGGGCTCTTGATGATCCTCGCCGACCCAAACTTTACAGTGAAGAGCAGTATT